>NZ_JBHXFL010000013.1:0-153543 GCF_042724095.1 Streptomyces sp. NPDC127100
CTCGCCCAGATCGGCTTCCAGCAGTCCTACACGTACTTCACCTGGCGCAACACCAAACAGGAACTGACGGAGTACCTCACCGAACTCACGGGGGACGCCGCCTCCTACATGCGGCCCAACTTCTTCGCCAACACCCCTGACATCCTGCACGCCTACCTCCAGCACGGAGGCCGCCCCGCCTTCGAGACCCGCGCCGTCCTCGCCGCCACCCTCTCCCCCACCTGGGGCATCTACAGCGGCTACGAACTGTGCGAGAACACCCCCCTGCGCGAAGGCAGCGAGGAATACCTCGACAGCGAGAAGTACCAGCTCAAACCCCGCGACTGGGACACCGCCCAGCGCGAGGGCCGCACCATCGCCCCCCTCATCACCCGCCTCAACACCATCCGCCGCGAGAACCCGGCCCTGCGGCAACTGCGTGATCTGCACTTCCACCACTCGGACAAGGAGGAGGTGATCGTGTACTCGAAGCGGCAGGGTTCGAACACGGTTCTGGTGGTCGCCAACCTCGACCCCCACCACACCCAGGAGGCGACGGTCTCGTTGGACATGCCGCAACTCGGCCTGGACTGGCACGAGTCGGTGCCGGTGCGCGACGAGCTCACCGGTGAGACCTACCACTGGGGCAGGGCCAACTATGTGCGCCTCGAGCCGGGCCGGACGCCCGCGCATGTCTGCACGGTTCTGCGACCGTCCACCCCGCAGATCGGAGGGTCCCCCACAACATGATCGTCAACGAGCCCGTACCGGACACCTTCGAGGACACACCGGCCCAGGACCGGGACCCGGACTGGTTCAAACGAGCCGTCTTCTACGAGGTCCTCGTCCGCTCCTTCCAGGACAGCAACGGCGACGGCGTCGGTGACCTCAAGGGCCTCACCGCCAAACTGGACTACCTGCAGTGGCTCGGCGTCGACTGCCTCTGGCTGCCGCCGTTCTTCAAGTCACCGCTCAGGGACGGCGGTTACGACGTCTCCGACTACACCGCCGTGCTCCCCGAGTTCGGCGACCTGGCCGACTTCGTCGAGTTCGTCGACGCCGCCCACCAGCGCGGCATGCGCGTGATCATCGACTTCGTCATGAACCACACCAGCGACCAGCACCCGTGGTTCCAGGAGTCCCGGAAGAACCCCGATGGCCCCTACGGCGACTACTACGTCTGGGCCGACGACGACAAGCAGTTCCAGGACGCGCGGATCATCTTCGTGGACACGGAGGCGTCGAACTGGACCTACGACCCGGTCCGCAAGCAGTACTACTGGCACCGCTTCTTCTCCCACCAGCCGGACCTGAACTACGAGAACCCGGCCGTGCAGGAGGAGATGATCTCGGCCCTCAAGTTCTGGCTGGACCTGGGCATCGACGGGTTCCGGCTGGACGCCGTGCCGTACCTGTACCAGCAGGAGGGCACCAACTGCGAGAACCTCCCGGCCACGCACTCCTTCCTGAAGCGGGTGCGCAAGGAGATCGACGCCCAGTATCCGGACACGGTGCTGCTGGCGGAGGCCAACCAGTGGCCGGAGGACGTCGTCGACTACTTCGGCGACTATCCGAGCGGCGGCGACGAGTGCCACATGGCGTTCCACTTCCCGGTGATGCCGCGCATCTTCATGGCGGTCAGGCGGGAGTCGCGCTACCCGGTCTCGGAGATCCTGGCCAAGACCCCGGCGATCCCGTCGGGCTGCCAGTGGGGCATCTTCCTGCGCAACCACGACGAGCTGACCCTCGAGATGGTCACCGACGAGGAGCGCGACTACATGTGGGCCGAGTACGCCAAGGACCCGCGGATGCGCGCCAACATCGGCATCCGGCGGCGCCTGGCCCCGCTCCTCGACAACGACCGCAACCAGATCGAGCTGTTCACGGCACTGCTGCTGTCCCTGCCCGGCTCGCCGATCCTCTACTACGGCGACGAGATCGGCATGGGCGACAACATCTGGCTCGGCGACCGCGACGCGGTGCGCACGCCCATGCAGTGGACCCCGGACCGCAACGCCGGTTTCTCGTCCTCGGACCCGGGCCGGCTGTACCTGCCGACGATCATGGACCCGGTCTACGGCTACCAGGTGACCAACGTCGAGGCGTCGATGGCCTCGCCCTCGTCGCTGCTGCACTGGACCCGCCGCATGATCGAGATCCGCAAGCAGAACGTGGCGTTCGGCCTGGGCTCGTACACCGAACTGCCCTCGTCCAACCCAGCCGTGCTGGCCTTCCTCCGGGAGTACGAGGACGACCTGGTGCTGTGCGTCCACAACTTCTCCCGGTTCGCGCAGCCCACCGAACTCGATCTGAGCGCCTTCGAGGGCCGCCACCCCGTGGAGCTGTTCGGCGGGGTCCGCTTCCCGGCGGTCGGGGAGCTGCCGTACCTGCTGACGCTCGCGGGGCACGGCTTCTACTGGTTCCGGCTCCGCAAGGACGCCGCTTAGGCCCGGACCCCGGGCGGGGCGGTTTCCGTCGCCCCGCCCGGGGCACGCATCAGTAACACCCCGACGACCCGGGGAAAGGACGCGACGCCATGTCGGAAGCCGTCATACGCACCGTCCCGAGCCCGCCCGGACTCCTTGCGTCCCTGGAGCCGCTGCTGCGGGAGTGGCTGCCGCGGCAGCGCTGGTTCGCCGGCAAGGGGCGACCGGTCACCGGGTTCTCGCTGGTCGCGGCCACCGAGCTGCTGCCGGCGGACGCCCGTCTCGGCCTCTTCCACGTGCTGGTGCGCGCCCACCAGCCGCTCGTGCCGGCCCTCGGTTCCCCCGAGCAGCCGGGCGACTGCTACCAGCTCCTGATAGGGGTGCGCGAGGCGCTGCCGCCCCGGCTGGCACCCGCCCTGATCGGACACGTCACCGAGGGCCCGCTGGCCGGGCGCACCGTCTACGACGCCCTGTACGACACCCGCCCCGCCGAGGTGCTCCTCGAGGCGCTCCGCTCCCGGGCCCGCGTGGGCGGCCTCCGCTTCGACCGCGACCCGGACCAGGAGATCCGCACCGGACTGGTGCCGCGCCTGATGACCGCCGAGCAGTCGAACTCGTCGGTCGTGTATGGAGATACGTTCATTCTCAAGCTGCTGCGCCGGATCGTGCCCGGGGTCAACCCCGATCTGGAGCTGCCGCTGGCGCTGGCCCGCGAGGGCTGCCCCCGGGTGCCCGCGCCCACGGGCTGGATGGTGGCGGACCTGGCCGGGGAGACCTGGGTGCTGGGCGTGCTCCAGCCGTTCGTGCAGGGGGCGACCGACGGCTGGGAGCTCGCCCTGCGGGAACTGGCCAAGGGCGAGGACTTCGCGGCCGAGGCGCGGGCGCTCGGCCGGGCCACGGCCGAGGTCCACACCGCGCTGGCCCGCGCGCTGCCGACGGTCACGCTCGGCCACAGTCAGCTGCGGCCGCTGGTCGACGGCATGCTCGCGCGGCTGGAGGAGGCTGTCCACGCCGTGCCGGCCCTGCTGCCGTACGCGCCCGGGCTGCGCACGGCCTTCACGGCGCTGGCCGAACTGGCCGGCGAGGGCCGCACCTGGACCGGTCAGCGCGTCCACGGCGATCTGCACCTCGGGCAGTGCCTGCGGTCGGCCTCCGGGCAGTGGTCCCTGATCGACTTCGAGGGCGAGCCCGCGAAACCGCTGGCCGAGCGACGGATGCCGCAGCCGGCGGTGCGGGACGTCGCGGGGATGCTGCGGTCCTTCGACTACGCGGCGCACTCGGCAGAGACTCCGGTACCCGGCTGGGCCGAGACCTGCCGGGCCGCGTACTGCACCGGGTACGCGGAGGCCGCCGGCTTCGACCCGCGCACCGACCCGGTGCTGCTGCGCGCCTACGAGACCGACAAGGCCGTCTACGAGGTCGTGTACGAGGCCCGGCACCGCCCCGACTGGCTCCACGTGCCCCTCTCCGCGGTGCGCCGCCTGGCCGCGCCCGACCGGACCGGCGTCATCTCCTGACCCCCTTCTCCCGCTCGCTCGTCGCCTAGGAGGCTCCTCCCGTGACCCCCCGTCCCCCGTCCAGCGGTCCGGATCCGAAGAAGACGGCCGAGGAGAAGAGCGCGAAAAAGGCGCCCGCCGAGAAGACGGGCGCCAAGGCGACGACCGCGAAGAAGGCGCCGGCGAAGTCCGCGGTCGCGAAGAAGGCGCCGGCGAAGTCCGCGGTCGCGAAGAAGGCGCCGGCGAAGTCCGCGGTCGCGAAAAAGGCGCCGGCGAAGAAGACGCCCGCGAAGTCCGCGGTGGCGAAGAAGGCGGCCGCCCGGAAGACCCCGCCCGAGAAGGCCACCACCAAGAAGGCGGTCGCCAAGAAGGCCCCTACGGGGAAGATCCCGGCAGCGAAGCAGACCACCGCCGTCACCAAGAAGGCCGTCACGAAGAAGACGGTCGCCAACAAGGCCGTCGCCGAGAAGCCCGCTACGGGGAAGACCGCGGCGAAGCAGACCGCCGCCGTCACCAAGAGGGCCGTCGCGAAGAAGGCCGTCGTGGAGAAGGGCGCCGCGGGGAGGGCCCCGGCGTCGAAGCGGGTCGCCGCCGAGAAGGCCGTCGCCGGCAGGGCTCCCGCATCCCTCGCGGTCGACGCCAATGACCGAGAGCGGCTGCTGGTCGGCACGCACCACGACCCGCACTCCGTGCTCGGCGCCCACCCGGTGCCCGGCGGGGTCGCCGTCCGGGCGTTCCGGCCCTACGCCACGGCCGTGACCGTCCTGGCCGGGGAGCTGCGCGCCGAGCTGCGCCACGACGGGGACGGCTTCTTCTCCGGCCTGCTGCCGCTCGGCGAGGTCCCCGCCTACCGCCTCCTCGTCGCCTACGGGGAGACGGTCCAGGAGACCGAGGACCCGTACCGCTTCCTGCCCACGCTGGGCGACCTGGACCTGCACCTGATCGGCGAGGGCCGGCACGAGCAGCTCTGGCAGGCGCTCGGCGCGCACCCCACGGCCCACCAGGGGGTGACCGGCACCCGTTTCGCGGTGTGGGCACCGAACGCGCGCGGGGTGCGGGTCGCCGGCGGCTTCAACTTCTGGGACGGCACCGGCCACCCCATGCGGTCGCTCGGCGGGACCGGCGTGTGGGAGGTGTTCCTGCCCGGCGTCGGCGCGGGCGAGCCGTACAAGTTCGAGATCACCCGGCCCGACGGCTCCCGCACCTTCCGCGCCGACCCGCTGGCCCGCCGCACGGAGGTCCCGCCCGCCACGTCCTCCGTCGTGTACGCCTCGGCCTACACCTGGGGCGACGACGAGTGGCTGGCGCGCCGTACCGACGCACCCGCGCACGAGGCGCCCATGTCGGTGTACGAGGTGCACCTGCCGTCCTGGCGGCCGGGGCTGACCTACCGCGAACTCGCCGAGCAACTGCCCGCCTACGTCGGGGACCTGGGCTTCACGCACGTCGAGCTGATGCCGGTGGCCGAGCACCCCTTCGGCGGCTCGTGGGGCTACCAGGTCACCGGGTTCTACGCGCCCACGGCCCGGCTCGGCGAGCCCGACGACTTCAAGTACCTGGTCGACCGGCTGCACCAGGCCGGCATCGGCGTGCTGATGGACTGGGTCCCGGCGCACTTCCCGCGCGACGACTGGGCACTGGCCGAGTTCGACGGGCGTCCGCTGTACGAGCACTCCGACCCGCTCAGGGCCGCCCACCCGGACTGGGGCACGCTGGAGTTCGACTTCGGGCGCCGCGAGGTGCGCAACTTCCTGGTCGCCAACGCCGTGTACTGGTGCGAGGAGTTCCACATCGACGGGCTGCGCGTGGACGCGGTCGCCTCGATGCTGTACCTGGACTACTCGCGCGAGCCGGGGCAGTGGACGCCCAACGAGCACGGCGGCCGGGAGAACCTCGACGCGGTGGCGTTCCTCCAGGAGATGAACGCGACGGTGTACCGGCGGGTGCCGGGCGTCGTGACCGTCGCCGAGGAGTCCACGGCCTGGGACGGGGTCACGCGGGCCACGCACCACAAGGGACCGAGCGGCTTCGGCGGGCTCGGGTTCGGGCTGAAGTGGAACATGGGCTGGATGCACGACTCGCTGGAGTACATGAGCCACGAGCCGGTGCACCGCAAGTACCACCACGGCGAGATGACCTTCTCCATGGTGTACGCGTACAGCGAGAACTACGTGCTGCCGATATCGCACGACGAGGTGGTGCACGGCAAGAAGTCGCTGGTGTCGAAGATGCCGGGCGACTGGTGGCAGCAGCGTGCGAACGAACGGGCGTACCTGGGCTTCATGTGGGCCCACCCCGGCAAGCAACTGCTGTTCATGGGCCAGGAGTTCGCGCAGGGCGCCGAGTGGTCCGAGGAGCGCGGCCCCGACTGGTGGCTGCTCGACCCGCAGTACGGGGCGGCCCCCGACCACCGGGGCGTGCTGGACCTGGTCCGCGATCTGAACACCGTGTACCGGGACACGCCCGCGCTGTGGCAGCGGGACACCCACCCGGCCGGTTTCTCGTGGGTGGTCGGGGACGCCTCCGAGGACAACGTCCTCGCGTTCCTGCGGTGCGACGCGGACGGCGTCCCGCTGCTGGCGGTGTCGAACTTCGCGCCGGTCGTCCGCCCCGACTACCGGCTCGGCGTCCCCGACGAGGTCCCCGCCTGGCACGAGGTGCTCAACACCGACGCCGGCCGGTACGGCGGCGGCGACGTGGGCAACCCCGGGCCGGTGAAGCCGGAGCCGCAGGGGTGGCACGGCCGTCCGGCGAGCATCCGGCTGACCCTGCCGCCCCTGGCGACGGTATGGCTGCGCCCGGCGTAGGCGCCTTACGGGTTACGCGTCCACCAGTCCCTTCGGCAGCGGCTCGGTGTGCAGGACGCCGAGCCGCTGGGTGGCCCGGGTGAGGGCGACGTACAGGTCGCTCGTGCCGTAGCGGCCGGGCTCGACGACCAGGACGGAGTCGAACTCCAGGCCCTTGGACTGGCGCGGGTCGAGCAGGACGACGGACCGCGTCAGGTCCGGCTCGGCGCCCTCCGTGACGCCGTCCAGCCGGGCCGCGAGGGCCCGGTGCAGCTCGCGCGGGGCGATGACGGCGAGGCGGCCCTCGTCCGGGGTCAGTTCCCGGGCGGCCTCGGCGACGGCGGCCGGGAGGTCGCCGGTGGCGCGGATCCAGGGCCGCACGCCCGTGGAGCGCACCGAGCTCGGCGGGGCGAACTCCGGGTCCTCGGCGCGGACGACCGCCGCCGCCAGGTCCATGATCTCGGCCGGGGTGCGGTAGTTGACGCCGAGGCGCGTGTGCTCCCAGCGGTCCTCGACATAGGGGGCGAGGATCTTCGACCAGGAGCCGACGCCGGCCGCCTCCGCGGTCTGCGCCGGGTCGCCGACCAGGGTCATGGACCGGGTCGGGCAGCGGCGCATCAGCAGCCGCCACGCCATCGGGGACAGCTCCTGCGCCTCGTCGACGATGATGTGCCCGAACGCCCAGGTGCGGTCGGCCGCCGCGCGCTCGGCGGCGCTGCGGTGGTCCTCCTCCTCCTGGCGTTCGGCGAACCGCTCGGCGTCGATGATGTCGTGCGCGAGCAGGACCTCGGCGTCGTCCTCGTCCTTGTCCTCGAACTCGTACGTCCGGGACGCGTACGACACGTCGAGCACGCCCTGCGCGTAGGCGATCTGCTCCTCCCGCTCGCGCTCGGCGCGGGAGCGGGCGATCCGGTCGTCCACGCCCAGCAGCTCGGCCGCCTCGTCCAGCAGGGGCACGTCCGCCACGGTCCAGCGCCGGGTCACCGGGCGGCGGACGGCGGCGGCGTCCTCGGCGGACAGGAATGCCTCGGGCTCGGCGAGGAGGCCGGCGACGAGGCGCTGCGGGGTCAGCCGGGGCCACAACCGGTCGACGGCCGCCCAGACCTCGGGGTTCTCGGCGAGCTCGTCGCGGATCTGGGTGATGTCGCTGGGGTCGAGCAGGTTGGAGCCGTCGTAGGGGTCGGTGCCGATGCGTTCGGCGACCATGTCGGTGAGGGTGTTGAGGATGTGCCCCTCGAAGTGCTCGCGGGCCGCGTTGTGGGGCAGCCCCGTGGCACGGGTGCGCTCGCGGGCGACGTTGACCAGGTCGTCGTCGAGCATGAGGACGTCGCGGTCGTGCTCGATGGCGATGACCGGGTCGGGCAGCGCCTGCCGGTCGCGGACCGCCTCGGCGAGGACGTCGGCCATGCCGGCCCGGCCCTTCACGGCCGCCGCCTCGGGGGTGTCCGTGGCGGTGGCCCGCACGCCGGGGAACAGCTCGCCGACGGTCGCCAGGAGCACCCCGGTCTCGCCCAGGGAGGGCAGCACCTCGCCGATGTAGCCGAGGAAGGCCGGGTTGGGGCCGACGATGAGGACGGCGCGCTTGGCGAGCAGCTCGCGGTGCTCGTAGAGCAGGTAGGCGGCGCGGTGCAGGGCGACGGCGGTCTTGCCGGTGCCGGGGCCGCCCTCGACGACCAGCACACCGCGGTGCGGGGCGCGGATGATGCGGTCCTGGTCGGCCTGGATGGTCTGCACGATGTCGCCCATGCGGCCGGTGCGCGCGGAGTTCAGCGCGGCGAGCAGCACGGCGTCGCCCGACGGGTCCTCGTGGCCGGTGCGGGTGTCGTCGCCGAGGTCGAGGATCTCGTCGTGCAGGGCGGTGACCCGGCGCCCCTCGCTCGCGATGTGCCGGCGGCGGCGCAGCCCCATCGGGGTGTGGCCGGTCGCCAGGTAGAAGGGACGGGCGACGTCGGCCCGCCAGTCGATCAGGACCGGGGTGCGTTCGGCGTCGTCGGCCCGCAGGCCGATGCGGCCGATGTGGTGGCCCGCGCCGGAGGCCAGGTCGATCCGGCCGAAGCACAGGGAGCCGTCCACCGCGTTGAGCGCGGCGAGCAGCCCGGAGCGCTCGGCGACCAGGATGTCCCGCTCCAGCCTGGCCTGCATGGGGGTGTTGCCCTGCGCGAGGGCGTCCGTGACCGAGACCTCGGTGTCGCCGCGCAGCGCGTCCACGCGCGCGTACAGTCCGTCGATGAATTCCTGTTCCTGCCGCAATTCATCGTCCGGAAATTCGGTGTTTGACAATGCCACTCCCGCCCGCATATACTGTGCTCAGTGAACTTCTTCGTGATTCCCTTTTCGTGAAGTCACGAATCAACAAATATACGCAAAGAAATCCCCCGAGCGCAATTGCGCTCGGGGGATTTCTTTTGCCGAGGTGTCACGGCCGCGAGGTCACAGCACGTCGGACAGCTCCTCCAGCAGCCGCCGCTTGGGCCGGGCACCCACCATCGCCTTCACCGGCTCGCCGTCCCGGAACACCATGAAGGTCGGCATCGACAGCACCTTGTAGGCGTTGGTCGTCTCCGGGTTCGCGTCGACGTTCAGCTGGACCACCCGGAGCCGGTCCGCCTCCTCCGCGGCCAGGGCGCCGAGCACCGGGGCCATCTGCCGGCACGGCGGGCACCAGTCCGCGGTGAACTCCACCAGCACCGGCAGCCCCGCCCCGATGACCTCCTCCGCGAAGGTCACGTCGGTCACCTCGGCCACACCACTCGCTACGCTCACAGTCCTCGCCCTCCCAGTTCGCACTCGGGCTCCGGGCCCCCCGGAACCAGCGCCTCGGTGGCCAGCCCGTCCCGCGCCGTCTCCGCGCGCGCCAGCTGGTCCGCGACCGTCGCGCGCACGCCCCGCAGCTCGCCGATCAGCGCGTCCAGTTCCGCCAGCTTGCGGCGGTAGACGGCGAGCGACGCCGGGCACGAGTCGCCCTCCGGGTGACCGGCCCGCAGACACTCCACGAAGGGCCGGGTCTCCTCCAGGTCGAACCCGAAGTCGCGCAGCGTCCTGATCTGCTCCAGCAGCTTCACGTCGCGCTCGTCGTAGGTCCGGTACCCCTGATCGTCCCGGCGCGCGGGCAGCAGCCCGCGCGACTCGTAGTACCGCAGCGTCCGCGTCGTGGTCCCGGCGCGTGCGGCCAGCTCACCGATTCGCATGCGGACGAACGTAAGCCTTGACGCGGACGTCAAGGCAAGGAGGAGGGGGGAGGGGAAAAGGGCCGGGCGGCTGAGCAACAGGGGAGCCCTCAGCCGCCCGGGGTCTTCACGGGGCGGGCGTCAGGCCTTCGCCAGCTCCTTCTCGCCGCCCTGCTCGGGCATCCCGTCAAGGGTGCCGCGGTCGTCGTGGCCGTCGTCGAGGAGCGTCCGCTCGTCGAACGGGACCCGCCCGGCCAGCACCTCGGCGACCCGGTCCTTGTCGATCTCCTTGGTCCAGGTGCCGATCAGGACGGTGGCCACCGCGTTGCCCGCGAAGTTGGTCAGGGCGCGGGCCTCGCTCATGAAGCGGTCGATGCCGACGATCAGGCCGATGCCGTCGACCAGGGCGGGCTTGTGCGACTGGAGACCTCCGGCCAGCGTCGCGAGGCCCGCGCCGGTGACACCGGCGGCGCCCTTGGAGGCGACGAACAGGAACAGCAGCAGCGGGATCTGCTCACCGATCGACATCGGCGTGCCCATGGCGTCGGCGATGAACAGCGAGGCCATGGTCATGTAGATCATGGTGCCGTCGAGGTTGAAGGAGTAGCCGGTCGGGACGGTGATGCCGACCACCGGCTTGCTGACGCCCAGGTGCTCCATCTTGGCGATGAGACGGGGCAGCGCCGACTCGGAGGAGGACGTGGACAGGATCAGCAGGAACTCGCGGCCCAGGTACTTGAAGAGCGAGAGCGCGTTGACGCCGGTGCAGATCTTCAGCAGGGCGCCCAGCACCACGATGACGAACAGGATGCAGGTGACGTAGAACCCGAGCATCAGCACGGCCAGGCTCTTCAGGGCGTCCACACCGGCCGAACCGGTCACCGCCGCCATCGCGCCGAACGCGCCGACCGGCGCCGCCCACATGATCATGGCGAGGACGCGGAAGACCAGGCGCTGGATGTGCTCGACGCCGCGCAGCACGGGCTGGCCGGCCTTGCCCATCGCCTGGAGCGCGAAGCCGCAGAGCAGCGCGATCAGCAGGGTCTGCAGGACCTCGCCCTCGGTGAACGCCGAGACGATCGTGGTCGGGATGATGCCGAGCAGGAACTCGGTGGTGTCCTTGGCCTCGGCGTCGACCTGCGCGTGACCGGTCTCCTTGACGGCGTCGGTGACCGCGAGGCCGGTGCCCGGGTCCAGGATGTTGCCGACGATCAGGCCGATCGCCAGGGCGACCATCGACATCACCATGAAGTAGGCGAGGGCGATGCCGCCCACCGCGCCGACCTTCGCGGCCTTGCGGACCGAGCCGATGCCCAACACGATCGTGCAGAAGATGATCGGCGAGATCATCATCTTGATCAGGTTCACGAAGCCGGTGCCGATCGGCTTCAGCTCGACCGCGAAGTCGGGCGCGATCAGGCCGACGGCGATGCCGAGGGCGACCGCGACGATCACCGCGATGTAGAGATAGTGCGTGCGGTCCCGCTTGGCTTTGGGTGCGGCAGGTGCCGTATCGGCAGCGCTGGTCACGGCGGCCCTCCTTGACGACGTCGTCGGCATCACCGGCGTGCGGCTCACGTCCGGGCGGTTGGGTTGGGGATGCGGTGACTATCTCGCGCCCTGTGAGCGCGGTCACCCTTGCGTTCATTTAGTTCGCAATCAGCCAGGAGAGACACTTGCGGCATGCGCCTCAGCGTCCCCCGTCCCCGCAGCCTGGCCGGCCAGCTCTTCGCGATGCAGGCCGTGCTGATAGCGGTCGTCGTCGCCGGCTACGCGCTGTTCAGCTACCTCAGCGACCGGGAGGAGGCCGAGCACTCGGCGCGACGTCAGGCCAGGTCGGTGGCGCTGTCGATCGCCGACTCGCCGTCCGTGCTGGAGGCCGTCGGCACCGCCGACCCGACGGCGCGGCTCCAGCCGTACGCGGTGCGCGTCATGCGGGACACCGACGTCGACTTCGTCACGATCATGACCCCCGAGGGGATCCGCTGGACCCACCCCGACCCGCTGCAGATCGGCCATCCGTTCCAGGGCCACATCGGGCGTGCGCAGCGCGGCGAGACCTTCACCGAGACCTACACCGGGACGCTGGGCCCGTCGGTCCGGGCGGTCACGCCCGTGCGGGACGACGGACGGATCGTCGGCCTGGTCAGCGCGGGGATCAAGGTCGAGGAGATCAGCAGGCGGGTGCAGGACCAGCTGACGGCCCTGCTCGGTGTCGCGGCCGGGGCCCTCGTGCTCGGCGCGGTCGGCACGTACGTGATCAACGCGCGGCTGCGCCGGCACACCCACGGCATGAACGCGGACGAGCTCAGCCGCATGCACGACTACCATCAGGCGGCGCTGCATGCGGTACGGGAGGGGCTGCTGATGCTGGACGGGCAGTACCGTGTCGCTCTGATCAACGACGGCGGACGGGAGCTGCTCGGCGTGGGCGGCGACGTGGTCGGCCGCCCGGTCGCCGGACTGGGGCTGCCGGCGCCGCTGACGGGGGCGCTGCTGTCGTCGGAGCCGCGGGTGGACGAGGTGCACCTGACGGCCGAGCGGGTGCTGGTGGTGAACACCTCGCCGGTCTCGGGCGGTGAGCGCCGGGGCACGGTGGTGACCCTGCGGGACGTCACCGAGCTCCAGTCGCTGATGGGCGAACTGGACTCGGAGCGCGGCTTCACGCAGGCGCTGCGCTCGCAGGCGCACGAGGCCGCCAACCGGCTGCACACGGTCGTCTCGCTGATCGAGCTGGGGCGCGCCGAGGAGGCGGTGGACTTCGCGACGGCCGAGCTGGAGCTGGCGCAGGCGCTCACCGACCAGGTGGTGGCGGCGGTGGGCGAGCCGGTGCTGGCCGCGCTGCTGCTGGGCAAGACGGCGCAGGCGAACGAGCGGGGGGTGGAACTGGTGGTGTCGCAGGACAGCCGGCTGGACGACGGGCTGCTGCCGCCGTCCCTGCCCTCCCGGGACCTGGTGACCATCCTGGGCAACCTGATCGACAACGCGGTGGACGCGGCCCAGGGACGGGTGCCCTCGCGGGTGACGGTGGCGGCGTACACGGGCACGGGTGCGGACGGGGGCGGCCCGGAGCTGGTGCTGCGGGTGTCGGACACCGGCGCGGGCGTCGACCCCGCCCACGCGGGTCTGCTCTTCCAGCGGGGCTTCTCGACCAAGCCGGCCGGGCCCGGCGGGCGGGGCCTGGGGCTCGCGCTGGTCCGTCAGGCGGTGCACCGGCACGGGGGCACGCTGACGGTGGCGGAGGCCGAGGGGGGCGGCGCCCGCTTCGAGGCCCGGCTGCCACTGGCCGGCACCGGCACGACCGCACCGGCCCCCCGGACGGCCGCCCCGACCCCGGGAGCCACCGCATGACCACCCCCCACGTCCCGACCACCGACCGCCGCACCCGGTCACTCCGCCCCGCCCCTGCCGCCGACCGGCCCCGGCGGGTCCCGATCACCGACGGCGCCCGGATCCCGGCCGTCTGGCGGACGTCCGGTGCCGTGGCCGTCGCCGGGGCGCGCGGACAGGGGTGCGGAGGCCTGGCATGAGCGAGCAGCAGCCCATCCGGGTGCTCGTCGTCGAGGACGACCCCGTCGCCGCCGACGCGCACGTGATGTACGTCGGGCGGGTGCCGGGGTTCACGGCCGTCGGCACCGCGCACACCGGTGCGGAGGCGCGGCGGGTGCTGGACCGCACGCCGGTCGACCTGCTGCTGCTCGACCTGCATCTGCCGGACGTGCACGGGCTCCAGCTCGCCCGTTCCCTGCGGGCGGCCGGGCACCACACCGACGTGATAGCGGTGACGTCGGCCCGGGACCTGACGGTCGTGCGGGAGGGCGTGTCGCTGGGCGTCGTCCAGTACGTGCTGAAGCCCTTCACCTTCGCCACGCTCCGGGACCGGCTGGTGCGGTACGCCGAGTTCCGGGGCACCGCCGGGGAGGCGAGCGGCCAGGAGGAGGTGGACCGGGCGCTGGCCACGCTGCGGGCCCCCGGCCCGGCGGCGCTGCCCAAGGGGCTCAGCGCGCCCACGCTGGAACGGGTGACGGTCGCCGTGCGGGACACGGAGGAGGGCCTCACGGCGGCCGGGGCGGCCGAGGCCGTGGGCATCTCGCGGATCACCGCCCGCCGCTACCTGGAACACCTGGTGGACACCGGCCGGGCGCGGCGGCGTCCGCTCTACGGACAGGTGGGGCGCCCGGAGCTGGTGTACCGGTGGGTCCGGGGGACGGAGCGGGGCAGATGAACACAGGTAATCCACGGCACACGCATTGACCCGGCCGGAGCGCCCCTCTTACGTTCGCCGGGCAGCCGTCCCGGCCACAACGTAGTGCGCCCGCAGGAGGTCGTTGCCCGTGCGTTCCATCGTCCGGTTCACCTCTCTCGTCACCCTGACCGCGCTCGCCTCCGCCGCACTCGCCGCCTGTTCGGGCGGTTCCGGCAGCGATCCGGACACGGTGAAGGTCTCCTACAAGCAGTCGACGGACAACTCCGTCAAGGTGATGGACACCTACCTCGCCGACGTCAAGAAGCAGTTCGAGAAGGCCCATCCGGGCAAGAAGGTCGAGCTCGTCCCGATCAAGGCCCCGGACTCCGAGTACTACACCAAGGTGCAGCAGATGCTGCGCTCCCCCAAGACCGCGCCGGACCTGGTCTACGAGGACACCTTCCTCATCAACTCCGACATCACCAGCGGATACCTGAAGCCGCTCGACGCCTACCTCG
This sequence comes from Streptomyces sp. NPDC127100, assembly GCF_042724095.1. NCBI lineage: Bacteria > Bacillati > Actinomycetota > Actinomycetes > Kitasatosporales > Streptomycetaceae > Streptomyces > Streptomyces sp. NPDC127100. The sequence continues at coordinate 14,559 of NZ_JBHXFL010000013.1, forward strand.
CCCGGTGGCGGGACTGGGACCGGTTCGTCGACACCGCGAAGGCGGCGGCCAGGGGCGAGGACGGGAAGACGTACGGCGTCCCGGACGGCACGGACACCCGCGGGCTGTGGTTCAGCAGGGACGTCTTCGCCAAGGCCGGTCTGCCCGCCGACTGGCAGCCGCGGACCTGGGACGACGTGCTCTCGGCGGCCCGCACCATCAAGGAGAGGGTCCCCGGCGTCACGCCCCTCAACGTGTACACGGGCAAGCCCGCCGGCGAGGCCGCCACCATGCAGGGCTTCGAGATGCTGCTGTACGGCACGAACGACGGGACCACCGACCCGCTGTACGACAAGGACAGCAGGAAGTGGATCACGGCGGGGCAGGGTTTCAGGGACTCCCTCGCCTTCGTCGAGACGGTCTACAAGGAGAAGCTCGGCCCGGAGGTGTCCGACGCGCTCGACCCCAACTTCTCCACCACGGTCCGCGGCGAACTCCTCCCGCAGGGCCGGCTCGGCATCGCCCTGGACGGTTCCTGGCTGCCCCAGGACTGGCTGGAGGGCAGCGGCCACGAGTGGCCCGAGTGGTCGAAGGAGCTGGGCCTGGCCGCCATGCCGACCCAGAAGGGCCAGGCGCCCGGCAAGGTGAGCATGTCCGGCGGCTGGACCTGGGCGATCCCCGCCAAGGCGGCCAACCCGGACCTGGCCTTCGAGTTCGTCAAGACCATGCAGACCAAGGCGAACGCGCAGAAGTGGTACATCGCCAACTCCGGCATCGCGGTCCGCGAGGACGTCGCGAGCGACCCCGCGTACATCCGCGCCCAGCCCGGCATCGAGTTCTTCACCGACCTGGTCGCCAGCACCCACTACCGGCCCGCCTACCCGGCCTACCCGAAGGTCTCCGTCGCCGTCCAGGAGGCCATGGAGGGCGTGACGACCGGTGACCTGTCGGTCGAGGAGGCGGCGCGCGGCTACGACGAGGCGCTCAGGGAGGCCACGGACGACCAGGTGGTCGGCGGGTGACCGCGGCCGCGCCGCGGCACACGGGTCCGGAGGTCCGCGAGGTCCCGCCGGGCCCGCCCGCCGCCGCCCCGGCCCGCCCGGGGCCCGGCTCCGTGCGCCGCTCCCTGCTCCGCGCCCTGCCCGTCTCCCCCGCCGTCGTCCTGCTGCTGCTCTTCCTCGCCGGCCCCATCGTCTACTGCGTCGTCATCGCCTTCACCGACCTTCAGCTGACCGGACAGGCCGAGGAGTCCTTCGTCGGGTTCGACAACTTCCGGCGGGCCTTCCGGGACGAGGCGTTCCTCAACGCCGTGTGGCTCACGCTGGTCTTCACGGTGCTGTCGTCGCTGATCGGGCAGAACACCCTGGGGCTCGCGCTGGCCTCGCTGATGCGGCGGGCCTCGAAGCCGGTCCGTACGCTCACCGGCGGCGTCGTCGTCACGGCGTGGGTGCTGCCGGAGGTGGTGGCGGGCTTCCTGCTCTACGCCTTCTTCCGCCGCGAGGGCACCCTCAACGCCATCCTCGACCAGCTCCATCTGCCCACCCAGAACTGGCTGTTCACGCTGCCGATCCTGGCGGTGTCCTTCGCCAACGTCTGGCGGGGCACGGCGTTCTCGATGCTGGTGTACTCGGCCGCCCTGAACGACATCCCGAAGGAGATCACCGAGGCCGCCGAGGTGGACGGGGCGAGCGGCTGGCGCCGCATGTGGCACATCACGCTGCCGATGATCCGCCGTTCCATCGGCACCAACCTCATGCTCAACACTCTCCAGACGCTCTCGGTGTTCGGCCTGATCTGGGTGATGACGCGCGGCGGCCCCAGCGGCAGGAGCCAGACGCTGCCGCTCTTCATGTACGAACAGGCCTTCCAGAACAGCCTGATCGGCTACGGCACGGCGGTGGCGCTGCTGCTGTTGCTGATCGGTTCGCTGTTCTCGGTCGTGTACCTGCGCCTGCTGCGGACGGAGGTCTGACCGCCCATGGCCCGCACGACGCGCACACCCGCCTCCCGTCGCACGAGACGGCGGCTGGCCGCCGACGCCGGACTGCTGGTGGCCGCCGCCGCCTTCGTGCTGCCGCTGGCGTGGGTGGTGCTGTCCGCCCTCGACCCGCACGCGAACCTGCGGGTGAAGGCTCCCGACGGCCTGACCCTGGACAACTTCGACGCGATCCTCACCGACGACATCACCTTCACCCCGCTGCTCAACAGCCTGGTGCTGTGCGGCGGCGCGACCCTGCTGACGGTGGTGTGCGCGGCGCTCGCGGCGTACCCGCTGTCCCGCTTCCGGTCCCGGCTGAACCGGCCGTTCCTGCTGACCGTCCTGTTCGCGACCAGCCTGCCGATCACCGCGATCATGGTGCCGGTCTACGCGCTGTTCGTGCGGGTCAACCTGATCGACACCCTCCAGGGCACGGTCTTCTTCTTCGCCGCGTCCCAACTGCCGTTCGCCATCTGGCTGATGAAGAACTTCATGGACGGCGTGCCCAAGGAGCTGGAGGAGGCGGCGTGGACGGACGGCGCCTCCTCGTTCCAGTCGCTGCTGCGGATCGTGCTGCCTCTGATGGGGCCGGGCGTGGCGGTGGTGACGGTCTTCTCGTTCGTGATGATGTGGGGCAACTTCTTCGTCCCCTTCATGCTGCTGCTCTCTCCGGACCGAATGCCGGCGTCGGTGAGCGTCAACGACTTCTTCGGCAACCGGGGCATGGTGGCGTACGGGCAGCTGGCGGCGTTCTCGATCGTCTACTCGACGCCGGTGATCCTGCTGTACGTGCTGATCTCCCGGCGGCTCGGCGGCGGCTTCGCGCTGGGCGGGGCGGTGAAGGGGTGAGCGGGGTGGCGGCCGCGCCCGCCCGTAGGTTCGCACCATCCGTATCGCTGGGTGAACAGACCGTAGTCAAGCCGCGCACGGGCCCCTACGGTGTGGCCCGTGCGCCGACCCTCACCCCGCCCGAACCAGTCGGGTCCCCCGTTCAACGCCCTCACCGCCCGCCGCCTGCGGGCCGCCCTCGGCATGGCCCCCGAGCACGTCGCCCACGGCATGCGGGTGTCGTACGGGCTGCCGTACGTGACCCCGGATCTCGTCGTCGCCTGGGAACGGGGGCTCGTCTCCCCCGGCAGCCCCGAGCTCACGGCCCTCGCGGGCGTGCTGTGGTGCTCGCCCGGTGAACTCATCGGCCGCCCGCAGACCCTGCGCGAGCACCGCCTGGCCCGCGGGCTCGCACCCGAGGACGTGGCGCGTGCCGTCGGGCTCGGCCCGGACGCCTACCTGCGGATGGAGGAGAAGGACGACTGGCGCGGCACCGACCGCCAGTCGTCCGCGCTCGCCGACGTGCTCGGCCTCGGGCTGCCCGACTTCGTCAGCGTCACGGGGCGCGACGGGAAACTCGCCGACCTGCTGCGCAGCGCGGTGAACACCCGCTGGCAGGGGTACGTGCGGCCGGTCTCGAAGATCGCCCCGCTGGACCGGCGGCTCCTGGAGGACGTGCTGCAGGAGCTGCACCAGGACTACCAGGGGCACATGGTCGCCACCCTCCGCTGGGGCGGCGGGAGCGGCGACTCCAGCGCGGCCGGCCGCGACTACCTCGACCGGATCGTGGAGCACTTCTGGGCGGTGGTGCGCACGCACACCGAGTGAGGCGCGGCCGGTCAGGCCGCGTCGGCGGCGGCGGCCAGGATCCGGGCGAGCTCGGCGGGCCTGGTGATCATGGGCCAGTGGCCCGAGTCGATGTCGGCGAAGTCGACGTGTCCGGCCCGGGCGAGTTCCGGGGCGTCGCCGGCGTCGATCCACTTCCGCGCCTGCGCGGCGGTGAACTCCGGGCACACGACCACGACCGGGACCTCGAACCGCCGCTCGTCCGCGAGCCGCACCACGCCCCGGGCCACGCCCTCGGGCACGGGAACCGCCGCGTCCGCCAGTTTCCGTCTGGCGTCCGCGTCGAGGTCGGCGGCGTCCGGCCCCTCGAACGGCTCCCAGCCCGGGAAGGGCATCACACCGTCGCGGACCTCGAAGAAGTCGGCGTAGGGCTGCCCGTCGCCGGCCGGGAAGCCGCCGACGAGGGCGACCTTGGCCAGCCGCTCCGGGCGCCGGTCGGCGGCGAGCCAGGCCAGGGTGGAGGCGGCGGAGTGCCCCACCACCATGGGCCTGCCGGGCGCCGCGTCCACCGCGGCGAGCACCGCGGCCACCTGGTCGTCGAGCGTGGCGGACCGGGCGCCGTCGCCCTGGCCGGGCAGGGTGACCGGCACGGGGCGGTGGCCGAGGGGCTCCAGCGCGGACGCGACGCGGTCCCACACGGACCCGTCCAGCCACAGGCCGCCGACGAGCAGGATGTCCATGGTCGGTTCTCCTTCTTGGGTACGGCGGTCCCCTGCCGCGGAGACCGCGCGAACACGGGGTGTCCCCCGCGAGGGCTTCACCGTAGGAGGAGTTCCGGACGATCCGCTGCCGCTTCCCCCGGCGACCGTCACCGGCAGGCCCTAGCCTGCTGCCGTGCCGAACGATCTCAGCCCCACCGCGCGAGCGCTGCGCACCCTGGAGATACTCCGGGCCCGTCCCGGAACGACGGCCGGTGACCTCGCCGAGCGGCTGGGGGTCACGGAGCGGGCCGCGCGCCGGTACGTCGGGATCCTCAGGGAGGCCGGCATCCCCGTGCAGTCGGTGCGGGGGCCGCACGGCGGGTACCGGCTGGGGCGCGGGACGCGGCTGCCGCCCGTGCACTTCACGCAGGCCGAGGCGCTGGGCCTGGTGATGGCGGTGCTCGGCGACCAGCCGGCCGCGGCCGACGCCGACGCCGACGCCGACGACCTGGTCGGCAGCGCCCTGGGCAAGGTCGTCAAGGCGCTGCCGGAGAGCGTCGGCCGGCAGGCGGCACTGCTGCGGGAGTACGCGTCGGCCGCGCCCGACCCGTACGCGGTCCGTCCGGATCCGGCCGTCACCAGCGACCTCGTCGACGCCGTCGCCGCCCGGCACCGCGTGCTGGTCGGGTACCGCCCCGAGACCGGCGACGCGTGGGAGACCGAGGTGGAACCGTGGTCCCTCGTCGTCCGCCACGGCCGCTGGTACCTGCTGTGCCACTCCCTGCGCGCCGACGCGATCCGCACCTACCGGGTCGACCGGATCCGCACGGTCCGGCCCACCGGGCACGCCTTCGCACCGCCCGCGGACCTGGACCCGGTGGCGGTGCTGGAGGAGCACCTGGGACTCGGCTGGGAGTTCGCCACCCGCGTGGTGTTCGACGCCCCGCCGGCCGAGGTGGCGCCCTGGATCCGGCCGCCCATGGGACGGCTCGAACCCTCGGGGGACGGGTGCGTGCTGGTCGGCAGCACCCGCAACCCGGACATGTACGCGCAGGAGTGGCTGGCGCGGCTGCCGTTCGCCTTCCGCGTCGAGGGCGGGGAGGAACTGCGCGGCGCGGTCGCGGCGCTGGCGGCGCGCCTCACCGCCGCGGTGGTGCGGGACCCGGCCTGACGGGACGCGGGGCCCGGGCGGGCCCCTCCACGGCTCAGAAGACCGACTCGGCCTCGTCCATGCGGTCCTTCGGCACCGTCTTCAGCTCGGTCACGGCCTCGGCCAGCGGCACCATGACGACGTCCGTGCCGCGCAGCGCGGTCATCCGGCCGAACTCGCCCCGGTGCGCGGCCTCCACCGCGTGCCAGCCGAAGCGGGTGGCGAGCACCCGGTCGTACGCGGTCGGGGTGCCGCCGCGCTGCACGTGGCCGAGGATGACCGGCTTGGCCTCCTTGCCGAGCCTGCGCTCCAGCTCGTACGCCAGTGCCGTGCCGATGCCCTGGAAGCGCTCGTGGCCGAACTTGTCGATCGCGCCCTTGCCGTAGTCCATGGAGCCCTCGACGGGGTGGGCGCCCTCGGCGACGCAGACGACGGCGAACTTCTTGCCGCGGGCGAACCGCTCCTCGACCATCTTGACCAGGTCCGCGGGGTCGAAGGGCCGCTCGGGCAGGCAGATGCCGTGGGCGCCGGCGGCCATGCCGGACTCGAGGGCGATCCAGCCGGCGTGCCGGCCCATGACCTCGACGACCATGACGCGCTGGTGGGACTCGGCGGTGGTCTTGAGGCGGTCCATCGCCTCCGTCGCCACGCCGACGGCCGTGTCGAAGCCGAAGGTGCGGTCGGTGGAGGAGATGTCGTTGTCGATCGTCTTGGGCACGCCAACCACCGGCAGCCCCGCGTCGGACAGCATCCGGGCCGCCGTCAGCGTGCCCTCGCCGCCGATGGGGATCAGCGCGTCGATGCCGAAGTTCTGGATCATGTCGCCGGCGTTCTCGCAGGCCTCGCGGAGCCGGTCGCGCTCCAGCCGGGAGGAGCCGAGGATGGTGCCGCCGCGCGCCAGGATGCCGCTGACCGCGTTCAGGTCGAGGGCGCGGTAACGGCCGTCCAGGAGGCCCGCGTAGCCGTCCTCGAAGCCGATGACCTCGTCGCCGTAGTTGTCGACCGCTCGGTGCACGACCGACCGGATCACTGCGTTCAGGCCGGGGCAGTCGCCGCCTGCGGTGAGAACTCCGATACGCATCGTGCTGTGTCTCCTGCTCGCTGTGGACACCGGTGAGCCACGTCCGATTCTTTCACGTCGCCCAAGGGGATGCCGCTTCCGTACGGTCGGCACCATAGCCGCCCTCGAGCACGGCTCACTGACGGGCGCCTTATCTATTGGGAGGGGTATTGTCAAGATGGTTCCGCTCACCCCGGTGGGCGATTTTTGTGTACGGAGCCGGCCGCCGGACGATCGCCCTCAGACGAAACGGAGAGCACGCGTGACGCGCAGCGTGTACCTGACCGGTATCGACCGCGGCGACGGCCGCCAGGTCGTCGAGCTGGGGGTCATGGAGCTCCTGACCCGGCAGGTCGACCGGGTCGGCGTCTTCCGGCCCCTGGTCCACGACGGCCCGGACCGCCTCTTCGAGCTGCTGCGCGCCCGCTACCGGCTCTCGCAGGACCCGGCGACCGTCTACGGCCTCGACTACCAGGAGGCGTCCGCGCTCCAGGCCGAACAGGGCACGGACGAGCTGGTGTCCGCGCTGGTCGACCGGTTCCACCTGGTCGCCCGCGACTACGACGTCGTCCTGGTCCTCGGCACCGACTTCGCCGACACCCAGCTCCCGGACGAGCTGTCGCTGAACGCCCGGCTCGCCAACGAGTTCGGCGCCTCGGTGCTCCCGGTCGTCGGCGGCCGCAAGCAGACCGCGGAGTCCGTGCTCGCCGAGACCGTCAACGCCTTCCGCGCCTACGACGGGCTGGGCTGCGACGTCCTGGCCATGGTGACCAACCGGGTCGCCCGCGAGGACCGGGACGAGATCGCCGAGCGGGTCGCGAACCGGCTTCCGGTGCCCTGCTGGGTGGTGCCCGACGAGCCCGCGCTGTCGGCGCCGACCGTCTCCCAGATCGCGCACACCCTCGGCGCCGAGGTGGTCCTCGGGGACGACTCGGGGCTCGCCCGCGACGCGCTGGACTTCGTCTTCGGCGGGGCCATGCTGCCCAACCTGCTGGCCGCGCTGACCCCCGGCTGCCTGGTGATCACCCCCGGCGACCGTGCCGACCTGGTGATCGGCACGCTGGCCGCGCACAGCGCCGGCACCCCGCCGATCGCCGGGCTGCTGCTGACTTTGGACGAGGTGCCGGGCGAGGGCATCCTCACCCTCGCCGCCCGGCTCGCCCCCGGCACGCCGGTGCTGTCGGTGACCGGCAACAGCTTCCCCACGGCCGAGCAGCTGTTCTCCCTGGAGGGCAAGCTCAACGCGGCCACCCCGCGCAAGGCGGAGACCGCCCTCGGCCTCTTCGAGCGGTACGTCGACACCGCCGACCTCAGCAAGCGGGTCTCGGCGCCGAGCAGCGACCGCGTCACCCCGATGATGTTCGAGCACCAGCTGCTGGAGCAGGCCCGCTCCGATCTGCGCAGGGTCGTCCTGCCCGAGGGCACCGAGGAGCGGGTGCTGCACGCGGCGGAGGTACTGCTGCGCCGGGGCGTGTGCGAGCTGACGCTGCTCGGTCCGGCCGAGCAGATCCGCAAGAAGGCCGCCGACCTGGGCATCGACCTGGGCGCCGCCGAGCTGATCGACCCGGCGGTGTCCGAGCTGCGCGACTCCTTCGCCGAGAAGTACGCGGCCCTGCGCGCCCACAAGGGCGTCACCGTGGAGCTGGCCTACGACGTGGTCTCCGACGTCAACTACTTCGGCACGCTCATGGTGCAGGAGGGGCTGGCCGACGGCATGGTGTCGGGGTCCGTGCACTCGACGGCGGCGACCATCCGCCCGGCCTTCGAGATCATCAAGACCAAGCCGGAGGCGTCGATCGTCTCCTCCGTCTTCTTCATGTGCCTGGCCGACAAGGTCCTCGTCTACGGCGACTGCGCGGTGAACCCGGACCCGGACGCCGAGCAGCTCGCCGACATCGCGACGCAGTCGGCGGCCACGGCGGCGCAGTTCGGCGTGGATCCGCGGATCGCGATGCTGTCGTACTCGACCGGCACGTCCGGCTCCGGCGCGGACGTCGACAAGGTGCGCGAGGCGACCGGGCTGGTCCGCTCGCGCCGCCCCGACCTGCGGGTGGAGGGACCGATCCAGTACGACGCCGCCGTCGAGCCGTCGGTCGCCGCGACCAAGCTGCCCGGCTCCGAGGTCGCCGGGCAGGCCAGCGTGCTGATCTTTCCCGACCTGAACACCGGCAACAACACCTACAAGGCCGTGCAGCGCTCGGCCGGCGCCGTCGCCGTCGGCCCGGTCCTCCAGGGCCTGCGCAAGCCCGTCAACGACCTGTCCCGGGGCGCGCTCGTCCAGGACATCGTCAACACCGTCGCCATCACGGCGATCCAGGCCCAGCAGTCCCCGAGCGAGAAGGCGTCCGACCTGTGAGCTCCACCCGTGTCCTCGTCCTCAACTCCGGCTCCTCGTCGGTGAAGTACCAGCTGCTCGACATGCGCGACCACAGCCGGCTGGCGGTGGGCCTCGTCGAGCGGATCGGCGAGGAGACCTCGCGGCTCAGGCACACCCAGGCGGACGGCGCGGCCCGCGAGTGGGACGGGCCCGTCGCCGACCACGAGGCCGCGCTGAAGTGCATGGCGGCGGAGCTGGCCAAGGACGGGCTCGGCCTCGACTCGCCGGAGCTGGCCGCGATCGGGCACCGGGTGGTGCACGGCGGGAAGCGGTTCACCGAGCCGACCGTGGTCGACGACGCCGTGCTGGCCGAGATCGAGCGCCTGATCCCGGTCGCCCCGCTGCACAACCCGGCGAACCTCACCGGGATCCGCACCGCGCGGGCACTGCGCCCGGACCTGCCGCAGGTCGCCGTCTTCGACACCGCCTTCCACACGACGATGCCGGAGTCCGCCGCCCGGTACGCCATCGACGTGGAGACCGCCGACGCCCACCGCGTCCGGCGCTACGGCTTCCACGGCACCTCGCACGCGTACGTCTCGCGGGAGACGGCGAAGCTGCTGGGCCGGACGCCGGAGGAGGTGAACGTCATCGTGCTGCACCTGGGCAACGGGGCGTCCGCCTCGGCCGTGCGCGGCGGTCGCTGCGTGGACACCTCCATGGGGCTGACGCCTTTGGAGGGGCTCGTGATGGGTACGCGCTCGGGAGACATGGACCCGGCCGTCATCTTCCATTTGATGCGGGTCGGCGGAATGTCCGCCGACGAGATCGACGATCTCCTCAACAAGAGGAGCGGTCTGATCGGTCTGTGCGGTGACAACGACATGCGGGAGATCCGCCGCCGGATGGACGACGGTGACGAACGGGCGCGACTGGCCTTCGACATCTACATTCACCGGCTGAAGAAGTACATCGGCGCCTATTACGCCGTTCTCGGACGGGTGGACGCGGTCGTCTTCACGGCCGGGGTCGGCGAGAACGCGGCCCCGGTGCGGGAGGCCGCCGTGGCGGGCCTGGAGGGAATGGGCCTGGCGGTCGACGCGGACCTGAACGCCGTGCGCGGCGACGGGGCGCGGCTGATCTCTCCGCCGTCCGCACGGGTGGCGGTGGCCGTGGTGCCGACCGACGAGGAAATGGAGATCGCGACACAAACCTACGCGCTGGTAATTGGTTCGGGGAATCTCACCTGAGCGGCATCCCGCCCTTTTGTATTTTCCGCCAGACGGAATATTCCGCAGCGAAACAAACCGATAGGATCGCCCCATGCGCCGTTCGAAAATCGTCTGTACTCTCGGCCCCGCGGTCGACTCCCACGAGCAGCTCGTCGCCCTGATCGAAGCCGGCATGAACGTGGCCCGCTTCAACTTCAGCCACGGCACCCACGCCGAGCACCAGGGGCGTTACGACCGTGTCCGGGCCGCCGCCAAGGAGACCGGCAGGGCCATCGGCGTCCTCGCCGACCTGCAGGGCCCCAAGATCCGCCTGGAGACCTTCGCCGAGGGCCCCGTCGAGCTGGTGCGCGGTGACGAGTTCACCATCACCACCGAGGACGTGCCGGGCGACCGGACGATCTGCGGCACGACGTACAAGGGCCTGCCCGGCGACGTGACCAAGGGCGACCAGGTGCTCATCAACGACGGCAACGTCGAGCTGAAGGTCACCGGGGTCGAGGGCCACCGGGTGCGGACGATCGTCATCGAGGGCGGCGTCATCTCCGACCACAAGGGCATCAACCTGCCCGGTGCCGCGGTGAACGTGCCCGCGCTGTCCGAGAAGGACGTCGAGGACCTCCGCTTCGCGCTGCGCATGGGCTGCGACCTGGTCGCCCTCTCCTTCGTCCGGGACGCCAAGGACGTCGCCGACGTGCACCGCGTCATGGACGAGGAGGGCCGCCGCGTCCCGGTGATCGCCAAGGTGGAGAAGCCCCAGGCGGTCGACAACATGGAGGACGTCGTGATGGCGTTCGACGGCGTGATGGTCGCCCGTGGCGACCTGGCCGTCGAGTACCCGCTCGAGAAGGTCCCCATGGTGCAGAAGCGCCTGATCGAGCTGTGCCGGCGCAACGCCAAGCCGGTGATCGTGGCGACCCAGATGATGGAGTCGATGATCACCAACTCCCGGCCGACCCGCGCCGAGGCCTCCGACGTGGCCAACGCGATCCTGGACGGCGCGGACGCGGTCATGCTGTCGGCGGAGTCGTCCGTGGGCGCGTACCCGATCGAGACCGTGAAGACGATGTCGAAGATCGTCACCGCGGCCGAGCAGGAGCTGCTCTCCAAGGGCCTCCAGCCGCTTGTCCCGGGCAAGAAGCCGCGCACGCAGGGCGGTTCGGTGGCCCGGGCCGCCGCCGAGATCGCCGACTTCCTCGGCGGCAAGGGCCTGGTGGCGTTCACCCAGTCCGGCGACACCGCCCGCCGGCTGTCCCGCTACCGCGCCGCCCAGCCGATCCTCGCCTTCACGACCGACGAGTCCACCCGCAACCAGCTGGCGCTGAGCTGGGGCGTGGAGCCGCACGTGGTGCCGTTCGTCGCCAGCACGGACGAGATGGTCGAGCTGGTGGACCAGGAGATGGTGAAGCTGAGCCGCTTCAACGACGGCGACGTCGTCGTGATCACCGCCGGCTCGCCCCCCGGCGTGCCCGGCACCACCAACATGGTCCGCGTGCACCACCTCGGCGAGACGCGCCGCGCCTGACGCCGCCCGCGACGCACGACGAGGGCGCCCCCTGTGGTTCAGGGGGCGCCCTCGGTGTCGCGCGGCTCCCGGACGGGTGCGGGGGTGTGCTCAGCTCGTGTACTGGTGCAGCCCGGGGACGTGCAGGGTGCCGCCGAACTGACCGGCCTGGACGACCGTCACCTTGGTGAAGTAGATCAGCGGGATGTCCAGCGGCGGCGGGTTCTCCGGGTCGAAGGTGATCGGGATCAGCCCGAGCAGGTTGCCCGAGATGCTCTCCGTGTACATCACCGTCTCGCCGTCGCGGATCGTGGACGTCGAGCCCTTGGCCGCCTGCACGTGGTAGGTCTTGCCGGACTGCTCGTCCTTCACCGTCTGGTGCAGGTCGCCGATGTCGGTGCCGTTGGAGATGACGTACTTCAGCACCTTCTTGGTGGTGCCGTTGGCCGTCCTGACCTCGACGATGCCCTTGTACGAGGCGCCCTTGAGCAGCAGCGAGCTGGCGTTGAGGTACCAGGGGTCGTCCGGGAGCGGCACCTGGTTGTCGACGCCGCCCTCCGCGTCGGTGGCGACCGGGCAGTCGTCCACGTCCGGGCCGGCACTCTCGGACGCGTCGGGGCTGGGCGACGCGGTGGCCTCCTCGGCGGCCTCCGTCGCCTCCTGCACGGCCTCGTCCACCGTCTTCCCGGTGTCCTCGGCCGCCTCGGACGCCGCGTCGGTGGCGTCCCGGACGGTGTCCTTCGCCGTCCCGGTGGCCTTGTCGACGGTGTCCTCGACGGTGCCGGCGGGGTCCTCGGCGGCGCTCGCGGAGGCCGTCGGGGTGGGCGTGGGGCTGGGACTCTCCTCGGTCTTGCCGCCGGTGAAGATGCCCTCGATGGCGTCGCCGAGGTCCTTCAGCACACCGCCCTTCTCGCTCTCGGACGGCGAGGGCGACGGGGTCTCGGCGGCGGGTGCCTTCTCCTGGCTCTGCGCCTCGGGGGACGCGGAGGGTGCGGGCTCGGCCTTGTCGTCGGAACCTGAATCCGGCGAAGAGGACGAATCGGCGCCCTGTCCGGCGCCCTTGCCGCTGTCCTGGTCCGCGTCGCCGGAGGCCGAGGGATCCGGCTCCGTCGCGTCACCCTTGTCGTCGGCCTTCTCGTCGTCGGTCCCGTCGGTCGCCGAGGGCGACGGCGTCGGGGACTCCGACGAGCCCTTCTCGGCGTCCTCCAGGGCCGCCACGCAGTCCTTGTACTCGTCGGCCGTCAGGCTGTTCGACGGCGGTGCCGCGTCGTTGCCGTCCGCGAGGGCCAGCGTCGGCGTGAACCCCATCCCCATGAGGACCGCCGTGGGCATCGCGGCCAGGGCTATCGCCTTGCCGGCCGGCATGTGGAACCTGGTGAACAACGGCTTCTTGGGTGCCGCGTGGCGCGGCCCGGTTCTCACACGGAACGACTCCACGTCAGTCCCGCGGGTCACCTCGTCAGCCGGCACTGTGCCTCCCGTTCGCCCCGTTGGCCGGGCTCGTTCCTGACAGATCGTTCTCCCCCAGGGACTTGTAGGCCTGGGGGGAGCCCCCGTCGGCCAGGCCGTCCCGCGGCTGCGGCACCGTCGTGTCGGGCACCGGGGTGCCGGGGACCACGCCCTCGGGCGCGTCGCCCGTTCCCCTGCCGTCCAGCGGCGGCTCGGCCTGCGGCGGCTGACCCGGTACCCACGACACGGCCATCGCTCCGCCGACCAGCGCGAGCAGGAAGCCGATGAGGAAACCGCCGAGGTTGGACACGGGGATGGACACCAGGGCCAGCAGGATCGCCGCCACGCCCGCGAAGACCCGGACGTGCTTCTGGAACCACAGGCTGACGCCCAGGACGACCAGCAGCACGCCGATGATCAGGGACCCGGCGCCCGCGGTGGTGGCCATCGCCAGCGTCAGGTGACCGATCTGGAGGTTCGCGTACGGGAAGTAGGCGATGGGGAGTCCGCCGAGGGCGACGAACAGACCGGCCCAGAACGGCCGCGCGCCTCGCCAGGCACGGAACTGCAGCCTCCGGCGGCTGAACTGGCCGGTTGCGGCAGGAGTCTCGGCGCTCATGGAAAACAGCTCCCTGGTACGGCTTTGCTGTGGTGGAGATGTGGGCCGCGCGTGAAGCCGCGGCCGGAGAGTGGACGGGCGGGGGCGCCACCGGCTCCCCCGCCCGTCAGCGAGTGCTTAGTAGCACTCCTTGACACCCTTGGACAGCGACATCTTCAGACCGCTGAGCTTGAAGGTTCCGGCGGTGGTCGCCCACGCCGTCTGCTTCACGCCGGTCAGCGTGACCGAGTCGGCCTGCTGCGAGAACCCGTACGGGTTCGCCGTGTCGCCCTTCTTGATGCCCGGACCCTTGGCGGCGTCCTTGGCCGCGACGCCGATGTCGATGCCGCGGAACGTGGCATCGGCCTCGAGCTGCTCGACGTCGATGTACAGGTTCTCGGCCTCGACCGCCTTACTGCCGCCGCCGGCCTTCAGCATGAGGCTGACCGAGCCGATGAGCGGGATGTCCGGGGTGACCACGGACTGGCACATGCCCTTGATCGACGCGGACTTGAACGCCGAGACGGCGACGGGGTGAGCCGTCTTCTGTCCGTCGAGCGTGTAACCCGAGTCGATCGCCCCGTACTGGACGAAGCCCGTACCGTCGAGCTGGTCGGCCGTCACCTTGAACGACTGGCCGGAGACGCTGAACGACGCCGCCAGGGCACCCTGCGCCAGCGCCACGCCTATGGCGGCCGTCGCGGCCACGCTGGGCACCATGACGACGGCGAACCGCTTCCATCTGGTCCCGCCACGCACCTGGGACTCCATATTTCCTCCTTCTCGGACGTACATCTCCTGGCCTCGGCCCGCCCCCGGGATCGGTGGCTCGGCCTGGCAGGGATGGGAGAAGTGCTACGTCCTCGGGAAGGAGAGCGCCTGCGCTCGGCGGCACGTACGACGCGCCCGAATCACCGGCGATCACCCCCGAGCGACAACCACTGGTCGCGCCTGACAGGCATCACGCACAACCCTGCTGGACAGGCTTCACCGGGTGGGTGAAGACCCCCCTGCCCAAGAGCCGGCGCCACTGCCGCCGGCTCTGCTCGGTGGGGACCCAGGGAACCCCCGCGACCCGACTGGCTTTCGGGTTACGGGAATGGACCGAGCGTCGCCGATCGTGGTGCATTCTCGCCGCCGACACAAGGGGGTTCGTTACTGGCTAGTAACGGCCGGATAACCGCGAGACGACACACCGGCCCCGTACGGCGACGCTGGGTGTGTCATGAGAGGGGGACAAAACTATTGATCGCTGGACAGAATCCGACACAACAACGCCCCTGCCTTACTGGCAGTAACAGCGGCCGCGATTACCAAGATTTGGCAAAGCGCGGCCGCAGTGACGTCTCGTCGGCAGTTCCCTCACTCGGGCATCACCCGGCCGGACGGTCTGCGACCGCCCGGCGGGCGGGACCCGGAACGCCCCCTAGAACAGGGCGCGGGCGAGCGCCCGGCGTGCCGCCGTCACCCGCGGGTCGTCGGCGCCGACCACCTCGAACAGCTCCAGCAGCCGCACCCGTACGGCGTCCCGGTCGTCCCCGGCCGTGCGGCGCACCGTGTCGATGAGCCGGCCGAAGGCGTCCTCCACGTGACCGCCCACCAGGTCCAGGTCGGCGGCGGCGATCTGCGCCTGCGCGTCGTCCGGCTTGTCGGCCGCGTCCTGCCGGACCCGCTGCGGGTCGGCGTCCTGCACGCGCTGGAGCAACTCCGCCTGGGCGAGGCCGAGTCTGGCCTCCGTGTTGCCCGGGTCGTCGCTGAGCACGTTCTTGTACGCGCGGACGGCACCGGCGAGGTCGCCGGCGTCCAGTGCCTGCACCGCGGCCTCCAGCGCCGCGTCGTGCGGCCCGGCCGGACGCTCGGGGGCGGCGGCCGGGTTCGCGCCGGGCTCCGCCTCCGGGTCGACGACGAGACCGGTCAGGCCGAAGCGCTGCTCGGCGACCTGCACCAGCTGGTCCAGGGTCTGGCGGATCTGCGCCTCGCCCGCGGCGCCCTGGAAGAGCGGCAGCGCCTGTCCGGCCACGACCGCGAAGACGGCCGGGATGCCCTGGACGCCGAACTGCTGCATGAGCATCTGGTTGGCGTCGACATCGATCTTGGCGAGGAGGAAGCGCCCGTTGTACTCGACGGCGAGCCGCTCCAGGACGGGGCTCAACTGCTTGCAGGGCTCGCACCACTCGGCCCAGAAGTCGATGACGACCGGGACCTCGGTGGACCGCTGCAGGACGTCGGTCTCGAAGCGTGCCTCGTCGACGTCGATGACGAGGTCGGCCGGGGAGACGCCCCCCGTTCCGCCGTGCCGGGCGGCCTCGGCGCGAGCCTGCTCCGCCTTCGCCTTGGCCTCCTGGGCCGCCTTCACCGCGGCGAGGTCGACGACCCCGCTCATGGACATGTTCCGTGGCTGCATGGGTCTATCCTCCCCTGTCCTGCGCGCGTGTGTGAAAAGCGGCGGGAAAGCCCGCCCTGATGTGTGCCGTTGGCACGGGTTGTCCGGCGCCGGGTCCCCACCCTGCGCCCGTGGTCGTCGCTCGGGCACGGGCGTACCCGCGCTTTCGCTACGAGTCGTAGCGTAATGCCATGACGGGCCGTCGGAACACCCCGCCCCGGTGATCTCCCTCACGGCGGGCCGGCGCAAACGCGCGGTTATGGTCGGCACATGCAGAGCAGCACCCCCGCCGGCCGTGCCGGGCGCCCGCGCAGCGCCGCGGCGGACACCGCGATCCTGGCCGCCACGCGGGCGGCCCTGGTGGACCTCGGCTGGTCGAAGCTCACCCTGGGAGACGTGGCGACGCGGGCCGGGGTTGCGAAGACGACTCTCTATCGTCGCTGGGCCGGCAAGAACGAACTGGTCGTGGACGCCGTGGCGGAGCTCTTCGACGAACTCGAACTGCCCGACCGCGGCTGCCTGGCCGCCGACATCGAGGGCGTGGTGCTTCAGTTCGCGGCGATCCTGGCCCGGCCGGAGGCCAGGAGCGGGCTGATGGCGGTGGTGGCGGAGTCCACGCGGGACGACGCGCTGCGCGAACGCATCCGCGCCTCCATCGTCGACCGGCAGAAGCGCCTGGTGCTGGAGGGCAGGTCCCGCGCCCAGGCGCGCGGCGAGCTGCCCGACGAGCCCGACCCGGCCGAGGCCGCCCGCACCGCGGACCTCATCTTCGACGTGGTGGCGGGTGCGGTGGTCCACCGCACCCTGGTCAGCGCGGAACCGGCGGACGGGGAGTGGGTGCGGGGCTTCACACAGGTACTGCTGTGGGGCCTGGCCTCCCGCCCCGCCGAGCCGGGTGGCGGCCGGGCATAGACCCGGGGGCCGGGAGGCGGTGCCCTCCCGGCCGCGCCGGCACCGGCCTCTAGAAGCCCGCCGGCTCCGTGTACACCCCCCACTCGTCCCGCAGCACCCCGCAGATCTCACCGAGCGTCGCCTCGGCGCGCACCGCGTCCAGCATCGGCTCGATCATGTTGCCGCCGGAGCGGGCCGCGGCCAGCATGGCGTCCAGCGCGGAGCGCACGGCCGCGTCGTCCCGGGCCGCCTTGCGCTCGCCGAGCACCCGCACCTGCTCGCGCTCGACCTCGTGGCTGACCCGCAGGATCTCCAGGTCGCCGGTGACGGAGCCGGTGTGCACGTTGACGCCGACGACCTTCTTGTCGTCCTTCTCCAGTGCCTGCTGGTAGCGGAAGGCGGACTCGGCGATCTCGCCGGTGAACCAGCCGTCCTCGATGCCGCGCAGGATGCCGGAGGTGATCGGGCCGATGGGGTGCCGCCCGTCCGGGTGGGCGCGCAGCCCGCGCTCCCTGATCTGCTCGAAGATCTTCTCCGCGTCCGCCTCGATCCGGTCCGTGAGCTGCTCGACGAACCAGGAACCGCCCAGCGGGTCGGCGACGTTGGCGACGCCGGTCTCCTCCATCAGCACCTGCTGGGTCCGCAGGGCGATCTCGGCGGCCTGCTCGCTGGGCAGCGCGAGGGTCTCGTCCAGGGCGTTGGTGTGCAGGGAGTTGGTCCCGCCGAGCACTGCGGCCAGCGCCTCCACGGCGGTGCGCACGACGTTGTTGTACGGCTGCTGGGCGGTCAGCGAGACACCGGCGGTCTGGGTGTGGAACCGCAGCCACTGCGCCTTCTCGCTCTTCGCGCCGTACACGTCCCGCATCCAGCGCGCCCAGATGCGCCGGGCCGCGCGGAACTTCGCGATCTCCTCGAAGAAGTCGACGTGCGCGTCGAAGAAGAAGGACAGCCCGGGCGCGAAGACGTCGACGTCCAGTCCCCGGCTGAGCCCCAGCTCGACGTACCCGAAGCCGTCCGCGAGCGTGTACGCCAGCTCCTGGGCGGCGGTCGCCCCGGCCTCGCGGATGTGGTAGCCGGAGACGGAGAGCGGCTTGTAGGCGGGGATGCCGGCCGCGCAGTACTCCATCAGGTCGCCGATGAGGCGCAGGTGCGGCTCGGGCTGGAAGAGCCACTCCTTCTGGGCGATGTACTCCTTGAAGATGTCCGTCTGGAGCGTGCCGTTCAGCACGGAGGCGTCGACGCCCTGCCGCTCGGCCGCCACGAGGTACATGCAGAACACGGGCACGGCGGGCCCGCTGATCGTCATGGAGGTGGTGACGTCCCCCAGGGGGATGTCCTTGAACAGCACCTCCATGTCGGCGGCCGAGTCGATGGCCACCCCGCAGTGCCCGACCTCGCCCAGCGAGCGCGGGTCGTCGGAGTCGCGGCCCATCAGCGTCGGCATGTCGAAGGCGACGGAGAGCCCTCCTCCGCCGTTGCGGAGGATCATCTTGTACCGCTCGTTGGTCTGCTCCGCGTTCCCGAACCCGGCGAACTGCCGGATGGTCCACGTCCGCCCGCGGTAGCCGGTGGGGTACAGCCCCCGGGTGAAGGGGAACTCCCCCGGCCACCCGATCCGCTCGAACCCCTCGTACCTGTCCCCGTCCCGGGGCCCGTACACCGGCTCCACGGGATCCCCGGAGAGCGTGGTGAAGTCGGCGTCACGCTTGCGCGCGACGTCGTACCGGGCCTGCCACCGGCGGCGGCCTTCCTCTACGGCGTCAGCGTCCATACCTTCGAATTTACTAGGACGTCCAAGTAAATGTCGATGGGGTACCGCCGTACGGGTGTCCGTACGGCGGTGCGGCGGGGGTCAGGCCTCGGCGGGCGCCGGGGCGGGCCGGGCCACCTTGGCGTCCAGCTCGCGGCTGATCCTGCGCTCCACGAAGAAGGCGGCCGTCGGGACCGTTCCCGCGAGCAGCACCCAGAGCTGCTTCTTGACCGGCCACTTCGCCTTGGAGCCCAGGTCGAAGGCGAAGACGAGGTAGATGACGTACAGCCAGCCGTGGGCGATGCTGACGACCCGGGTGAAGTCGGCGGCGCCGTCCATCTCCAGGGCGTACTTGGCGATCATGCCCAGGCACAGGGCGATCAGCAGTACACCGGTGACGTACGCCATGACGCGGTAGCGGGTCAGCACGCTCTTTTTCATGTCCACGAGCGTAACCACACGTTTCGGGCGATCTTCCGGCGGCCCCGCCGACGGGCTCACTCCGCCTTGAAGTCCCCCGCCGCCACCCGCAGCGGCCTGAGCATGGCGAAGATCTCGCCGCACTCCTCGGCGTCGTACGCGCTCAGGCCGAAGTCCATGGCCATGAGGTCGCGGGTGGCCGACTCGACGACCTCGCGGCCCTTGTCGGTGATGCTGGCGAGCGTGCCGCGGCCGTCGTTGGGGTTGGGGCGCTTGTCGACCAGACCGGACCTGACCAGGCGGTCGACGGTGTTGGTCACGGAGGTGGGGTGCACCATGAGCCGTTCGCCGATCTTGGACATCGGCAGCTCGCCCGACTTGGAGAAGGTGAGCAGCACCAGCGCCTCGTAGCGCGCGAACGTCAGGCCGTAGGGCTTGACCACCGCGTCGACCTCGGCCAGCAGGATCTGCTGGGCGCGCATGATCGAGGTGATCGCGGCCATCGAGGGCACGCCGCCCCAGCGCTGCTTCCAGAGATCGTCGGCGCGGGCGATGGGATCGAAGGAGAGGCTGAGGGGCTTCGGCACGGCACCAGACCTTACCGGCCGGTCATATGCCGGTCAGCCCCGTCTCGCCTTTCGATACCACCGCCCGGCGGCGGTGTCAGCCGGCGAGGTGGCGCTCCACCGTCTCCACCTTGGACGTCAGACCGTCCGTGACGCCGGGGCGGATGTCCGCCTTGAGGACCAGGGACACCCGCGGCGCCCGCGCCTCGACGGCGGCCACGGCCCGCCGGACGACGTCCATGACCTCGTCCCACTCGCCCTCGACGGACGTGAACATCGCGTCGGTGCGGTTGGGCAGGCCCGACTCGCGGACCACCCGGACCGCTTCGGCCACGTACTCCCCGACGTCCTCGCCGACGCCCAGCGGCGTCACGGAAAAGGCGACGATCATGCGTTGACGACCCCTTCCTGGCGGGCGCGCGAGGCGATGACCGCGTCCTCGGCCTCACGCTTGAGCCGGCGCTCGGCGAAGAAGCCGCCGGTCGGCAGGACCGACAGGACGAAGTAGAGGGCGGCCGTGCCGACGGGCCACTTCGCGCGGTTCCAGGCGTCCGCCCAGAAGAGCACGTACAGCACGAAGAGAACACCGTGGACCGCGCCCATCACCGGTACGGCGTTGAAGTCCGTGGTCCGCTTCAGGACCGAGCAGACGAGCAGCAGGAGGAACGAGATCGCCTCGGGGCCCGAGACCAGGCGGAGGCGGCGGAGGGCGGTGGCGGTCTTGAGGTCCACGGGTCACCTTCGGTGGGAGAGGGGTGGGTGAGGGATCGATCGCGAGCCGATGCCTTGTGAACACACTCACAAGCGCTGGTCCATTGTGGCAAACCCGCGGCACGTCCGGGTGAGGGGGTCGGGGTCCCCCCACGGGGCCTGTCGGCGGACCCGTTCGACGGCTACGTTCTCATTTGTGGCGATGTTCCGACTTCAAGGCAGCAAGGTGCTCGCCGTCGACATGACCGGGGACGCCGTGAAGGCGAAGAACGGCTCGATGGTCGCGTACGACGGGGAGATGGCCTTCAAGAAGCTGAGCGGCGGTGGTGAGGGCCTCCGGGGCATGGTGACCCGGAGGATCACCGGCGAGCAGATGACGGTGATGGAGGTGAGGGGGCAGGGGACCTGCTGGTTCGCGGACCGGGCCTCGGAGATCACGCTGGTGGGGCTCCGGGGCGACACGCTGTACGTCGAGTCGAGCAACTTCCTGGCGGCCGACGCCGGGCTGCGCACGGGCACGAGCTTCACCGGGACCCGGGGCGCCGCCCAGGGCAACGGGCTGTTCACCACGACGGTCGAGGGGCACGGGCAGGCGGCGATCATGTCGGACGGCCCGGCGGTGGTGCTGCGGGTCAGCGCGCAGTACCCGCTGTCCGTCGACCCGGGGGCGTACGTCGCGCACCAGGGGAACCTGCGGCAGTCCTTCCAGTCGGGTGTGACCTTCCGCACGCTGCTCGGCGAGGGCGGCGGCGAGGCCTTCCAGATCCGCTTCGAGGGCGACGGACTGGTGTACGTGCAGCCGAGCGAGCGCAACACGATCGCGGGGGACGTGTGACATGGCCTTCCAGGAGATCAACTCCAAGATGGTCCGGGCGACCGTGGCTCCCGGGCAGCGGCTGTTCAGTCAGCGCGGCGCGATGCTCGCGTATCAGGGCGACGTGTCGTTCACCCCGAGCACGACCGGCGGTCAGGGCGGCGTCATGTCGATGATCGGGCGCCGGGTGGCGAACGAGGACACCCCGCTGATGACCGTCGAGGGGAGCGGCACGGTGTTCTTCGGGCACGGCGGCCACCATGTGCAGGTCATCACTCTCTCGGGCGACACCCTGTACGTGGAGGCGGACCGGCTCCTCGCCTTCGAGGGGACGCTGGAGCAGGGCACGATGTTCCTCGGCTCGCAGGGCGGGGTCATGGGCATGGTGCGCGGCCAGGTCAGCGGGCAGGGGCTGTTCACGACCACCCTGAGAGGTCACGGCGCGGTGGCGGTGATGGCCCACGGGGGCGTCTTCGAGGTGCCGGTCACCCCGCACCGGGCGGTGCACGTCGACCCGCAGGCCTACGTCGCCCACCACGGCGACGTGCGCAACAGGCTGTCCACGGCGCTGGGCTGGCGGGACATGGTGGGCCGCGGCTCCGGGGAGGCGTTCCAGCTGGAGCTGAGCGGCAGCGGCACGGTGTTCGTCCAGGCCTCGGAGGAGAAGCTGTGAGCACGGTCCACCACGACCCGGCGACGCTGCCGGCCGATGACAACGTCAACGCGTACACCTTCTGCGTGGAGCTCCGGGGAAGCCGGTGGTTCCTCCAGAAGGGGAAGATGATCGCCTACTACGGGACGATCGACTTCAACGGCGTCGGGCACGGCCGGCTGGACCGGCTGATGCGCACGTCCTTCCATTCGCCTCTGCACGCGAGCGACTGGGTCGTGGCCGAGGGGTCGGGCAAGATGCTGCTCGCCGACCGGGCCTTCGACGTGAATTCGTACGACCTCCAGGACGGCAACCTGACCATTCGCTCGGGCAACCTGCTCGCTTTTCAGCCAAGTCTCGCTCTCAAGCAGTCGATCGTGCCGGGTTTTCTGACCCTGCTCGGAACCGGAAGGTTCGTGGCCGCGTCGAACGGTCCGGTGGTGTTCATGGAACCTCCGATCCGGGTGGACCCGCAGGCCCTGGTCGGCTGGGCCGACTGCCCGTCGCCCTGCCATCACTACGACCACGGGTACATGACCGGCCTGCTGGGCGGTCTACGTGCGATGACAGGGTTGGGCGGGGCGTCCGGGGAGGAGCACCAGTTCGAGTTCGCGGGAGCGGGGACGGTGCTGCTGCAGTCGAGCGAGGCGCTGATGGCGGAGCAGGCAACGGGGGTCGCTCCGCAGCAGGCGGGGGTACCCGGCGGTGGGGTGCCCGGCACACCGGGAGGCCGGTCAGGGGTACCGGGGCTTCCCGGACAGCTGGGGGACCTCCAACGCCGCTTCGGGCTGTGAGCGGTAACCTGCGGAGTGTGACATCGAACGCGTGCGCACCGTCACCGTCACCGGAAACCCCTCACTAGTTCGCCTTTCAACTTTTTAGGTAGACTTCATTCATGGAGACCGAGACGGCCACCCGCTGGCTGACCGATACGGAGCAGTGTGCCTGGCGCACCCACCTGGAGGTCAACAGGCTGTTGACGCACCAGCTGGAGAAGGATCTGCAGCCCTTCGGCCTGACAATGAACGACTACGAGATCCTGGTGAACCTCTCCGAGTCGGAGGACGACAGGATGCGGATGAGCGACCTCGCCGCCGCCACCCTGCAGTCCAAGAGCCGCCTCTCCCACCAGATCACCCGCATGGAGAACGCGAACCTGGTCCGGCGGGAGAACTGCGAGTCCGACCGCCGCGGGCTCTACGCCGTCCTCACCGAGCACGGCCTGGAGACGATGCGGAAGGTCGCCCCGCACCATGTGGCGTCCGTGCGCAGGCACTTCATCGACCTGCTGGCCCCCGAGGCCCTGACGGAGCTCGACAAGGCGCTCCGGCCCATCGCGGAGCACCTGCGCGGCCAGCGGGGACGTCCCTGACCCCGGACGTCCCGCGGGACGGGTCCTAGGCGACCGGCAGGCGGAGCTCGAACAGGGCGCCGCCTGCCGGCGCGTCGCGGACCGTGAGCGTGCCGCCGTGCCGCACGGCGACGTCACGGGCGATGGCGAGCCCGAGACCGGCACCGCCGTCGTCGCGGCTGCGGGCCGCGTCGAGCCGTACGAACCGTTCGAAGATCCGCTCCCGGTCGGCCGCCGGGACGCCCTCCCCGTCGTCGGCCACCGCGGCCACCGCCACCTCGCCCTCCCGGCGCACGGACACCTCCACCGCCGAGCGCGCGTGCCGCTGCGCGTTGTCGAGCAGGTTGCCCAGCACCCTCTCCAGCTGGCCCCGGGACCCGGCGACCGCCACCGCGTCCCGGGCCCGCACGCGCACCCCGGCCCGGCCCGCCGCCTGGGCACGAGCCAGCGCGGCGAGGTCGACCCGCGCGTCGGCGGGCCGCTCCCCCGCGTCCAGCCTGGCCAGCAGCAACAGGTCGGCGGCGAGCCGCTGGAGCCGCACGGTGTCCTCGACGGCACCGTCCAGGTCGAGCAGCTCGGGATGGGCGGCGGCCACCTCGAGCTGGGTCCGCAGCGAGGCGATCGGGCTGCGCAGCTCGTGCGAGGCGTCGGCGACGAACCGCCGCTGCCGTTCCACCGAGCTCTCCAGCGCGGCCAGCGTCTCGTTGGTCGTGGTGGCGAGCCGGGCGATCTCGTCGTGGGTGTCCGGCACCGGGACGCGCCGGGCGAGGTCCTCGCTGGCGGTGATCGCGGCCATCTCCCGCCGGATGCCCTCCACCGGGCGCAGCGCGCGCCGGGTGACCAGCCAGGTCACCCAGGCCACGACCGCGAGCAGCGCCGGGAAGCCGATCAGCATGACGGTCAGCGCGGTGTCCACGGCGCCGTGCTCGGCGGACAGCGGGGCACCGGCGTAGACGGTGAGCCGGCCGCGGTCCCGGGTCTCGACGGACACGGCGGCGAACCGGTAGTCCTCCGTGTCGCCGTCGATCGTCGCGGATCCGTCACCGACGGTGGTCCGCTCGCCGATCTCGCCCGGTTCGAGGGACTCGCCGGAGCCGTGGTCGTCGTCCCGGTCGTCGTCCCCGTCGTCGTCGCCCCGCTCCCCCGTGGCGGCCGGCAGCGGCTTCACCGTGCCGACGCCGGTGCCGCTGATCCGCTCCAGGTCCTCGCTGGCGGCGACCAGCCCGCCGTCGCCGTCGACGACCTGCACCGGCCGGTCGTCCACGTCCAGCGACAGCTCGCCGTACGGCGTCCCGACGGAGAGCTCGGCGGCGACCTCCCGTGCGGAGCGCTCCGCCTGGGTGCCGGCCTCGCCGAGCAGGTTGGAGCGCAGGGACAGCAGGACCGCGGTGCCGGCGGCCATGAGGGCGACGGCCACGACGAGGGTGGCGGCGAGGGTCGCGCGGGCCCGGACGGAGCCGAGGAGCCGGCTCACCGCCCGCCCTCCAGCCGGTACCCGGCGCCCCGCACGGTCCGGATCAGCCCGGCGCGCAGCTTGCGACGCAGCGCGCTGACGTAGACCTCGACGATGTTGGGGTCGCCGTCGTAGGCGAAGTCCCAGACGTGCTCCAGGATCTCCGCCTTGGACACCACCTGCCCGGCCCGCAGCACGAGCTCCTCCAGGACGGCGAACTCCTTCGCGGTGAGCGGCACTTCACTCTCGCCCAGGAAGACCCGGCGGGCGGCGGTGTCGACCTTCAGGTCCCCGTGGACGTGCACGGGCGAGGCCCCGGCGCCCCGGGTCCGCCGCCGCAGCAGCGCCTTCACGCGGGCGACGAGGACGACGTACGAGAAGGGCTTGGTGAGGTAGTCGTCGGCACCCGTGTCCAGGCCCTCCGCCTCGTCGTACTCGCCGTCCTTGGCGGTGAGCATGAGGATCGGCACGTCGTGCCCGGCGGCGCGCAGGGCCGCGCAGACCCGGTACCCGTTGAGGCCGGGCAGCATGATGTCGAGGACGACCAGGTCGTAGGCGCCCGCGCCGGCCCGGTGGAGTCCCTCCCGCCCGTCGTGGACGACGTCCACGGCGTAGCCCTCGGCGGTCAGGCCCCTGGCGAGCGACAGGGCCAGCCGCTTCTCGTCCTCCACGATCAACAGGCGCATGCGAGAAGGGTCCCAGAGGCAAGCTGAAGATCCCTTCAGGTGGTTTCAGGCTGCCCTCAGCGTCGGCCGGTCAGAGTGGGACGCCGGAACGGAGCGACAGCCCACGGACTCGGAGGAAGACGTATGAAGCGCACCATCGTGATCGCCGCCGTCACCGCCGCCGCACTGGCCGGAGGCGTGACGGCGACGGCCCTGGCGGCCTCGGACGACGACGCCCCGGGCACCGGCACGGCACGTCAGGCGGACGACGGCGCCCGTACGACCTCGGTCGAGGTGACGGCCGGCGACGCCCTCGCCGCCGCACTGCGCGAGGTGCCGGGCACCGCCGTCTCGGCGGAACTCGACTCCGAGGACGACGATGACGACCGGGACGACCGGGACGACCGGGGCAAGGGCGACGACGGTGGCCGCGAGCGCGCCGTCTGGGAGGTCGACGTCCTTGCCGGCGACGGCACCTGGCACGGCGTCAGGATCGACCCGGCCACCGGCGAGGTCCTCGGGGAACGGACGGAGGACGAGGACGACACCGCCGAGGTGCGGGCCGCCCTGAAGGGCACGTCCGTGGGCGCCGCCGAGGCCGCGAAGGCCGCCGGGGCCGGCCACGGGACCGTGACCTCGGTGGAGCTGGACGACGACGGCCGTCACGGCGACGGCACGGCCGTCTGGGAGGTCGGGACCCGCTCCGCCGGCCAGGCCGGGCAGGACTGGCGGGTGGACGGGCGGACCGGCGAGGTCACGGCCGATCACCGGGCCGGCTCGGGCTCGGACGAGCCGGACGACTCCGGCCCGGACGACGACTGAGCGGCCCCGTCGGCTCGCCCGGCCGGCCGCGGCGGCCCGGCGGCACCAGCGCCGCCACCGCGGCGACCGCGCCGGACACCGCGAAGCACACCGGCAGCGGCAGCCGTTCCACCAGCAGGCCCACCGTCGCGGCACCGGCGGAACTGCCCGCGTTCACGGCCGCGTTGACCCAGGCTCCCGCCCGGTTCCGGTACCCGGGCGCCACGCTCTCGTCGGCGACCAGGTACGCCGTGGTGAGCGCCGGTGCCACGAACAGCCCCGCGCAGGCGACGGCCGCCACCAGGGTGCCGACGCCGGGGGCGAGTCCGGCGGCCGTCAGGCAGAGGCCGAGGCCGGCGGCGAGGAAGGGGAGCCGGGCGCGGGCGGACGAGCCCCAGGCGACGGCGCCGTTGAGCAGGCCGCCGACCGCGCTGCCCACCGACAGGGCCGCGAGCACCCAGGCCACGGTGGCGCCGCCGAGGCCGCGCTGTCCGGCGAAGGCGACGGCCAGCAGGTCCACGGCGCTCACCGCGACCCCGACGGCCGCGGTGACCACGACGGGTTGCAGCAGGGCGCGGGTCTGGCCCCTGCCCGCCCGGCCGGCGTCCTCCTTCGCGCCATCGGCGGCCGGCGACGCGCCCGCCGCCGGCGACGCGGCGAAGGCGAGGGTGCCCGCCGCCACCAGCAGGGCGCTGAGCACCACGGCGGCGGCCGGCGGAGCGACGCCGACCACCACGCCGACCAGCAGCGGACCGGAGACGAAGAGCAGCTCCTCGGCGACCCCGTCCAGGCTGTAGGCGCGCTGGAGCATCCGCCGGTCGGGCAGCAGTCCGGCCCACACCGCGCGCATCGTGGGGCCGAGCGGGGGCGTGCAGGCGGCGGTCGCCGCGAGGACGGCCGCGGGGGTGCCCGGGTGGACGCAGGCCGCCGCCAGCGCGCACAGCAGGGCGGCGTACAGGAGGGCCATGGGCAGCAGGGCCCGGCGCGGGCCGTGCCGGTCGACCAGGCCCGCGCGGTAGGGGGAGAGCAGGACGCTCGTCGCGCCGAACAGCGCCATGACCGAGCCGGCCACGGCGTACGACCCGGTGGCCCGGGTCACGGAGAGCATCAGGGCGAGGTTGACCGTGCCGTACGACAGCCGGCCGACGAGGGCGGCCGCGAAGGTGCGGCGGGCATGGGGGGCGCGGAGGACGGCGGCGTACGAGGGCCGCGGAAGGGGCGTGGACACGCGAAGGGTTCCTCGGGAGGGAGGCGACTGGGGACGCCGAAGCGCGCGACGGCCGGATGCGGCGGTCGCGTGCGGGGCGGGTCCTAGGCCAAGAGGAGGAACACGCGCGTCAAGCTAGCAGCGCGGGGCGCGCACCCGCCATCCCTTTTCCGGTGCGCGCCGGCCGCGTCATCCCCGCGTCAGTCCGGCCACCAGTTCGTCCGCGGCGCGGTACGGGTCGAGTTCGCCCGCCACGATCCGGTCGGCCAGCGCGCCCAGGCGCCGGTCGCCGTGGAGGTCGCCGATGCGTTCGCGCAGGGTGGTGACGGCGATCGTCTCGACCTCGCGGGCGGCGCGGGCGCGGCGGCGCTCGGCCAGCACGTCCCGCTCCTCCATCCAGGCGCGGTGCTTCTCCAGCGCCTCGACGACCTCGTCGACGCCCTCGCCGCGCGCGGCGACCGTCTTGACGATGGGCGGGCGCCAGTCTCCGGCGGCGCGGGCCTCGCCGAGGCCCAGCATGTGGTTCAGCTCGCGGGCGGTGGCGTCCGCGCCGTCCCGGTCGGCCTTGTTGACGACGTAGACGTCGCCGATCTCCAGGATTCCGGCCTTGGCGGCCTGGATGCCGTCGCCCATGCCGGGGGCGAGGAGGACGACGGAGGTGTCGGCCTGCGAGGCGATCTCGACCTCGGACTGGCCGACGCCGACGGTCTCGACCAGGATCACGTCGCAGCCCGCCGCGTCCAGCACGCGGATGGCCTGCGGCGCGGCCCAGGCGAGGCCGCCGAGGTGGCCGCGGGTGGCCATGGAACGGATGTAGACGCCGGGGTCGGAGGCGTGCTCCGACATACGGACCCGGTCGCCCAGCAGGGCACCGCCGGAGAACGGCGAGGACGGGTCGACGGCGAGGACGCCGACCCGCCTGCCCTGCTTGCGGTACGCCGTGACCAGCGCCGAGGTGGACGTCGACTTGCCGACGCCCGGCGAGCCCGTCAGGCCCACCACGTACGCGCCCCCGGTCAGCGGCGCGAGGGCCGCCATGACCTCCCTGAGCTGCGGAGACGCCCCCTCCACCAGGGAGATCAGCCGGGCCACGGCCCGCGGCCGGCCTTCCCGGGCCTGGGCGACCAGCGAGGAGACGTCCTGCATCACAGCTCCGTTCCGAGGTGCACGTACGTGAGGGAGAGGGGGCTCAGGCCTTGGATACCCGGACGATCAGGGCGTCACCCTGGCCGCCGCCGCCGCACAGCGCCGCCGCGCCGACGCCGCCGCCGCGCCGCTTCAGCTCCAGCGCCAGGTGCAGGACGAGCCGGGCGCCGGACATGCCGATGGGGTGACCCAGGGCGATGGCGCCACCGTTGACGTTCACCTTTTCGGTGGACACGCCGAGGTCCTTCATGGACTGCACGGCGACGGCCGCGAACGCCTCGTTGATCTCGATCAGGTCGAGGTCGCCGACCTCCAGGCCCTCCTTCTTCAGGGCGTGCAGGATGGCGTTGGACGGCTGCGACTGCAAAGAGTTGTCGGGGCCGGCCACGTTGCCGTGGGCGCCGATCTCGGCGATCCACTCCAGGCCGAGCTCCTGCGCCTTGGCCTTGCTCATGACGACCACGGCCGCCGCGCCGTCGGAGATCTGCGAGGAGGAGCCCGCGGTGATCGTGCCGTCCTTCGAGAAGGCCGGGCGGAGCTTGCCGAGGGACTCGGCGGTGGTGTCGCCGCGGATGCCCTCGTCCTTGCTGAACAGCACCGGGTCGCCCTTGCGCTGCGGGATCTCGACCGGGGTGATCTCGGCCTCGAAGATGCCGTTCTTCTGGGCGGCGGCGGCGCGCTGGTGGGACAGGGCGGCGATCTCGTCCTGCTCCGGACGGGCGATGCCGAGCCGGGTGTTGTGCTTCTCCGTCGACTCGCCCATGGCGATGTTCTCGAAGGCGTCGGTCAGGCCGTCGTGCGCCATGGCGTCGAGCATTTGCACCGCGCCGTACTTGTAGCCCTCGCGGGACCTGGGCAGCAGGTGCGGGGCGTTGGTCATGGACTCCTGGCCGCCGGCCACGACCACGTCGAATTCACCCGCGCGAATCAGCTGGTCGGCGAGCGCGATGGCGTCGAGGCCGGAGAGGCACACCTTGTTGATCGTGAGCGCCGGGACGTTCATGGGGATGCCGGCCTTGACGGCGGCCTGGCGGGCCGGGATCTGGCCGGCGCCGGCCTGGAGGACCTGCCCCATGATCACGTACTGGACCTGGTCACCGGCGATCCCCGCGCGGTCCAGGGCGGCCTTGATCGCGAAACCTCCGAGGTCGGCCCCGGAGAAGGACTTCAACGAGCCGAGCAGCCGTCCCATCGGGGTGCGGGCACCCGCGACGATGACGGAGGTCGTGCCGTTCGTTGCAGAAGACATGAGCTGCGATCCCCTTTTCCGGCCCGCACAGGCCGAGGAGTGAACGAGGGTTTACTCGAATGTACTGAGCGGTATCCCGCCCGTCACCGTGCTGTCGGTGTGATCGCCCGCACGTTGCGCAACCACCTCCGGAGCGCTGCACTGATTCCATGCTGACGCGAATCGACCACATCGGAATCGCCTGCCACGACCTCGACGCGACCGTCGAGTTCTACCGTGCCACCTACGGCTTCGAGGTGTTCCACACCGAGGTCAACGAGGAACAGGGCGTGCGCGAGGCCATGCTCAAGATCAACGATACGTCGGACGGCGGTGCCTCGTACCTCCAGCTGCTCGAGCCGACCCGGGAGGACTCCGCGGTCGGGAAGTGGCTGGCGAAGAACGGCGAGGGCGTCCACCACATCGCGTTCGGGACGGCGGACGTCGACGCGGACGCGGCGGACATCCGCGGCAAGGGCGTACGCGTGCTGTACGACGAGCCCCGGCGCGGTTCCATGGGGTCCCGGATCACCTTCCTGCACCCCAAGGACTGCCATGGCGTCCTGACAGAACTCGTCACTTCGGCGGCCGTTGAGTCACCTGAGCACTGACCCTCGTACATAAGGGCCGGTAGGGTTGGGTGCGGTCGCCGCTCAGTCCAGGGTGACCCGGTCCTGTCGTCGCCGGCGCCGGGACCGCCGGGGTCCGTGTTTCGGGGGGCGAGGGACGGGGCAGCAGCCCATGCTCCGCCGTTGATCTGACACCATTCCCCCGGGGGCCCCGTTCGGTGGACGGACGGAGCCCGTTCTAAGGGATTTGCGACCAGGGGACGGATGGGACCGCGCAGTGCGGGGCTACGAGAGCCAGGAGCGAGAGCCGGCGGCTGACGTCGACCACCTCTCTCGGTTCGAGGCCGAGATGAAGCGGCTGAAGACCGAGCGGGAAAAGGCGATCCAGCACGCCGAGGACCTCGGCTACCAGGTCGAGGTGCTGCGCGCCAAGCTGCACGAGGCGCGGCGCACCATCATGTCCCGGCCCGCCTTCGACGGCGGCGACATCGGGTACCAGGCCGAGCAGTTGCTGCGCAACGCGCAGATGCAGGCCGACCAGCTGCGCGCGGACGCCGAGCGGGAGCTGAGCCAGGCCCGCGCGCAGACCCAGCGCATCCTGCAGGAGCACGCCGAGCAGGCCGCCCGGCTCCAGGCCGAGCTGCATCAGGAGGCCGTGACCCGGCGCCAGCAGCTCGACCAGGAGCTGGCCGAGCGCCGGCAGACCGTCGAGTCGCACGTCAACGAGAACGTGGCCTGGGCGGAGCAGCTGCGCGCCCGCACCGAGCAGCAGGCCCGCCGGCTGCTCGACGAGTCCCGTACCGAGGCCGAGCAGGCCCTGGCCACGGCCCGCGCGGAGGCCGAACGGCTGACGTCCGAGGCCCGGCAGCGGCTGCGCGACGACGCCGAGGCGGCGCGCGGCGAGGCCGAGCAGATCCTGCGCCGCGCCCGCGCGGACGCCGAACGGCTGCTGAACGCCGCCTCCACACAGGCCCAGGAGGCCACCGAACACGCCGAGCAGCTGCGCAGCTCCACGGCGAGCGAGTCGGAGTCCGCGCGCCGGCAGGCCCAGGAGCTGAGCCGGACCGCCGAGCAGCGCATGAGCGAGGCCGAGGAGGCGCTGCGCAAGGCGCAGACCGAGGCCGAGAAGCTGGTCGCCGAGGCCAAGGAGTCCGCGGCCAAGACCCTCTCCAGCGCCGAGTCGGCCAACGAGCAGCGCACCCGCACGGCCAAGGAGCAGGTCGCCCGGCTGGTCAGCGAGGCCACCAAGGACGCCGAGACCACCAAAGCCGAGGCCGAGCAGCTCGTCGCGGACGCCCGTGCCGAGGCCGAGAAGATCGTCGCCGAGGCCGCCGAGAAGGCCCGTACGGTCACCGCCGAGGAGTCGGCCACCCAGCTGTCCAAGGCCGCCAAGACCGCCGAGGACGTGCTGAACAAGGCGTCCGAGGAGGCCAGCCGGACCACGAAGGCCGCCGTCGAGGAGGCCGAGCGGATCCGCACCGAGGCCGAGGCGGAGGCCGACCGGCTGCGGGCCGAGGCGCACGACATCGCCGAGGGGCTCAAGGGCGCGGCGAAGGACGACACCAAGGAGTACCGCGCCAAGACGGTCGAGCTCCAGGAGGAGGCGCGCCGGCTGCGCGGCGAGGCCGAGCAGCTGCGCGCCGACGCGGCCGCCGAGGGCGAGAAGATCCGTGCCGGGGCCCGCAAGGAGGCCGTGGCGCAGATCGAGGAGGCGGCGAAGACCGCCGAGGAGCTGCTCGCCAAGGCCAAGGCGGACGCCGACGAGCTGCGGCGGACGGCCACCGCGGACAGCGAGAAGGTCCGCACCGAGGCGATCGAGCGGGCGACGACCCTGCGCCGCCAGGCCGAGGAGACGCTGGAACGCACCCGCGCCGAGGCCGAGCGGCACCGCGCGGAGGCCGCCGAACGCGCCGAGGAGCTCCAGGCCGACGCCGAGCGCGCCGCCCGTGAGCTGCGCGAGGAGACCGAGCGCGCCGTCGAGGCCCGGCAGGCGGAGGCCGCCGAGGAGCTGACGCGGCTGCACACCGAGGCGGAGGAGCGCCGGAACTCCGCGGAGCAGGCGCTGACCGAGGCCCGTGAGGAGGGCGCGCGGATCCGCCGCGAGGCCGCCGAGGAGAGCGAGCGGCTGCGCACCGAGGCCGCGGAGCGGATCCGCACGCTCCAGCAGCAGGCCGAGACGGAGGCCGAGCGGCTGCGCACCGAGGCCGCCGCCGACGCCTCCGCGTCCCGCGCGGAGGGCGAGGCCGTCGCCGTACGGCTGCGGTCGGAGGCCGCGGGCGAGGCGGAGCGGCTGAAGTCGGAGGCGCAGGAGAGCGCGGACCGGGTCCGGGCGGAGGCGCAGGCCGCCGCCGAGCGCATCGCGGCCGAGGCGTCCGAGACGCTGGCCGCCGCGCAGGAGGAGGCCGCCCGGCGCCGCCGCGAGGCCGAGGAGCTGCTGGGCGCCGCCCGGCAGGAGGCGGACCAGGAGCGCGAGCGGGCCCGCGAGCAGAGCGAGGAGCTGCTGGCCTCGGCGCGCACCCGGGTGGAGGAGGCGCAGGCCGAGGCGACCCGGCTGGTCGAGGAGGCCGACCGGCGCGCGACCGAGATGGTGTCGGCGGCCGAGCAGCACGCGCAGCAGGTGCGCGAGTCGGTCGCCGGGCTGCACGAGCAGGCCCAGGAGGAGATCACCGGGCTGCGCAGCGCCGCCGAGCACGCGGCGGAGCGCACCCGGCGCGAGGCCGAGGAGGAGGCGGACCGGGTCCGCGCCGACGCCTACGCGGAGCGGGAGCGGGCCGGCGAGGACGCGGGTCGGATGCGCCGCGAGGCGCAGGAGGAGTCGGAGGCCGCCAAGTCGCTCGCCGAGCGGACGATGTCCGAGGCGATCACGGAGGCCGACCGGATCCGCGCGGACGTGTCCGAGCACGCCCAGCGGGTGCGCACGGAGGCGTCGGACACGATCGCCGAGGCGGAGCAGAGCGCGGCGCGCACCCGGGCGGACGCCCGCGAGGACGCCAACCGCATCCGGTCCGACGCGGCGACGCAGGCGGACACCCTGATCACCGAGGCGCGTTCCGAGGCGGAGCGGCTGACCACGGAGACGGCCGCGGAGACCGACCGGATCCGCACGGAGACGGTCGCCGAGGCGGAGCGGGTCCGCACCGAGGCGGCGGCGGAGGCCGAGCGGGTCACCACGGCCGCCCTGGAGGAGGCCGAGCGGCTGCGCACGGAGTCGGTCTCCGAGGCCGACCGGGTCCGGTCCGAGGCGAGCGCCCAGGCGGAGCGGCTGCTGTCGGAGGCCGGCGGGGAGGCGGAGCGGCTGCGGGCCGAGGCCGCCGAGGCGGTCGGCTCCGCGCAGCAGCACGCCGAGCGCATCCGCACCGAGGCGGAGCGGCTCAGGGCGGAGGCGGCGGCGGAGGCCGAACGGGTGACCACGGCCGCCCGCGAGGAGGCCGAGCGCACCCTGGACGAGGCCCGCAAGGACGCCAACAAGCGGCGCTCCGAGGCGGCCGAGCAGGTCGACACGCTGATCACCGAGACCACGGCGGAGGCCGACAAGCTGCTCACCGAGGCCCGGCAGCAGGCCCAGAAGACCACCGCGGACGCCGAGTCGCAGGCGGACACGATGGTCGGCGCGGCCCGTACGGAGGCCGACCGGATCGTCGCCGAGGCGACGGTCGAGGGCAACACCCGGGTGGAGAAGGCCCGCACGGACGCGGACGAGCTGCTCGTCGGGGCCCGGCGGGACGCGACGGCCATAAGGGAGCGGGCGGAGGAGCTGCGCGAGCGCCTCACGTCCGAGATCGAGGAGCTGCACGAGCGGGCCCGCCGCGAGGCCGCCGAAACGATGAAGTCGGCCGGCGACCGCTGCGACGCGCTCATCAAGGCCGCCGAGGAGCAGCTCGCCAAGGCGGAGGCGAAGGCCAAGGAGCTTGTGTCGGAGGCCAAC
Source organism: Streptomyces sp. NPDC127100 (assembly GCF_042724095.1). Classification (NCBI taxonomy): domain Bacteria; kingdom Bacillati; phylum Actinomycetota; class Actinomycetes; order Kitasatosporales; family Streptomycetaceae; genus Streptomyces; species Streptomyces sp. NPDC127100. The sequence goes on from NZ_JBHXFL010000013.1 coordinate 48,670, forward strand.
TCCGAGGCCGGCAAGGTGCGCATCGCCGCCGTCAAGAAGGCGGAGGGCCTGCTGAAGGAGGCCGAGCAGAAGAAGGCCTCGCTGGTCCGGGAGGCCGAGGAGCTCAAGGCCGAGGCGGTCCGGGAGGCCCGGCGCACGGTCGAGGAGGGCAAGCGCGAGCTGGAGATCCTGGTGCGGCGCCGCGAGGACATCAACACCGAGATCTCCCGGGTGCAGGACGTGCTGGAGGCGCTGGAGTCCTTCGAGGCACCGGCGGGCGGCAAGGACGGCGGGGTCAAGGCCGGTGCCACGGTCGGCGCCCCCCGTTCGGGTGGCAAGTCGTCAGACGGCTAGCATCCGAGGCGGTTTCGGTGTCTCCTGGAGGGCTCTGACTCACCCTCCGCCTGGACCTTTGACCTGAACTTTGGCAAGCCGTCCGTGGGTTAGCCACTCAAAAGAGGTGTCATTCTCCAGATCAAACACGCATCCGCTCGATGACACACCGCATTGGCGCCTAGGATTCCCTCTATCACCTCACCCGGTCTCTTTCGACAGGAACCCCATGAGCGACACTTCCCCCTACGGCTTCGAGCACGTGCGGCGTGGGTACGACCGCGCTCAGGTGGACGAGTACATCTCCAAGATCATTTCTGATCGCGACAGCGCTTTCTCCCGCATCACCGCTCTGGAAAAGCGCATCGAGGAGCTCCACCTCGAGACCCAGAACGCCCAGGCCCAGGTGAATGACGCCGAGCCGTCGTACGCCGGCCTCGGTGCGCGGGTCGAGAAGATCCTGCGCCTCGCCGAGGAGGAGGCGAAGGACCTGCGCGACGAGGCCCGGCGCGCCGCCGAGCAGCACCGCGAGCTGGCCGAGTCGGCCGCCCAGCAGGTGCGCAACGACGCCGAGTCGTACGCCGCGGAGCGCAAGGCCAAGGCCGAGGACGAGGGCGTCCGGATCGTCGAGAAGGCCAAGGGCGACGCCTCGCAGCTGCGCTCGGAGGCGCAGAAGGACGCGCAGTCGAAGCGGGAGGAGGCCGACGCCCTCTTCGAGGAGACCCGCGCCAAGGCCGCGCAGGCCGCCGCCGACTTCGAGACGAACCTCGCCAAGCGCCGGGAGCAGTCGGAGCGCGACCTGGCCTCCCGTCAGGCCAAGGCCGAGAAGCGCCTCGCGGAGATCGAGCACCGCGCCGAGCAGCTGCGCCTGGAGGCGGAGAAGCTGCGCACGGACGCCGAGCGCCGCGCCCGCCAGACCGTCGAGACGGCGCAGCGTCAGGCCGAGGACATCGTGGCCGACGCCAACGCCAAGGCCGACCGCATCCGTTCCGAGTCGGAGCGCGAGCTCGCCGCCCTGACCAACCGCCGCGACTCCATCAACGCGCAGCTCACCAACGTGCGCGAGATGCTGGCGACCCTCACGGGCGCCGCGGTGGCCGCGGCCGGCTCGCCGGCCGAGGACGAGTCGGCCTCCCGCGGGGTGCCGGCCCAGCAGTCCCGCTGACGCCGGGACACGGTCCGGCCGGGCAGGGCGAACAAAGGGCGAAGCCTTCTGTCACTGGGGTGGCAGAGGGCTTCGTCCCGTTCTAGCGTGGGCCGCATGATCGAGCTCGAGGGGCTGACGAAGCGGTACGGCGAGAAGGTCGCGGTCAACAACCTCACGTTCACCGTCAGACCCGGCATCATCACCGGCTTCCTCGGGCCGAACGGTGCGGGCAAGTCGACGACCATGCGGATGGTGCTGGGCCTGGACCGGCCCACTGCGGGAGACGTCCGCATCGACGGCCTGCACTACGACCGGCTCAAGGACCCGCTCACCCGCATCGGCGCCCTGCTCGACGCCAAGGCGGTGCACGGCGGGCGCAGTGCCTACAACCACCTGCTGTGTCTGGCGCAGGCCAACGGGATCCCGGCCCGCCGGGTGCACGAGGTGCTGGACACCGTCGGCCTGACGGCGGTCGCGAAGAAGAAGGCCAAGGGCTTCTCCCTCGGCATGGGGCAGCGGCTCGGCATCGCCGGCGCACTGCTCGGCGACCCGCGGATCCTGATGTTCGACGAGCCGGTCAACGGCCTGGACCCCGAGGGCATCCACTGGATCCGCAATCTGATGAAGACGCTGGCCGCCCAGGGCCGTACGGTCTTCGTCTCCTCCCACCTGATGAGCGAGATGGCGCTGACCGCCGACCACCTGGTCGTCATCGGCCAGGGCAGGCTCCTGGCGGACACCTCGATGGCCGAGTTCATCGCGGAGAACTCGCGCAGTTACGTCCGGATCCGCACCCCGCAGCGCGAACGGCTGCTCGACGCGCTGCACGACGCCGGGATCACGGTCGCCGAGAGCGGTGCCGAGGTCCTGGAGGTCGACGGCGACAAGTCGGAGGCCATCGGCGAGCTGGCGGCGCGCGAGCGGATCGTGCTCCACGAGCTGAGCCCGCAGCGGGCCTCGCTGGAGGAGGCGTTCATGCAGCTGACGGCGGAGTCGGTGGAGTACCACGCGCACGACGGGCAGCCGGTCGCGGCGGCACCCGCGCAGCGGGCGGGTCAGGACGGACAGCAGCGGGCACAGCAGTGGGGCGACGACTGGAGGCAGCGATGAGCACGGCCGCGACACAGGTCGTCCGGTCCGAGTGGACCAAGATCCGGTCGGTGTCCTCCACGGTGTGGACGCTGTCCCTGGCCGTGGTCGTCACGGTCGCCCTCGGCATGCTGATCTCGGCCCTGTCGAACAACGAGTTCGACAACTTGAGCGAGCGGGACCGGCTCTCCTTCGACCCGACCTACATCAGCTTCGCCGGGATGAGCCTCGGTCAGCTGGCGATGATCGTGTTCGGGGTGCTGGTGGTGGCGAACGAGTACAGCACCGGCATGATCCGCACCTCACTGGCGGCCGTGCCGCAGCGCGCGACCTTCCTGTTCAGCAAGATCGCGGTGGCCACTGGGCTCGCCCTGGTCGTCGCCATGATCACCAGCTTCGTCACCTTCTTCCTCGGGCAGGCGATGCTCGGCGACCTCAAGGCGTCGATCGGCGACCCGGGCGTGCTGCGGGCGGTCATCGGCGGCGGGCTCTACATGACGCTCATCGCGGTGTTCTCCATGGGGGTCGCCGCGATGCTGCGCTCACCGATGCTGTCCCTCGGCATCCTGATGCCGTTCTTCTTCCTGATCTCCAACATCCTGGGCAACGTCGACGTGACCAAGAAGGTCGGCCAGTTCCTGCCCGACCAGGCCGGCAGCAAGATCATGCAGGTGGTGACGCCCATCGACGACGACACCCCCTACGGCCCGTGGGGCGGCCTCGGGATCATGGCGCTGTGGGTGGTGGCGGCGCTCGTCGGCGGATATCTCGTGCTGAAGCGGCGGGACGCCTAGCGGCGGGGTGCGGGGCGCCCGGTTTTTTTTACCCGGACTTGAAGGGAACCGTCAGCGCCTCGATATCCTCCTAACCCTTACGGGGGCGTGTGCCCCGCTGTCCTGAACCTTTCGATGGGTGCGGAGCATGATCGAGGCAGTCGGCCTGACCAAGCGCTACGGCGACAAGACCGCTGTGTACAACCTGTCCTTCCAGGTGCGGCCCGGTGCCGTCACCGGCTTCCTCGGCCCCAACGGCTCCGGCAAGTCGACGACGATGCGCATGATCCTCGGCCTGGACAACCCGACCGCGGGACACGTGACGATCGGCGGTCACCCGTACCGCAGGCTGCCCAACGCCCCGCGCCAGGTCGGCGCCCTGCTGGACGCCAAGGCGGTGCACGGCGGCCGGTCGGCCCGCAACCACCTGCTGAGCCTGGCCCAGCTGTCGGGCATCCCCGCCCGGCGCGTGGACGAGGTGCTCGGCGTGGTCGGCCTGCAGGACGTGGCCAAGCGGCGTTCCAAGGGCTTCTCCCTCGGCATGGGCCAGCGGCTCGGCATCGCCGCCGCGCTGCTCGGCGACCCCCAGGTGCTGCTCTTCGACGAGCCGGTCAACGGCCTGGACCCCGAGGGCATCCTCTGGGTGCGGAACCTGATGAAGGCGCTCGCGGCCGAGGGCCGTACGGTCTTCGTCTCGTCGCACCTGATGAGCGAGATGGCGCTGACCGCCGACCACCTGATCGTCATCGGACGCGGCCAGCTGCTCGCCGACATGAGCGTGACGGCGTTCATCTCGGCGAACTCCGCCGACTTCGCGCGGGTGCGCACGCCGGACACCGAGCCGCAGCTGCGCGAGAAGCTGACGTCCGCGCTGACCGAGGCGGGCGGCCACGTGATGCCCGAGCAGGACGGGGCGCTGCGGGTGACCGGCCTGGCGCTGCCCCGCATCAGCGACATCGCGCACGAGTCCGACGTGCGGCTGTGGGAGCTGTCGCCGCACCAGGCCTCGTTGGAGGAGGCGTACATGCGGATGACGCAGGGCGCCGTCGACTACCGGTCGACGATCGACCAGAAGGCCGGGCTCCAGCAGCCGCTGCCGCCCGGAGCGCAGCCTCCGATGCCGCTGCCCGGACAGGGCCAGCCCGGCTGGTACGCCCCGCCGCCGCCCCAGCCGGGCGGCGGGCCCGCGCCGGCGCCGCAGGGGGCGCCGGGCCAGGCCCCCGCGGGCCCGTACGGCGCCCCGGCCGCACCGGCCGCGCCTGTCGCACCGCCCGGGGGCGCGTCCGCCGGCAACCCGTACGCACAGCCGTCCCCGTCGGCCCCCGCGGCGCCCCAGGCCGCCCCCGCGCCCGCTCCCGCCGCCCCGGCTCCCGCCACCGCCCCCGCGCCCGTCACCGACCCGACCAAGCCCGAGGACGCCCGATGAGCACGCCCCAGCCCCCGATGCCGCAGGCCGCGCCCCAGTGGCAGGCGGCGCCCGGTGCGCCGTTCCCCACCTACACCTCGCCGATCCCGGTGGTGCGCACGCATCTCGGGCACGCGGTCGCCTCCGAGTGGACCAAGATCAGGTCGGTGCGCTCGACGATGTGGACGCTGGGCGTGTTCGTCCTGCTGGTCATCGGCATCGGCCTGCTGACCGGCGTGGTGGTGGCGAACTCCGGCGCGGACGCGTCCGGCGAGAGCGCGCTCAGCCTCGGCTTCTTCGGTCTGCTGCTCGGCAGCATGTGCGTCATCACGCTCGGCGTGCTGACCACCGCATCGGAGTACGGCACCGGCATGGTGCGCACGACGATGACCGCGTGCCCCAGCCGCGGCCGGGTGCTCGCCGCGAAGGCGATCGTCTTCTTCCTGGTCGCCTTCGTGGTGACGCTGGTGTCCGCGACGCTCGTCGCCCTGCTGCACGTGGCCCTGCTGGAGGACCACGGCGCGGTGTCGCCCACCGGCGGGGAGTGGCTGAAGGGCACCGTGGGCGTCTCGCTCTACGTCGCGCTGCTCGGACTGCTCTCGCTCGCCGTCGGTTCCGTCATCCGGCACTCGGCGGGGGCCATCACCCTCATGATCGGTGCCGTGCTGGCGCCGCTGGTGATCGCGCTGTTCATGTTCTCGGAGTCCCTGGAGGACGTGCGCACCGCGCTGTTCGAGTACTCGATCCCGAACCAGATGAGCATCTTCTACACCAACTCGCTCACCGAGTCCGGCCCGTCCGGCTGGGACCCGCTGTGGATCATGCTGGTCGTGACGGCCGTCGTGTTCGCCGGCGCCGTCGCCCTGCTCCACAAGCGGGACGTCTGACCGGCGTTCAGAACCTCGGCGCGTTACGGGACCGCTGCACCCGCGTGGTGCGGCGGTCCTTCGCGTTCCAGCACGACTTGTGCCAGTGCCGGCGGTCGTCGACGCCCGCGTGCGCCTGCCAGGCCACCACGTGCGGGACGCCGTCGGGGATGAGCTGGTCGCAGCCCGGGCAGCGGTACGACTTCCCCTGCGCGCTCGCGCCCGCGACGTGCCGTACGCTCCAGTCCTCGCCCCGCCAGCTCTCCGACGACTGCCAGCCTCCGTAGCGGCCGGAGCCGTCGTCCTCGGCGCTCCGGCCGGACATGCCGGTCTCCTTGGGTCGGTTGCGACGCGGGGACACGGGACACCTCACGGAGCTATACAGGGGGTACGGACCGTCTCCAGCCTACGCGGCACGGGCGGAGCCCCCCGGACCTCCTGTGACGGCCCGATTCTGCAGACAATCCGCAAATCCTTTGGTCCGACCGTGTCCTCGGCACGTGTCCGGCGGTTATGCCCTGCGGGGGAGCTCCGTGTCGGAGCCGAGGAAGCAGGAAGAGCAATGCGCGTTGGAAGTTTCGTGGTGGGCGCCCAGTTTCCGGGCCAGGGCCAGGGGGAAGCGCTGCACCGCGCGGTCCGCTCGGCCGAGGTCGCCGAGGAGGCGGGGCTCGACACGGTCTGGCTGGCCGAGCACCACTTCGTGCCGTACGGCACGTGCCCGTCGGCCGTGACGCTGGCCGCGCTGCTGCTGGGCCGCACCCGCCGCATCCGGGTCGGCACGGCGGTCAGCGTGCTGCCCACCGTCCATCCCGTGGCGCTCGGCGAGCAGGCCGCGCTGCTGCACGTCACGAGCGGCGGCCGGTTCTCGCTGGGTGTGGGCCGCGGCGGCCCCTGGGTCGACCTCGAGGTGTTCGGCGCCGGACTCGAGGCGTACGAGAGGGGGTTCCCGGAGTCACTCGATCTGCTGGTGCGCTGGCTGCGCGAGCCGGCCGTCGGAGCCGTCGGGGACCGCTTCCGGTTTCGCGAGGTGCCCGTCGTCCCGCGACCCTCGGAGGCCCTGTCCGAGGCCCCGGGGCCGGAGGTCGTGGTGGCCTGCACCTCCCCGGCGAGCGTGCGCACGGCGGCCGAGCGGGGGCTGCCGATGCTGCTCGGCATGCACATCGGGGACGAGGAGAAGGCCGAGATGGTCGCCCTGTGGCAGCGGCAGGCCCGCGCCGCCGGGCGCCCGGAGCCGGAGGTCCGCGACGCGGCCCACGTCTCGGCCGGGGTCTGCCAGATCGCGGACCGGCGCGCCGACGCGGCGGAGACGCTGCTCAAGATGATGCCGGGCTGGCTGCGGCAGGGGCTGGGCGCCCACGTCACGGTGGACGGCCGGGCCCGGCGGATGCGCGACCCGCTGGCCTACACCGAACTGCTCTGCGGACTGCACCCGGTGGGCACGCCCCGGCTGTGCGCGGACCGGCTCGCGGCGACCGGCGAACGGACCGGCATCTCCCGCTTCGCCCTGCTCGTCGAGGGCTCCGGCGACCTGGCGGCGACCGAGGAGAACGTACGCCGGCTCGGGACCGAGGTGCTCCCCCAGCTCCGCTGAGTGGGCCGGGCGGGGACGGGCGCCCGGGGCCCGCGAGGGGCCGGGCGGAAGGCTTGCCGCTCCGGTACGAACTGCACCTCCCGCGTACGGAGCGGCAAGCGGACGGCCATCGCCTCAGCAGTCGCGGAATTCCGGCGACTGGTTCAGCAACTGGCTGCGCACCGAAGTGAATCGGGTCAGCGTCTCGTCGACGGAGGAGTCCAACGGGAACACCGCCACCCGGTGGCAGTTCTGGAAGGCCAGCCGCACCCCGAAGTGCCGCTGGAGCGCACCGCGGATGGCGTCACTCGCGAGCGCACGCAGCAGCTGACCGCGCGCCTGCTCGTCCGGCGGGGGCGTCTGGTTGTCGGCGAACGCTCCGCCGTCTACCTTCAGCTGTGCCACCAGGGAGCTGATCATCTCCCATGCGTAGGGCAGGGAGGTCCGGACGCAGTCGACGAATTCTGCTTCGTCGACCTCGCCTCGCTCGGCCTTCTCGAGTAGGGCCGGTGAGACGTCGAGCGACATGGGTACTCCTCTCGCACCCCCGACCAGCAGGGGTTGCCGGACAGTAAAGGGACGGCGCGATATCGGACACGCTGAGTACACGCCTCGCGACCTCCCGTTCAATACCGTAAGCAACCGATCGTGAGCGCACCAGGAGAATGCCCAGATGGGCACCATCCGGTACGCCCACAATCGGCCAGTGCGCAACACGGGACCCAAGGGGAGAACCGGGACGTTCCGCCGGGCGCCGGGGGCGGAGGCGAATCGCGCCGGGACGGGCGCGTCGAGTAGCGTTGCCGACCATGCGTCTCGTCATTGCCCGCTGCTCCGTCGACTACGCCGGACGGCTCACCGCCCACCTCCCCTCGGCCCCCCGGCTGATCCTGGTCAAGGCGGACGGCAGCGTCTCGATCCATGCCGACGACCGGGCCTACAAACCCCTGAACTGGATGTCGCCGCCCTGCACCCTCAAGGAGGGCTCCGGTGAGGAGGCGGGCGTGTGGACCGTGGTCAACAAGGCGGGCGAGAAGCTCATCATCACGATGGAGGAGATCCTCCACGACTCCTCGCACGAACTGGGCGTGGATCCCGGCCTGATCAAGGACGGCGTGGAGGCCCACCTCCAGGAGCTGCTCGCCGACCGCATCGAGACCCTCGGCGACGGCTACACCCTGATCCGCCGTGAGTACCCGACCGCCATCGGGCCGGTCGACATCCTGTGCCGGGACGCCGACGGGAGGACCGTCGCCGTCGAGATCAAGCGGCGCGGCGAGATCGACGGGGTGGAGCAGCTCACGCGTTACCTGGAGCTGCTGAACCGCGACCCGCATCTCGCCCCGGTGCGCGGCGTCTTCGCCGCCCAGGAGATCAAGCCGCAGGCCCGGGTGCTGGCCACCGACCGCGGCATCGGGTGCCAGGTGCTGGACTACAACGCGCTGCGGGGCATCGAGGACGACAAGCTGCGGCTGTTCTGAGCGGTGCGGGCGCGGAGCCCGCGACGTGTGAGGGGCCGGGTCCGTGCGGACCCGGCCCCTCAGGCGTCGCGGCGTCTCAGATGATCTGCCCGGTGGTCGCCGGAGCGGACTCCGTGCCGGTCGCGCCGCTGCTCTGGGTCGCGGTCGCGGGGCTGCTCTCGGGAGCGCTCGCGGTGGTCGGGGTGACGGGGCCGGTCGCGCTGTTGGAGGTCTCCGGCGATGTCGTCGGCGGCTGGGGGGCGGTCGGCGACGGCTCGGGGGTGCTGGGCTGCCCCGTCGGAGTCGTCGGGTCGGGGTCCGGCTCGCTCTGCGTCGGCTTCGGCGAGGACGGCCTCGTCGACGGCGACGTCGGCGGCTGCGACTTCGTCGGGCCGCTCGGCCGGCCGGGGTCGGTCGGGTCTCCGGGCCCGCTGCTGCCGCTGGGGCTGTCCGACGGCCGGGCCGTTTCGCTCGGCGTCGGGTCGTCGGAGGTGCCCAGGGTGCCGTCGGGGCCGGGGTCGGACGGCCGGGCGGTCGCCTCGCCGGTGTCCGCGGAGTCGTCGCCGTCGTCCTCCGGCCGGTCGGCGCCGAGGCTGCCGTCGTCGACGCCCTGGCTGGCCGACGGGTTGACGCCGACCTGGTCGGACGGCGTTCCCGCGTCGTTCTCCGAGGTGGCGCCCAGCGTCACCACCGTGCCGAGCACGGCGACGAGCAGCGCGCCCGCTCCGGCGGCCACCAGATTGCGCCGCGCGAGGCCCTTGATGCCGCCTCCGGCCTTGCGGGACGGGCCCGGGGAGGGATCCCGGCGGGCGATGAGCGTCGGGGCCTGCGGGGACGGCTGGAGCGGCGGGAAGGGTGCCGGCGCACCGGCCGCCGGGGACACCTGCTCCTCGTGGCGGGTGCCGGGCCCCTCGTCGTCCACGGTCGGGCCGAGGCCGGCACCGACGGCGGCGAAGCCGGCTCCGACGGCACCGGGCACGCCCGGGCGGGTGCCCGTGCCGGGGGTGTCCCCGGAACGGTCCGCCACCAGGGCGAGGGCACGGCGTCCGGCGACGGCGCCGCGCTTGTCGGAGAGTGCGCCGCGCAGCCCGATGGACGCCTCCAGCTCGGCGCGGGCCCGGTCGAGCTGCCCCTCGCACAGCGCGAGGACGCCGAGCTCGTGGTGGAAGTAGGCCTGTTCGGCGACGTCTCCGGCGAGCCGGGAGGCCTCGGCGCCGGAGCGCAGCGCCCGTTCCCAGGCGCTCCAGTGCAGCCCGGCGGCGAAGGCGGGGGCCGCGGTGCGGGCCAGCCGGACCGCGGGGCTCTCCTCGTCGTCCGCGGGCGGGGTCGTCGTCGGCACCAGCACGGCGAGGGCGGCCAGGACGGCGTCGGCCTCGGCGCAGACGCGCTCGGGGGTCACCGAGGGGTGCCCGGCCCACCAGGCGTAGTGCCGGGCGACGGCCGGCGCCCGCTCCCCCGCGTCGTCGGCGTACCCGGCGTTCTCGAGCTGGGCGAGCACCCCGGCGGCGAGCCGGTAGCGGGAGCCGACCGGCGAGACCAGTCCGCAGTCGGCCAGCTCGCCGAGGGCGGCGTCCGCGTGGGTGTCGCCGACCAGCGCGGGCAGGTGCGCCTGGTGCGGCACCTCGCCGCCGAGGGCGACGGCGAGCTCCAGGGTGGCGCGGGCGGAGGCGCTCAGCCGGGAGGCGAGCAGCGGCGCGGGCGCGGCGGCCTCGCCGACGGACGGCAGGGGCACCTCGTCCTCGGGGGCGCCGTAGGGCGTCTCGTCGGCCGGGCGGGCGTCGGCGAAGACGCCGAACTCGTCGACGGCGTCTGCGCCGGCCCGCAGCCGGTCGCGCCGGCGCAGCAGCGCACCGGCCTGCACGAAGCGCAGCGGCAGGCCCTCGGACTCGAACCAGAGGTCGCCGGCCCAGTTGGCCTCCTCGTCGGTGAGGGGCCGTCCGGTGGCGCGCTCCAGCAGCTCCACGCCGTCCGAACGGTCCAGGCCGGTGAGGAAGACCTCCTCGACGGCGGAGCCGGCGGAGGGGGCGGGGACGTCCGGCGTCGCGGCGACGAGGAAGGCGCACTCGGGGGTGGCGGCCAGCAGCTCGTCGAGCGCGGTGCCGCCGAACTCCGCGTCGTCCAGGACGACGACCGCGCCGACGTCGCGGACCAGGTCGAGCAGCTCGTCCCGTTCCGGCCGGTGCAGGGGGGCGCGGTGGACGGCGCGGAAGAGGTCGTACAGCAGGTCGTCGGCGGTGCGACGGAAGCCGTTGAGGCGGACGACGCCGTCGGGCGCGAGGTCCGCGCAGTCCTCGGCGACGACGTCGAGGAGGCTGGTCCGGCCGGAGCCGGCGGGGCCGGTCAGGCGCACCGACCGGCCGCGGGCGAGCAGCCGTGCCAGGCGTTCGCGCTCGTCCTGGCGGGCCAGCAGCCCGAGTGCGGGCCGCGCCGGTCCCGGGGGGACGGGCGGCCGGGCGGCGCGCTCCAGCTCGGCGCGTTCGGAGGCGGTGAGCCGTTCCGGCCGGGCGGGCCGCTCTCCCCCACTCTCGAATTCACTCGAGCGGGAGGTGCCCCCAGGCGGGCAGACCTCGATCTCGCTGCCGTCGACGGGGTTGACGGTGAGCAGGAAGTCGCCGGAGACGAGCCGCACGGTGCGGGCGAGCGCGGGCGCGTGCTGTCCGAAGTCGGGTGCGAGGGAGTCCCTGGGCGGGCGCGGGCGCGGCGTCTCGCCGTCGTGGCCATGCTCCTCGGGTCCCCGGTTGTTCGGGTCCATAGGTCCAAGCCCCCCAAAAGCGTCGTGTGCCGGTCCCCGGTCGGGACCACCCCTCCCGGCCTTGCCGCACACCGCGCTGTCGCTTCTGGTCCGGGCCCGCCAGTGGGTTGCGATACGGCGGGCAGCCAGACCCTAAACCTTCGCTCAGTATCTCCGACAGCCCGGGGTACCGCCCCGTCCGAGACGTCACGGTCTCGTGAGGATTGCGCGCGTCGGGCGTTTCGCCGGGGGGTGTCCCGGGTTCCCGCGGCCGCCGGGGTGTCACACCCTGGGCAGGGACTCCACGCCGATCCCGCCCTCGATGGCCAGGATCCTGTGCAGCCGGGTGGCCACCAGCAGGCGCTGCATCTGCGCCGGTACGCCGCGCAGCACCAGGCGCCGGCCGCAGCGGCCGGCCCGCCGGTGGGCCCCCATGATCACCCCGAGTCCGGTGGCGTCCCAGGAGTCCAGCTCTGACAGGTCCAGGACCAGGTCGCCGACTCCGTCGTCGACGGCCGAGTGCAGGACCGTACGGGCGTCCGCCGCGCTGCGGACGTCGAGGCGGCCCCCGACGACCAGCTCGACGTGGTCGCCCCTGATGTGCATATGCGCTCCCCGGCGTGCGTCTCGTGCTCGGCGATGTGGCCCGCGGGCGGTCTTCCGACCCGCGGGGTGGTCTCTCGGCGATGTCAGGTCGTGCAACCTCTGACTGGCCGAAACGATCGGAGGTTGCCGCCTGTGAGCGAACCGATACCGAATTCACCCCGGCGTGTGATGTGGCCCGGGCCGGGGGTGGACTCGGTGCGGACTCAGTGCTTGTAGAAGCCCTGCCCGCTCTTGCGCCCGATGTCACCGGCGTCCACCATCCGGCGCATCAGCTCCGGCGGGGCGAACTTCTCGTCCTGCGACTCGGTGTAGATGTTGCTCGTGGCGTGCAGCAGGATGTCCACGCCCGTCAGGTCGGCCGTGGCCAGCGGCCCCATGGCGTGGCCGAAGCCCAGCTTGCAGGCGAGGTCGATGTCCTCGGCGGTGGCGACGCCCGACTCGTACAGCTTCGCGGCCTCGACGACGAGGGCGGAGATGAGGCGGGTGGTGACGAAGCCGGCGACGTCCCGGTTGACGACGATGCAGGTCTTGCCGGTGGACTCCGCGAACTCCCGGGCGGTGGCGAGCGTTTCGTCGCTGGTCTTGTAGCCGCGCACCAGCTCGCACAGCTGCATCATCGGGACCGGCGAGAAGAAGTGCGCGCCGACGACCCGTTCGGGCCGCTCCGTCACGGCCGCGATCTTGGTGATCGGGATGGCGGAGGTGTTGGACGCGAGGATCGCGTCGTCCTTCACCAGCTTGTCGAGCGCGCGGAAGATCTCGTGCTTGACTTCCAGCTTCTCGAAGACGGCCTCGACGACGACGTCCGCGTCGGCGGCGGCGTCCAGATCGGTGGTCGCGGTGATGCGGGCGAGGGCGTCCGCGGCGTCGTCCGCGGCCAGCCTGCCCTTGGCGACGAACTTGTCGTACGAGGCCTTGATGCCGTCGGTCCCCCGCCGGAGCGCCTCGTCGGTCACGTCGCGCAGGACGACGTCCCAGCCCGCCTGCGCGGAGACCTGGGCGATGCCGGACCCCATGAGTCCGGCTCCGATGACGGCGAGCTTCCGTGCCACTGTGCGACTCCCCTGATACAGGCCGTTTGTGTCCTCTCGGCCGGAGATTAGCGGGCGGGGGCCGCTGTGTGACCGGTTAGTAACGCGCGTCACGTCTCAAATGACGGACGTCACACCGGGGGCTGTCATTCGGGTGTCATTCCGCGCCCCGGACGGCGTAGTTGAGCACTCTGTCGCTCAACAGCTCCTCCATCTCGTCCAGCAGCACGAGGACGTCGCGGGACACCGCGGCCGGTTTCCCGCCCGCCGTCATCCGGCGGCCGATCGTCGTCATCACGGTGCCGTGCAGCCAGCCGATCTGACCCGACATCAGCGCGGGGACCGGGTCGTCGTCCGGGGCGCCGGTCTCCTCGCGCAGGGTGCGCTCCAGGTTCTCCTGCACCTCCTGGGCGATCGCCCAGAGCCGGGAACGCAGCGAGGGCGAGGCGTCGATGACCGCCATGAAGCGCGCGTATCCGTCCATGAGGCCGACCCGCGGCGAGACCGACTCGACCTCCTCGCGCAGTTCCCGCAGCACGGCCCGCGCCGCCGACTCCCCGTCGTGCCGCCCGCGCACCCAGCGGGAGAGCCGGTCGACCACGCCCTTGGAGCGGTCGAGGAAGAGGTCCTCCTTGGCCGGGAAGTAGTTGTAGACGGTGTTGACGGAGACGTCCGCGGCCGCCGCGACCTCCGCCACCGTCACGGCCTCGAAGCCGCGTTCCAGGAACAGCCCCGTGGCGACATCCGAGATGTACTGCCGGGTCTGCCGCTTCTTCCGTTCCCTGAGTCCCTCGGCCATGCCCGCATCCTAACTTCGCTGGGGCCGCCCAAAACTTGGGGTCATTGCAAAATTTCAGCGACTCTGTTTTTCTGGGCGCATGGCAATCATCAGCACCGCCGGGCTGGCCCGTACCTTCACGACGAGACAGGGCCCGGTCGAGGCCGTGCGCGGCATCGACCTGACCGTCCGCGAGGGCGAGATCCTCGGCTTCCTCGGCCCCAACGGCGCCGGCAAGACCACGACCCTGCGGATGCTCACGACCCTGCTCGCCCCCACCGGCGGCGCGGCCACCGTCGCGGGCCACGACCTGGTGACCGACCCGGCCGGAGTGCGCCGGGCCTGCGGGTACGTCGCCCAGTCGGGCGGCGTGGACCCGCAGATCACCGTGCGGGAGGAGCTGGTCACCCAGGGCCGCCTGTACCGCCTGCCGAGGGCACGGGCGGCCGAGCGCGCCGAGGAGCTGGCCCTCGACCTGGACCTGGACGGGCTGCTCGACCGCAGGTGCGGCGCGCTGTCCGGGGGCCAGCGGCGCCGGCTGGACATCGCGATGGCGCTCACCCACCGCCCCCGGGTGCTCTTCCTCGACGAGCCGACCACCGGTCTGGATCCGGGCAGCCGCGCCGACCTGTGGGACCTGGTGCGCCGGCTGCGCGACGAGCACGGCACCACGGTCTTCCTGACCACGCACTACCTCGACGAGGCCGACGCGCTCTCCGACCGGCTGGTCGTCGTCGACCGGGGCGTGGTGGCCGCCGAGGGCACCCCGGCGGCCCTGAAGCTGCGCCACGGCGGCTCGCTCGACGCCTCGCTCCAGGACACCTTCCTCGCCATCACCGGCCGCGGCACCTCACCCGCGGACGCCGCCCCCGTTGCCGTCTAGACCTCCGACGACCCGAGGACCTCCGATGCTGCTCCACGACACCGGCCTCGTCTACGGCCGCTATCTGCGCCAGTCGCTGCGCTCCCGCTTCGCGCTGCTCTTCGGCGTCCTGATGCCGCTGCTGTACCTGCTCTTCTTCGGCCCGCTGCTGACCGGCCTGCCGGTCGGCGGGCGGGGCAGCTCCTGGCAGATGCTCGTGCCCGGCCTGCTGCTGCAACTCGGACTGTTCGGCGCCTCCTTCGCGGGCTTCTCGGTCATCATCGAGAACAGCCTGGGCGTGGTCGAGCGGATGCGCGTCACCCCCGTCAGCCGCCTGGCGCTGCTGCTGGGCCGGGTGCTGCGGGACGCGACGGTGTTCGCGTTCCAGGCGGTGCTGCTGGTCCTGGCGGCGGTGGCGATGGGCCTGCGCGCGCCCCTGCCCGGCATCCTGATCGGCTTCGCGTTCGTCGCCCTGCTCACGGTCTCGCTGGCCTCGCTGTCGTACGCGCTGGCGATGAAGGTGCGTACACCGCAGGAGTTCGGGCCCACCGTCAACGCGCTGACGATGCCCTCGATGCTGCTGTCAGGCCTGATGCTGCCGATGACACTGGGGCCGGGGTGGCTGGACGTGCTGTCGCACCTGATGCCGTTCCGCTATCTGGTGGACGCGGTACGGGACGCCTACGTCGGCAGCTACACGACCGCGCACATGCTGTACGGCGTCCTCGTCGCCGTCGCCCTCACCGCGCTGACCGTGACGGTGGGCACACGCGTCTTCCGGACCGCCGGAGCCTAACTACGCTGGCCCCATGGTCAACCTGACGCGCATCTACACCCGGACCGGCGACCAGGGCACCACCGCCCTCGGTGACATGAGCCGGGTCCCCAAGACCGACCTGCGGATCTCCGCGTACGCCGACAGCAACGAGGCGAACGCGGTGATCGGCACGGCGATCGCCCTCGGCGGCCTGCCCGAGGAGGTCGTGAAGGTCCTCGTCCGCGTCCAGAACGACCTGTTCGACGTGGGCGCGGACCTGTCGACGCCGGTGACGGAGAACCCGGAGTACCCGCCGCTGCGGGTCGAGCAGTTCTACGTCGACAGGCTGGAGGCGGACTGCGACCGGTTCCTGGCCGAGCTGGAGAAGCTGCGCTCCTTCATCCTCCCCGGCGGCACGCCCGGCGCGGCCCTGCTGCACCAGGCGTGCACGGTGGTCCGGCGGGCCGAGCGCTCGACCTGGGCGGCGCTGGAGGTCCACGGCGAGACGATGAACCCGCTCACCGCCACCTACCTGAACCGCCTGTCGGACCTGCTGTTCATCCTGGCCCGCACCGCCAACACGGAGGTCGGCGACGTGCTGTGGGTGCCGGGCGGGGAACGCTAGTCCCCGCCGTCGCGGCGGTCAGCGTCGCGCGCTCTCCCCCGGCCGCCCGGCCGCGCCCTCCGGCGTCCTGGCCGGGGCCTTCTTCGGCCAGATCGCGTAGGTCAGCGCGATCAGGCCGTGGATGCCGACGATCCTGGTCACCACCCACTGGAAGTCCCGCAGGGACGACACGTCGCCTTCGTCGCCGACGTACCAGACCGCGCCTTGGAGGAGCGCCCACGCCACGGCCGCGCCCAGCACGGTGCGCAGCCACAGCCGGCCCTCGTGGACGGCCCGGGCCCTGCCGTGGCGCGGCGGCTTCACCGGCGGCGGGCCTCCGCCCAGGCGGTGGGCGGCGTGACCGTCGAGCCAGCGGATCGTGTAGTGGCCGTACGCGACGGTGTAACCGATGTACAGCGCCGCCAGGCCGTGCTCCCAGCCCGGCTCGGCGCCGTTCCTCAGGTCGATCGCCGTCACGGCGAACAGCACCAGTTCCAGGAGCGGCTCGCACAGCAGCAGGACCACACCGGTGCGACGCCACTTCAGCAGGTAGCGGGCGGCCAGTCCGAGGACCAGCAGCACCCAGAAGCCGACCTCGCAGGCGATGATCAACGCGACGACCACGACGTACTCCCTTCGTTCACCCTCCAAGGCTCCCGTGGGAATCCGCCGCGTTCGTCGTCGCCGGTGACGAACCCGCGGTACATCGAAAGATGCAGTACCGGACCCTTCCCGGGGACCAGGCATGCGGGGCGCCGGCCGTGTTGGATGGTGGCATGGCCGTACGACTCCCCCGCCCGCGCCGCTTCGACGTGTACGCCGCGGTGTCCGGTCTGCTCGGCGGCCTGCTGCTGTGGGGCATCGGCCTGGGTGTCCGGCCGGCCGACGAGCCGATCGTGCTGTTCGACGGCCGCTGGCCGCTGCTGGTGCCGCTCTTCGTCACCGCGGGCTGCGAGCTGCTGCGCCGGGCCGCGCCGCGCACCGGCCTGCTCATCGGCACGGCCGCGCTGATCGCGGACACGCTCACCCGGGGCAGCCTGGTCACGGTGATCATGTACACCGACCTGATGTACGCCGCCGTGCTCTACGGTCCGCCCGCCTCGGCCCGCCGCATTCCGTGGATCACCGGGCTGCTCACGGTGGCGGGCACGATCGTGCCGTTCGCCCTGTGGCGGGTGCCCGAGGCGCTGCTGATCGGGGTGGCCGTCGGGATCGTGTCGTTCGCGCCCGCGTCCACCGGCCTGATCGTGCGCAACCACCGCGAGGCCGCCGACGCGGCCCGGCTGCGCGCCGAGCAGACCGCGCTGCTGGCCGAGATGGACCGCGTGCAGGCGGTGACCGCGGAACGGTCCCGCATGGCCCGCGAGTTGCACGACATGGTCGCCAACCACCTCTCCGCGATCGCCATCCACTCCACGGCCGCCCTCTCCCTGGACGACGCGGCGACCACCCGGAAGGCCCTGGGCGTGATCCGGGAGAACAGCGTCGAGGGGCTGGCCGAGATGCGGCGGCTGATCGGCATCCTGCGGGACACCGGCCAGGACACCGAGCCGGCCGCCGCGCCCACCCTCGACGGCCTCGGCGCCCTGGTCGACGGCGCCCGCGCCAACGGCCTCGACGTCACCCTGGAGGCGGCGCCCGGCGAGGGAGTCCCCGCGCCGGTGGAGCTGGCCGCGTACCGCATCGTGCAGGAGTCGCTGACGAACGCGCTGAAGCACGCCCCCGAGGGCCCGGTCGCCGTGGCCGTCGTGCGCGACGGGGGCCGCCTGCACGTCCGGGTCACCAGCCCGTACGGTGACCGGGACGCGCCCCGCGCCCCCGGCTCCGGCACCGGCCTGGTCGGCATGCGGGAGCGGGCCGCCCTGCTGCACGGCACGTTCGACGCCGGGCCCGAACCGGCTCCCGGAGCGACGGTCTGGGCCGTCCGCGCCACCCTGCCCCTGACCGAAGGAGACCTCGCATGATCCGCGTCCTCGTCGCCGAGGACCAGTCCGCCGTCCGCGCGGGGCTGGTGCTGATCCTGGGCAGTGCCCCGGACATCGAGGTGGTCGGCGAGGCGGCGGACGGCGAGCAGGCGGTGGCGCTGGCCCGGGAGCTGCGCCCCGACCTGGTCCTGATGGACGTGCAGATGCCGCGCCTGGACGGGGTGTCGGCGACCCGGCGGGTGGTCGGCGAGAAGCTGGCCGACGTGCTCGTGCTGACCACGTTCGACCTCGACGAGTACGTGTTCGGGGCGCTCAGGGCGGGTGCCGCCGGGTTCCTGCTGAAGAACACGGAGGCGAAGGACCTGATCACCGCCGTGCGCACGGTGGCGGGCGGCGAGGGGATCGTCGCGCCGGCCGTCACCCGGCGCCTGATCGCCGAGTTCGCGGCGCGGCCGGTCCGGGAGGTCACCGCCGAGCCGGCCATCCTCGAGAGCCTGACCAGGCGGGAGCGCCAGGTGCTGTCGTGTCTCGGCGAGGGACTGTCCAACGCCGCGATCGCCGGGCGCCTGGACATGGCCGAGGCCACGGTGAAGACGCACGTCAGCCGCCTGCTGGGGAAGCTGGAGCTGCGCAGCCGGGTGCAAGCGGCCGTGCTGGCTCAGGAGTTGGGGATCTAGCCGGCTTCGCGAGCAGTGGTCCAGACCTATTGACCTCTGGTCCAGACCTTTCTATTCTCGCGGCACTGCGGGCATGAGGCTCAGTCATGCTCACAACAACATCCCCAAAGGAGGCGCAGCATGCGCTTCAGACACAGAGCCGCGGCCCTGGCCGCGACCCTGGCCCTCCCCTTCGCCGGACTGGTCGGGCTCGCGAGTCCCGCCCAGGCGGCCACGAGTGCCACGGCCACCTTCGCCAAGACCTCGGACTGGGGCACGGGCTTCGGCGGCAGCTGGACGGTGAAGAACACCGGCACCACCACCATCAACTCCTGGACGGTCGAGTGGGACTTCCCCTCGGGCACCAAGGTCGGCTCGGCCTGGGACGCCACCGTCACCAACTCGGGCGACCACTGGACCGCCAAGAACGTCGGCTGGAACGGCACCCTCGCCCCCGGGGCGTCCGTCTCGTTCGGCTTCAACGGCACCGGCTCCGGCTCCCCGTCCGGCTGCAAGCTCAACGGCGGAAGCTGCGACGGCACCTCCGTCCCCGGTGACGCGGCCCCCTCCGCGCCGGGCACCCCGACCGCCTCCGGCATCACCGACACCTCGGTGAAGCTGACCTGGTCGGCGGCGACCGACGACAAGGGCGTCAAGAACTACGACGTCCTGCGGGACGGCGCCAAGGTCGCCACCGTGACCGGCACCACGTACACGGACACCGGCCTCACCAAGGGCACCGACTACTCCTACACCGTCCAGGCCCGCGACACCGCCGACCAGACCGGTCCGGCCAGCGGCGCCGTCAAGGTCCGCACCACCGGCGGCGGCGACGGCGGCAACCCGGGCGGCGGCGACAAGGTCAAGCTCGGCTACTTCACCAACTGGGGCGTCTACGGGCGCAACTACCACGTGAAGAACCTGGTCACCTCCGGCTCCGCCGAGAAGATCACGCACATCAACTACGCCTTCGGCAACGTCCAGGGCGGCAAGTGCACCATCGGCGACGCCTACGCCGACTACGACAAGGCGTACACCGCCGACCAGTCCGTCGACGGCGTCGCCGACACCTGGGACCAGCCGCTGCGCGGCAACTTCAACCAGCTGCGCAAGCTGAAGGCCAAGTACCCGCACATCAAGGTCATCTGGTCCTTCGGCGGCTGGACCTGGTCCGGCGGCTTCCCCGACGCGGTCAAGAACCCGGCCGCCTTCGCGAAGTCCTGCCACGACCTGGTCGAGGACCCGCGCTGGGCCGACGTCTTCGACGGCATCGACCTGGACTGGGAGTACCCGAACGCCTGCGGCCTCAGCTGCGACACGACCAGCACCAAGAACGCCTTCAGCTCCATGATGAAGGCGATGCGCGCCGAGTTCGGCAACGACCTGGTCACCGCGGCCGTCACCGCCGACGGCTCGTCCGGCGGCAAGATCGAGGCCGCCGACTACGGCCCGGCCGCGCAGTACATCAACTGGTACAACGTGATGACGTACGACTTCTTCGGCGCCTGGGAGAAGAACGGTCCGACCGCTCCCCACTCGCCGCTGACCTCGTACGCCGGCATCCCGCAGCAGGGCTTCAACTCCGCCGACGCGATCGCGAAGTTCAAGGCAGCGGGCGTGCCGGCCACCAAGCTGCTGCTCGGCATCGGCTTCTACGGCCGCGGCTGGACCGGCGTCACGCAGGCGGCCCCCGGCGGCACCGCGACCGGCCCGGCGGCCGGTACGTACGAGGCGGGCATCGAGGACTACAAGGTCCTCAGGAACAGCTGCCCGGCCACCGGCACCGTCGCCGGCACCGCGTACGCGCACTGCGGCACCAACTGGTGGTCCTACGACACCCCGGCGACCGTCAAGTCCAAGATGGACTGGGCCAAGAGCCAGGGTCTGGGCGGCTCCTTCTTCTGGGAGTTCAGCGGCGACACCGCCAACGGCGAGCTGGTCAGCGCCATCGACAGCGGCCTGAAGTAACCACCGCGGAAGACCGACGACGCTCCCCCCGGACCCGGTCCGGGGGGAGCGTCGTGTGCGACAGCGGGTGAACGCGGCTAGGCCACGTTCACCCGCTGTCCCGGTGGGGCCGCCTCGAGCCACGCGAGGAATCCGGTCAGGGCGTCCTCGCTCATCGCCAGTTCGAGCCGGGCGCCCCGGTGCAGACAGGCGAGGACGACGGCGTCGGAGAGCAACGCCAGCTCCTCCTCCCCGTCCGGGAGACGGCGGCCGGCCACCTCGATCGCGGAACGCTCCAGGACCCGGCGCGGACGGGGGGAGTACGAGAAGACGCGGTACCACTCGACCCGGTCGCCGTTGTAACGGGCCACACCGTAGGCCCAGCCCTTGCCGCCGCTGTCGCCCTCCTCGGGCGCGTCCCAGCGCAGGGAGCAGTCGAAGGTGCCGCCCGAACGCTGGATCAGCCTGCGGCGCAGACCGAAGACGAACAGTCCCACCACCATCAGGGCGACGACAATTCCGCACACGGTCAGAGCGAGGACCATCGGCACCGACCTCCTCGTCTCCTAGGTAACGGAACGGAAAAATCACCCTGATCTGCCTCAGCCGCGGCCGGGTCCGGATCACTCCGGTCCCAGCCGCGGCTGAGTCACGTCATAGCACAGCGCCGTGGGTCAGCGCCCCGCCGCCGCGCGCAGTCGGACGTCCGCGCGGCGCTCGGCGTGGGCGTCGCCCTCCGCCTTCGCGCGCTCGAGCTCCCGCTCCGCGCGCTGGACGTCGATCTCGTCCGACAGCTCGGCGATCTCGGCCAGCAGCGACAGCTTGTTGTCGGCGAACGAGATGAAACCGCCGTGCACCGCGGCGACGACCGTCCCACCATCACTCGTACGGATGGTCACCGGGCCCGACTCCAGCACACCGAGCAGCGGCTGGTGACCGGGCATGACGCCGATGTCGCCGGACGTGGTGCGCGCGACGACCAGGGTGGCCTCGCCGGACCAGACCTCTCGGTCGGCCGCGACCAGCGCGACGTGCAGCTCAGCAGCCAAGGTGGCTCCTCGGGTCACCACCCGGCCGGAGAGCCGGGTGTTGGTTACAAGTCTAAGGGGCGTGCCGGAGGGGGCGGGACGTGCCCGCCCCCTCCGGTGTGAGCCCTGCGGCTCACGGTGAGCGCGAGGCTCAGGAGACGCCGAGCTCCTTGGCGTTGTTCTTCAGGTCCTCGATGCCACCGCACATGAAGAACGCCTGCTCCGGGAAGTGGTCGTACTCGCCGTCGCAGATCGCGTTGAAGGCCGCGATCGACTCGTCCAGCGGGACGTCCGACCCGTCGACGCCGGTGAACTGCTTGGCGACGTGGGTGTTCTGGGACAGGAAGCGCTCCACGCGACGGGCACGGTGGACGACGAGCTTGTCCTCCTCGCCGAGCTCGTCGATACCGAGGATCGCGATGATGTCCTGCAGGTCCTTGTACTTCTGCAGGATGTTCTTCACGCGCATCGCGGCCTGGTAGTGGTCCGCCGCGATGTACCGCGGGTCGAGGATGCGGGACGTCGAGTCCAGCGGGTCCACGGCCGGGTAGATGCCCTTCTCGGAGATCGGACGGGAGAGAACCGTCGTCGCGTCGAGGTGGGCGAAGGTGGTGGCCGGGGCCGGGTCGGTCAGGTCGTCCGCGGGGACGTAGATCGCCTGCATGGAGGTGATCGAGTGACCACGGGTCGAGGTGATGCGCTCCTGGAGGAGACCCATCTCGTCGGCCAGGTTCGGCTGGTAGCCCACCGCGGAGGGCATGCGGCCGAGCAGGGTCGACACCTCGGAACCCGCCTGGGTGAAGCGGAAGATGTTGTCGATGAAGAACAGCACGTCCTGCTTCTGGACGTCGCGGAAGTACTCGGCCATGGTCAGACCGGCCAGCGCGACGCGCAGACGGGTGCCCGGCGGCTCGTCCATCTGACCGAAGACCAGCGCGGTCTTGTCGATGACGCCGGACTCGCTCATCTCGTCGATGAGGTCGTTGCCCTCACGGGTGCGCTCACCGACACCGGCGAACACGGAGACACCGTCGTGGTTGTTGGCGACGCGGTAGATCATCTCCTGGATGAGCACCGTCTTGCCGACGCCGGCGCCACCGAACAGACCGATCTTGCCGCCCTTGACGTACGGGGTCAGCAGGTCGATGACCTTGACGCCGGTCTCGAACATCTCGGTCTTCGACTCGAGCTCGTCGAAGTTGGGCGCCTTGCGGTGGATCGGCCAGCGCTCACCGGTGTAGGTCTCGTCGACGTTCAGCACCTCGCCGAGGGTGTTGAACACCTTGCCCTTGGTGAAGTCGCCGACGGGGACGGAGATGGCCGTGCCCGTGTCGGTCACCGGGGCCTGGCGGACCAGGCCGTCGGTGGGCTGCATCGAGATGGTGCGGACCAGGCCGTCACCCAGGTGCTGGGCGACCTCCAGGGTCAGCGTCTTCAGCTCGCCGGCGTTGGCCGGGTCGGCGACCTCGACGTGCAGCGCGTTGTAGATGTCCGGCATCGCGTCGACGGGGAACTCCACGTCGACGACCGGGCCGATGACCCGCGCGACGCGGCCGGTGGCCACGCCCGACGCAGCGGTCGGCTCAACAGTGGTGGTCATTAGTTGTCACTCCCCGCGGTCGCGTCGGCCAGTGCGCTCGCGCCACCGACGATCTCGCTGATTTCCTGGGTGATTTCGGCCTGGCGGGCCGCGTTGGCAAGACGGGAGAGCGTGTTGATCAGCTCACCCGCGTTGTCGGTGGCCGACTTCATCGCGCGCCGCGTGGCGGCGTGCTTGGAAGCGGCCGACTGCAGCAGCGCGTTGTAGATGCGGCTCTCGACGTAGCGCGGCAGCAGGGCGTCGAGGACGTCCTCCGCCGACGGCTCGAAGTCGTACAGCGGAAGGATCTCGTCCTTCGCCGCCGACTCCTGCGCGACCTCTTCGAGGCGCAGCGGAAGCAGCCGGGAGTCGACCGCCGTCTGCGTCATCATCGAGACGAACTCGGTGTAGACGATGTGGAGCTCGTCCACGCCGCCCTCGGCCGTCGCCGTCTCGATGGCCTCGATCAGCGGCGCCGCGACCTTCTTGGCGTCCGCGTACGTCGGCTCGTCGGTGAAGCCCGTGAACGACTCCGCGACCTTGCGCTCGCGGAAGTTGTAGTGGGCCAGACCGCGCCGGCCGACGATGTACGTGTCGACCTGCTTGCCGTCGCGCTCGAGGCGCTCGGTCAGCTGCTCCGCCGCCTTGATGGCGTTGGAGTTGAAGGCGCCGGCCAGACCGCGGTCGCTCGTGAGGAGCAGGACCGCGGCACGGGTCGGGTTGTCCGCCTCCGTGGTCAGCGGGTGCTTCGTGTTCGACCCGGTGCCGACCGCCGTGACCGCGCGGGTCAGTTCCTGCGCGTACGGCGTGGAGGCCGCCACCTTGCGCTGCGCCTTGACGACGCGCGAGGCGGCGATCATCTCCATCGCCTTGGTGATCTTCTTGGTCGCGGTGACGGATCGGATGCGACGCTTGTAGACCCGGAGCTGGGCTCCCATGAGTCAGGTCCCTTCCTTACGTCACTTGGCGGTGGACGGGGCGTCCTCGCCGAGCAGCTTGCCGTCCGAGGTCTCGAACTGCTTCTTGAACGACACGATCGCCTCGGCGACGGCCTGCAGGGTGTCGTCGGACATCTTGCCGCCCTCGCGGATGGAGGTCATGAGGCCCTGCTCCTGGCGGTGCAGGTACTCCAGCAGCTCCTTCTCGAAGCGGCGGATGTCGGCGACGGGCACCTCGTCCATCTTGCCGGTGGTGCCGGCCCAGACGGAGACGACCTGGTCCTCGGTGGCCATCGGCTGGTACTGGTCCTGCTTCAGCAGCTCGACCATGCGCTGACCGCGCTCCAGCTGCGACTTCGACGCGGCGTCCAGGTCGGAGCCGAAGGCGGCGAACGCCTCGAGCTCACGGAACTGGGCGAGGTCCACGCGCAGTCGGCCGGAGACCTGCTTCATGGCCTTGTGCTGGGCGGAGCCACCGACGCGGGAGACCGAGATACCGACGTTCAGGGCCGGACGCTGGCCGGCGTTGAACAGGTCGGACTCCAGGAAGCACTGGCCGTCGGTGATGGAGATGACGTTGGTCGGGATGAACGCCGAGACGTCGTTGGCCTTGGTCTCGACGATCGGCAGACCCGTCATGGAACCGGCGCCCATGTCGTCGGAGAGCTTGGCGCAGCGCTCCAGCAGACGGGAGTGCAGGTAGAAGACGTCACCCGGGTAGGCCTCGCGGCCCGGCGGGCGGCGCAGCAGCAGCGACACGGCGCGGTAGGCGTCGGCCTGCTTCGACAGGTCGTCGAAGATGATCAGGACGTGCTTGCCCTCGTACATCCACTGCTGGCCGATGGCCGAGCCGGTGTACGGCGCCAGGTACTTGAAGCCGGCCGGGTCGGACGCCGGGGCGGCCACGATGGTCGTGTACTCCAGCGCGCCGTTCTCCTCCAGCGCGCGGCGGACCGACGCGATGGTGGAGCCCTTCTGGCCGATGGCGACGTAGATGCAGCGGACCTGCTTGTTCGGGTCGCCGGTGCGCCAGTTGTCGCGCTGGTTGATGATCGTGTCGACGGCCAGGGCGGTCTTGCCCGTCTGGCGGTCGCCGATGATCAGCTGACGCTGACCGCGGCCGATCGGGGTCATCGCGTCGACGGCCTTGTAGCCGGTCTCCATCGGCTCGTGCACCGACTTGCGCTGCATGACCGTGGGGGCCTGCAGCTCGAGGGCGCGGCGGCCGGACGTCTCGATCTCGCCGAGGCCGTCGATCGGGTTGCCGAGCGGGTCGACGACGCGGCCGAGGTAGCCCTCGCCGACGGCCACGGAGAGGACCTCACCGGTACGCGAGACCGGCTGACCCTCCTCGATGCCGCTGAACTCACCGAGGACGATGGCACCGATCTCGCGCTCCTCGAGGTTGAGGGCGAGGCCGAGGGTGCCGTCCTCGAACTTCAGCAGTTCGTTGGCCATGGCCGAGGGAAGACCCTCGACCTTCGCGATGCCGTCGCCGGCAAGGGTGACCGTACCGACCTCCTCGCGCGAGGCCGCGTCCGGCTTGTACGACTGGACGAAGTTCTCCAGTGCGTCCCGGATCTCCTCCGGCCGGATCGTGAGCTCCGCCATCTGAGTTCCCTGCTCTCCTTGTTGGGCCCGAAGTTTCACTTGGGGGGTATTCCACGAGTCGGGACTCCCCCCAATGAGAGGTGAATCCTCTGCACGGCCCAACCAGGGCCGTCGTAAGTACGTACTGCTTGTTGTGCTGTGCCGGCGGCCGTGCACGGCCGCCGTGGTCGCTAGCTCGCCAGCCGGCGGCCGGCGTCCTCCAGACGGTCCGCGATGGAGCCGTTGATGACCTCGTCACCGACCTGCACCCGGATCCCGCCGAGGACCTCGGGGTCCACGTCGAGGTTGAGGTGCATCGGACGGCCGTAGACCTTCGCGAGGGCGGCGCCGAGGCGCTGCTTCTGCGTGTCGCTCAGCGGCACCGCCGAGGTGACGACGGCGACCATCCGGTCTCGCCGGTCGGCGGCGAGCTTGGACAGGGACTCGAGTCCCGCCTCCAGGCTACGTCCCCGCGGCACGGTCACGAGACGCGTGACCAGACGCTCGGTGGTCCGCTCCGCCCGGCCGCCGAGCAGGCTGCGCAGCAGCTCGCTCTTGGCCGCGGTGGTGGCCGACCGGTTGGTCAGCGCGGCGCGCAGCTCGGTGTTCGAGGAGATGATCCGGCCGAACCGGAACAGCTCGTCCTCGACGTTGTCGAGCCGGCCCCGCTTCTGCGCGGCGGTGAGGTCGGCGGTGTTCGCCAGCTCCTCCAGCGCGTCCACCAGGTCGCGGGACTGCGACCAGCGGGAGCGCACCATGCCGGACACCAGGTCGGCGGCGGGGCCGCTGATCTGGGTGCCCAGGAGACGCTGGGCGAGCTCGGCCTTGGCCTCGCCGGCCTGCGCCGGGTCGGTGAGGACCCGACGCAGCGACACCTCGCGGTGGAGCAGCGCGGTGACGGCGGCCAGCTCGTCGGCGAGCGACCCGGCGTCCACGGACGTGGAGTCCGTCAGCGCGTCGAGGCGCTCACGCGCGGCGGCCAGGGCCTCGCGGCTCGCTCCGTGCATCCCACTCATCGGGTTGCCTCTGCCGTCGTCGCCTTGTCGTCCAGCTCGTCCAGGAAGCGGTCGATGACGCGGCTCTGGCGGGCGTGGTCCTCGAGGGACTCGCCGACGAGCTTGCCGGCCAGCTCGGTGGCCAGCTTGCCGACGTCCTGGCGCAGCGCGGACGCGGCGGCCTTGCGGTCGGCCTGGATCTGGGCGTGACCGGCGGCGATGATCTCCTCACGCTGCCGCTGGCCTTCCGCGCGCATCTCGGCGATGAGCGTGGCGCCCTGCTCCTGCGCCTCCTGGCGCAGGCGCGCGGCCTCGTGCCGGGCCTCGGCGAGCTGGGCCTTGTACTGCTCAAGGACGCTCTGGGCCTCGGTCTGCGCGGCCTCGGCCTTCTCGATACCGCCCTCGATGGCCTCGCGGCGCTCTTCCAGAACCTTGTTGATGTTCGGGAGGAGCTTCTTGGCGAGGAAGCCGAAGACGATGACGAAGGCGATCAGGCCGATGACGAGCTCGGGGATCGGCGGGACGAGGGGATTCTCCATCTCCTCGGCCGCGATCTGGAGCATCGGGCTCATGGGTTTGCCTTTCGTCTAGTCGGCTGGTCTGGGATCAGCGATCAGTAGCCGTAGACGAACGGCATGACCAGACCGATCAGGGCGAGCGCCTCACAGAAGGCGAAGCCCAGAATCTGGTTGGCGCGGATCAGGCCGGCCGCCTCGGGCTGACGGGCCAGGGCCTGGGTGCCGTTGCCGAAGATGATGCCGACGCCGACGCCGGGGCCGATGGCAGCGAGGCCGTAACCGATGGAACCGAGGGAACCTTCGACGGCAGCAAGGGTCTGGGACATGCCAGTTCTTCCTTTTCTTTACGGACCGGTGGGGGTTGGCCACCGGACGACTAGTGAGGTCTTAGGCGCGCTTGCTCAGTGGTGCTCGGCCATGGCGCCCTGGATGTAGGTGCACGTCAGAAGGACGAACACGTACGCCTGCAGAGCCTGGATGAAGAGCTCGAAGGCGGTCATCACCACGGTCATGATGAACGAGACGCCCGCGTAGGCGATGCCGACGCCGTTCAGCAGGTACCAGCTGGCGATCGTGAAGAGCAGCAGCAGGGTGTGGCCCGCGAACATGTTGGCGAAGAGTCGCACCGCGTGCGTGAACGGCCGGATCAGGATGTTCGAGAAGAACTCGATCAGCATGGCCAGCGGCAGCACCGGGCCGAGCGACTTGTCGTAGCCGGTGACGTTCTTGAAGAAGCCGACGAATCCCTGGCGCTTGAAAGTGAGCGTGATCCAGGTGACGTAGACGATCGCGGCGAGCACGGCCGGGTAGGCGATGATCGAGGTGACCGGGAACTGGGCGACCGGGATGATCGACCAGAGGTTCATCATCCAGACGAAGAAGAAGAGCGAGACGACGAGCGGGACGTACTTCTCGCCTTCCTTCTTGCCGATGGTCTCGTACACGACCCCGCGCCGGATGAAGTCGTAACCCGCCTCGGCGACCATCTGGAGCTTGCCGGGGACGACCTTCGGCTTGCGGAAGGCCGCCCAGAAGAACCCGACGATGACGATCGAACCGAGCAGCGCCAGCAGCATCGGCTTGTTGAAGTACAAGTTGCTGTCGTGGTCGCCCCACAGGGGCTCGAACAGGAACGAGTGCAGGCCGGGAGAAGGGAAGCCACAGCCGTCAAAGATGTGGCAGTCGGTCTCGAAGGCGAGCACCTGCGTCGGGTCAGCACTCACCGCGGGCTCCTTCATCGTGGCGCATGGGTACGGCAACCTCGTTGTGTCGGCGCGACGCGGGGCCGCGGTTCGGCACGGGACTGGTGTTACGGATGTGGGGGCGGCTGTGGGGCATCTCGCCTCGCGAATCGACAGGCGTCAGCTGGGATGCCCGTGCCCGCGATGCCGCAGTTGGCACCGGACGATAGCAGGACTTCACATGCCTCTTTATCCCGGCCCTACCCCTCACGACGAGTGGCCCGTCTTTTCGGGCTTTTTGCCCGACGGCTCGGGTTCGACGTAGAGAATCTTGGACTTCATGTGGGCGCGCGTCTGGGCGGCGATCCACGCGAGGGTGCCGGCGACCAGAGTGAGCGCGAAGGCCCGGGGGTTGAACAGCGTCGTGTTCTTGAACGCGGCGACGAAGACGAACAGCAGAAGAATCTGTGCCGCGTAGAGCATCAGGCCCATCGCCTGGAAGAGGTGCGGAAGCGATTTGGCGGTGCGCTGCAGGATGTAGAGGCCGAGCCCCATGAAGAGAATCACCACGAGCGTTCCCACCACGGCTCCGACCGCCCCCTTGCCGCCGGCGACCACGGCGCTGACGACGGCGGCTACCGCGCCGACGGCAGCCGTGGGCACGGCAGCCTGAAGCAAGATCCGGACGTCATTGGACGGCATGGCGGCAACTCCGCATTTCACAGGGGGCAGTGTGTCGTCATGGACGAGCGTAGTCCCGGGCCGAACGGAGTCCTGACGGCCAAGAGACCGTCGCACTACGGTCCTTAGGCTCTACCCGGGGGTTCTCGTGAACCGTATCACAAACTATTTGATGAGGTCTTTACCTGTGGGTGTGCTTGCTGTCACACATGAGAGTGACAGTGCGCGTTTGTGCAATTACCGCACCGACTTGTCTGGTATTGCGGAGATTTGCTCCCCCACGAGTTGGCAATGCTCTAGTCAGATTCTTACCTTGTGCCCGAGCGGGGTCCCACGGCGGTTGCGCCGTTGACGCCCGAGACGCCGACGGCGACCGGGACGAGTTCCTCCGCCTCTTCCGCGGCGGCCGGCGCCTCGGCGGCCGTCCTCCGGCGGCGCCGGTAGCGCGGCGGCACGAAGCGCTCGGCCCAGCGCGGGGCGCGCGGGGTGAAGCGCGGCAGCAGGAGCAGCACCAGGCCGACCGCGCTGAGGAAGACGACGCCCAGCACGATCCACATCGACGCCGAGTTGACGGAGTAGGCCAGCGTGCCGAAGGCGATCAGCGCGGACCAGAAGTACATGATCAGCACCGCGCGGCTGTGGGAGTGCCCGACCTCCAGCAGCCGGTGGTGCAGGTGCCCCCGGTCCGCGGCGAACGGCGACTGGCCGCGCCAGGTGCGCCGCACGATCGCGAGGATCAGGTCGGCGGCCGGGATGGCGATGATGGTCAGCGGCATCACCAGCGGGATGTAGACCGGCACCATCTGGTGCACCGTGCTGCGCTCGGACCCGCCGAACAGGCTGTCCGGGTCCACCTGTCCCGTGATGGAGATCGCGCCCGCCGCGAGCACCAGGCCGATCAGCATCGAGCCCGAGTCGCCCATGAAGATCCGCGCGGGGTGCATGTTGTGCGGCAGGAAGCCCAGGCACATGCCCATCAGGATGGCCGCGAACAGCGTCGCGGGAGCGGCGGCCTCGATGCCGTAGGAGTACCAGATGCGGTAGGCGTACATGAAGAACGCGGCCGCCGCGATGCACACCATGCCGGAGGCGAGCCCGTCGAGGCCGTCCACGAAGTTGACCGCGTTGATGGTGATGACCACCAGCGCGACGGTGAGGAGCGTGCCCTGCCACTGGGTCAGGGCCACCGTGCCCACGCCCGGCACCGGGATCCACAGGATGGTCAGACCCTGCACCACCATCACACCGGCGGCGATCATCTGGCCGCCCAGCTTGATCAGGGCGTCGATCTCGAACTTGTCGTCCAGGACGCCGATCAGCCAGATCAGGGCGGCGCCGGAGAGCAGGGCCCGCGGTTCGTTGGAATTCTCGAAGACCTCGGTGAGGTTCGTGAGGTGGTCGGCGACCAGCAGGCCGGCGCACAGCCCGAAGAACATCGCGATCCCGCCCAGCCGCGGCGTGGGTTCCCGGTGGACGTCGCGCGCCCGGATCTCCGGCATCGCTCCGGCCACGATCGCGAACTTGCGTACCGGCCCTGTCAGCAGATACGTCACCGCGGCCGTGACGCAGAGCGTCAGCAGGTATTCACGCACGGGCTTCCCCACAGGTCTCGCTGGCATTCCCAGCCCCACACCCTAGCGATGCGCGCATATGTGTGAGGACTTCCGGGTAGCGACGATGGTTGCACGAGCGGCTGTGCACAGGTGTGCGCCTACCCCGCCTCAGCCCGGATAGGGAGGGAATCCGGCGGTCAGGGCCCGTACGTCCGCCCGCGCCGCGACGGGGTCCGTGGTGCCCCGCAGCACACCGGCGAGCAGTGTGGCCACCGTCTCCATCTCCCGCTCCCCCATGCCCTGCGTGGTCAGCGCCGCCGTGCCCAGGCGCAGGCCCCGGACGTCCGCGTGCGGCAGCGCGCAGCAGTCCAGCACGATCCCGGCCGCCGCCAGCCGCCCCCGCGCCGCCCGGCCGTCGACGCCGAGCGGGGCCGGGTCGACGGTGAGCAGGTGGGTGTCGGTGCCGCCGGTGGTGACGACGAAGCCCTCCGCGGCCAGGTGGGCGGCGAGGGCGCGGGCGTTGGCGACGACCTGGTGGGCGTAGGCGGCGAAGGCCGGGGTGGCCGCCTCGCCGAACGCGACGGCCTTCGCCGCGACGGCGTTCATCTGGGCGCCGCCCTGCGTGAACGGGAAGACGGCCCGGTCGACCCGTTCGGCCAGTTCGCTCCCGCAGAGGATCATGCCGCCGCGCGGGCCGCGCAGCACCTTGTGCGTGGTGGCGCAGACGATGTCGGCGTACGGCACCGGGCTGGGCGCCGCTCCCCCGGCCACCAGGCCGATCGGGTGCGCGGCGTCGGCGATCAGGTAGGCGCCGACCTCGTCGGCGACGTCGCGGAAGAAGGCGTGGTCGATGTGGCGGGGGTAGGCGATCGAGCCGCACACGATCGCCTTGGGCCGGTGCGTGCGGGCCAGGGTGCGCACCTGGTCGTGGTCGACGAGCCCGGTCTCCGCGTCGACGCCGTAGCCGACGAAGTCGAACCAGCGGCCGGAGAAGTTCAGGGGCGAGCCGTGCGTGAGGTGGCCGCCGTACGGCAGGCCGAGCGCGAGGACGGTGTCGCCGGGGCGCAGCAGCGCGGCGTATGCGGCGAGCACGGCCGAGGAGCCGGAGTGCGGCTGCACGTTGGCGTGGTCGGCGCCGAACAGGTCCCGGGCCCGGTCGACCGCGAGCCGCTCGGCCGCGTCGACGATCTCGCACCCGCCGTGGTGCCGGGCGCCGGGGTAGCCCTCGGCGTACTTGTTGGCGAGCGGCGAGCCGAGGGCGGCCAGAACGGCGGGGGACGTGAAGTTCTCGGCGGCGATGAGCTGGAGCGTCGTCGACTGCCGGCGGCGTTCGGCGAGCAGGATCTCGGCCAGCTCGGGGTCCTGCCGCGGCAGCACGCCGGGCATGCCGTCATCGGCCTCGAGGATGTCGCGGGTGACCGACATGGTGCGCTCCGGGCGTGCGTCGACGGTGACGTACGACCAATGTAGGCCCGGAATGCCGGGAACGCCCGAGTTTTCCCTAGGTGGTCACCCGGGAGGGCCCACACGGGCCCCACGGCCGGGCCGGCCGCCCCTCAGGGCGCCGTCCCTCTCCGGTGCGGGTCCGGCGCTCACGTGCGGGCGGCGACGCCGGTCAGCGCCGTGACCACCGGGTCCAGCGCCTGGTGTATCTCGTCCCCGATCGACCGGAAGAACGGCAGCGGCGCCCCGTACGGGTCGTAGACCTCGTCCGCCTCCGCCGTCGGCGCGAGGAGCCACCCGCGTAGAGCCGCCGCCGCGCGCACCAGCGCCCGCGCACGCGCGACCACGCCCTCGTCCAGGGACGGCAGGGTCGCGGGGTCGATGGCGTTCACCAGCCGGGTGAACTCCTTGAGCGTGAAGGTGCGCAGTCCCGCCGAGTGCCCCATGGAGATGACCTGCGCCCGGTGGTCCCGGGTCGCCGTCAGCACCAGGTCGGCGCGGATGACGTGCTCGTCGAGCAGCTCGCGTCCGGTGAAGCCCGCGGCGTCCGCGCCGAACTCGGCCAGGACGGTCTCCGCGTTCGCCTCCATGGGCGCGCCCTCGTGGCCCCAGGTGCCCGCGCTCTCCACGATGAGGCCGCCGCCCAGGACGCCCAGCCGCTCCGTCACGAAATGCCGGGTCAGCCGCTCGGTGATGGGCGAGCGGCAGACGTTGCCGGTGCTGACGTGGAGGATGCGGAAGCTGTCGCGCGGGAAGCCGAAGGTCGTCGTCACCTCCGCGGCGCGTTCCCCGATGCCTATGCCACGCCCCGTCTCAGGGGCCGTCAATTCGCCACCTCGAGGTCGGGTACCACCTTGCGCAGCTCCTCCGCCGACAGCGCGCCCGCGCGCAGCAGCACCGGCACCTCGCGGGTGACGTCGACGATGGACGAGGGGACGTTGCCGGGGGTGGGGCCGCCGTCGAGGTAGACGGAGACGGAGTCGCCGAGCATCTGCTGGGCGGCGTCGCAGTCCTCCGGCGCCGGGTGGCCGGTCAGGTTGGCCGAGGAGACGGCCATGGGGCCGAACTCGGTGAGCAGCTCGATCGCGACGGGGTGCAGCGGCATCCGCACGGCGACCGTGCCGCGGGTCTCGCCGAGGTCCCACTGGAGGGACGGCTGGTGCTTGGCGACGAGGGTCAGGGCGCCCGGCCAGAAGGCGTCGACCAGCTCCCAGGCCTTCTCGGAGAAGTCGGTGACCAGGCCGTGCAGGGTGTTCGGCGAACCGATCAGGACGGGGCTGGGCATGTTGCGGCCCCGGCCCTTGGCCTCCAGCAGGTCGCCGACGGCCTCCGACGAGAACGCGTCGGCGCCGATGCCGTACACCGTGTCGGTGGGCAGCACCACGAGCTCGCCACGGCGGACGGCGGACGCGGCCTCACGCAGACCGGTCACACGGTCGGTCGCGTCGTTGGTGTCGTATCGCCGAGCCATTTAGCGGGCCTCCTCGTACACGTACTGCGGGGTCGTAGTCATCGGGCTGTTCACGGCATCGCCTTGCGGGCGGTCGCGAAGCGGGGACGGTTGTTGAGGTCGGGGTGGTCGGCCGCGTCGGCCCAGCCCCGCTCCTCGGTGAAGATCCACGGCACCTGGCCGCCCTGGGTGTCGGCGTGCTCGACGACGACGACCCCGCCGGGGCGCAGCAGGCGGTGCGCGGTGCGTTCCAGGCCGCGGATCAGGTCGAGGCCGTCCTCGCCGGAGAACAGGGCCATCTGGGGATCGTGGTCGCGGGCCTCGGGGGCGACGTACTCCCACTCGGTGAGCGGGATGTACGGCGGGTTGGAGACGACCAGGTCGACCTGGCCGTCGAGGTCCGGGAAGGCGGTCAGGGCGTCTCCCTGGCGCAGCTCGACCCTGGACCCCTCCATGTTCTTGCGGGTCCACACCAGGGCGTCCTCGGACAGCTCCACGGCGTGCACGCGCGAACGCGGCACCTCCTGGGCGAGCGCGAGCGCGATGGCACCCGAGCCGGTGCACAGGTCGACGATGCACGGCTCGACGACGTCCATGGCGCGCACGGCGTCTATGGCCCAGCCGACGACGGACTCGGTCTCGGGACGGGGCACGAAGACACCGGGGCCCACCTGGAGCTCCAGGTAGCGGAAGTAGGCGCGGCCGGTGATGTGCTGGAGCGGCTCGCGGGCCTCGCGGCGGGCGACGACCTCCCAGTACCGGGCGTCGAAGTCCGCGTCCGGCACGGTGTGCAGCTCGCCCCGCTTGACGCCGTGCAGGTACGCGGCGAGCTCCTCCGCGTCGGTGCGCGGCGAGGGCACGCCGGCGTCGGCCAGCCGCTGGGTGGCCTGGGCCACCTCCATGAGCAGCAGGTTCACGCTGGTCCTCCGGGGCTGAGCTGTGGTCCGGTGCGGGTGGTGCGCGTGGTGCTTACGCGGCGGCGAGCTTGGCCGCCGAGTCCGCGTCGACGCAGGCCTGGATCACCGAGTCGAGGTCGCCGTCCAGGACCTGGTCCAGGTTGTACGCCTTGAAGCCGACGCGGTGGTCCGAGATGCGGTTCTCCGGGAAGTTGTACGTGCGGATCTTCTCGGAGCGGTCGACGGTGCGGACCTGGCTGCGGCGGGCGTCCGCGGCCTCCTTCTCCGCCTCCTCCTGTGCCGCCGCGAGCAGCCTGGAGCGCAGGATACGCATCGCCTGCTCCTTGTTCTGCAGCTGGCTCTTCTCGTTCTGGCAGGAGGCGACGACTCCGGTCGGCAGGTGCGTGATGCGCACGGCGGAGTCGGTGGTGTTGACGGACTGGCCGCCGGGGCCGGACGACCGGTAGACGTCGATGCGCAGGTCGTTCTGGTTGATCTCGACGTCGATCTCCTCGGCCTCGGGCGTGACGAGCACGCCGGCCGCGGAGGTGTGGATGCGCCCCTGGGACTCGGTGGCGGGCACGCGCTGCACGCGGTGCACGCCGCCCTCGTACTTCAGCCGGGCCCAGACGCCCTGGCCGGGCTCGGTGGCGCCCTGGCCGCCCTTGGTCTTCACGGCGACCTGGACGTCCTTGTAGCCGCCCAGCTCGGACTCGGTGGAGTCGATGATCTCGGTCTTCCAGCCGACCCGCTCGGCGTAGCGCAGGTACATGCGCAGCAGGTCGCCGGCGAACAGCGCCGACTCGTCGCCGCCCGCGCCGGCCTTGATCTCGAGGATGACGTCCTTGTCGTCGCTGGGGTCGCGCGGGACGAGGAGCAGGCGGAGCTTCTCGGTGAGCTCCTCGCGCTGCTTGTCCAGCTCCTTGACCTCGGCGGCGAAGTCCGGGTCGTCGGCGGCGAGTTCGCGTGCGGTCTCGATGTCGTCGCCGGTCTGCCTCCAGGAGCGGTACGTGGCGACGATCGGGGTGAGCTCGGCGTAACGCTTGTTCAGCTTGCGCGCGTTGGCCTGGTCGGAGTGGACCGACGGGTCGGCGAGCTTCTTCTCCAGGTCGGCGTGCTCGGCGACGAGTTCCTCGACGGCCTCGAACATCTTGGGCTCCTGCTACTGCGGTGAAGGGGAAGGCGGGCGACCAAAAACGCCGGTCCCGGCGCCCCCCGTCCGGGGTGCGGCCGTGGACCGGCGATCGGCGGCTCGCTACTTCTTGGAGCCGGCGGCAGCCTTGCCGAAGCGGGCCTCGAAGCGGGCCACGCGGCCACCGGTGTCGAGGATCTTCTGCTTGCCCGTGTAGAACGGGTGGCACTCGGAGCAGACCTCGGCGCGGATGGTGCCGGAGTCGATGGTGCTGCGGGTGGTGAACGACGCGCCACAGGTGCAGCTGACCTGCGTCTCGACGTACTCGGGGTGGATGTCGCGCTTCAAGGTGTCTCCTAGGTTCGGGAGGGCGCCGGGTCGCCGCCGCGGGATGCGGGGACGTGAACCGGGGCCGACGTACCAGTCTGCCAGGACCGGCCGCATCGTCCAAAACGGGGGGCGGGAGGGATCTATTCCCGGTGCGGCCGCGCCTTCGGGGGTGCCGGGCGGATCAGGACGCCGACACGACGTCCTTGGCCTCGCCGGTGGCCGTGTCGGCCGTCGCGCCCGCCGGGATGGGCCGGTCGTTCCGCAGCGCGTCCCACACCTGCCGGGCCTTGGCCTTCTCGACGAGGACGCGGTTGCCGTCGGCGGGGTCGTAGACCACCGGCATGGTGACCATGTGCATCTGGCCGGGGTCGATGCCCTTCAGGCCGCTCGCGAAGGACATCAGGGAGTTCACCGAGCCCAGGTCGGAGTCGGTGGTGACGGTCTTGGTGGCGGTGTCGGCGACGTCGTACAGCTTCTTCGGGTTGCCGAGCAGGCCGATGTCCTTCACCTGGTGGACCAGGGCCTTGACGAAGGCCTGCTGGAGCTGGATGCGGCCCAGGTCGGAGCCGTCGCCGACGCCGTGCCGGGTGCGGACCAGGCCGAGGGACTGCTCCCCGTCGAGCCGGTGGGTGCCGGCCCGGAGGTCGAGGTGGCTGTCGGGGTCCTTGATGTCCTCGGTGGTGGTGACCTGGACGCCGCCGAGGTCGTCGACGAGCTGCTGGAAGCCGTTGAAGTCGACCTCGAGGTAGTGGTCCATGCGCAGTCCGCTGACCGACTCGACGGTCTTCACGGCGCAGGCGGCGCCGCCGGTGGAGTAGGCGGAGTTGAACATCACGTCCGTCGCGGCGGGGTGCTCGCCGCCGTCCGCGCCGGTGCACTCGGGCCGGTCGATGAGGGTGTCGCGGGGGATGGAGACCACGCTGGCCTTCTTGTGGCCCTTGTGGACGTGCACGACCATCGCCGTGTCGGAGCGGGCGGTGCCGTCGTCGGTGCCGCCGCCGAGCCGCTTGTTGCCGCCGGCGCGGGTGTCGGAGCCGAGGACGAGGATGTTCTCGGAGCCGTCGTCGGCCTTCTCGGGCCGGTCGGCGCCGAGGACCTGGTCGATGTCGACGCTCGTGAGGTTGCCGTTGAGCTTGAAGTACAGGACGCCGGCTCCGGTGCCGCCCAGGATCACGATGCCCGCGGCGGTCCAGGCCGTGACGAGCAGCGCCCTGCGGCGTCTGTCACGGGGCTTGCGGCGCTGACCCTTGCCCCGGGGGCGTTTCCCGTCGGTGCGGGACTCTCCGGGGCCGGGTATGGGATCCGGCATGCTCTCGGCGGACATGTGCTCCTCGGTTCTCGTCCGGTCGGCTACCCCCTGTGCTCAGGGTCGGGTCGGTGCGGCTTGGGCGGTTCTCCACCGGTACCTCACCATCGTCCCCCCGTACGTCGGACGGCGGAACTCGGGACAGGGTCGCACAACGCACTGTGCCCGGCGCGTGGCGCGCCGGGCACAGAGAGTCGCCGGTTCGACCGCGAGTTCCGCGGTCACCTGCGGTTTCAGCCGAGGATGTCGAAGCCGCCGTAGCCACTGCCGGTCTGCACGGCTGTGGCGAAGATCGCGGTTCCGGCCTTGCCGGTGCCGGCGTACAGGAACATGTTCCCGGCCTTGGTGACGGCCAGCACGTCGGCCTTGCCGTCCCCGGTCACGTCGCCGGGCGAGACGACGGTCTTGACCTCGGGCCAGCTGCGCAGCTTGATCCGGGGCGAGAAGGCGCTGGTGGCCGTCCCGCGGCCCGGGTACAGGTAGAGGTCGCCGTTGCCGGCGCGGGCGAGCAGGTCCGCCTTGCCGTCACCGGTGAAGTCGCCGTGGCCGCGGAGCTGGTTGTAGGCGGAGAAACCGGTGGTCACCTTGATCGGGCTGCCGAAGGTGCCGTTGCCGCGGCCCGGGTAGAGCAGCAGGGTGTTCGCGGAGTCCAGCGAGAGCAGGTCTGCCAGGTCGTCGCCGGTCAGGTCGCCCGGCACGAGGATCTGCTTGCGGCTGCCCCAGCCGGTGGCGAGGGTCTTGTGCGCCCAGGTCTGGCTGGACGGCTGGTAGTGCGACCAGACCAGGCTGCCGTCGGTGCCCCGGTTGACGAGGTCCTGGTAGCCGTCCCGGTCGAGGTCGGCCTGGACGACGAGGTTGACGCCGCTCCAGTTGCCCCAGGCCTCGCGGGCGGCGAAGCCCTTGCCCGTGGAGTTCTGGGAGTAGCCCACCTTGCTGGACGCCTGGCGCAGCCACAGGTCGGCACGGCCGTCGCCGCTGATGTCGGTGTCGTCCACCCGCGGGTAGGTCACCCCGGCGTAGGTGCTGACCTTGGCGAAGACGCCGTACGCGCCCTGGGCGACGCAGTCCTCCACGCCCCAGGAGACGACGCCGACGACACGGCCGCCGACGACCAGCGGGCCGCCGGAGTCGCCGTTGCAGGTGGTGACGGTGCCCGCGTCGGATCCGGTCGCGGGGGCGCCGGCGCAGACCATGTGGCCCGCGACGTAGTCGGCTCCCCAGGCGCCGCCGCAGGTGGCGTCCGACTGGATGGGCAGGGTGGCCGTCTTCAGCACGTCGGAGAGGTCGTCGGTGGTGGAGGTGGTGCGGCCCCAGCCGTAGACCTTGGCGGCGGTGCCGGCCCGGTAGGAGGCCGTGTCGGCCGACGTCGTCATCGGGATCGGCTTGGCGCCGACCGGGTTCGGCAGGGTCAGCAGGGCCATGTCGTTGTCGATGGTCACGGCGTTGTACGACGGGTGGTTCCACTGCCGCCACACACCGGACACGGTGCCGCCGTGCAGGTCGCTGCCCGTGGCCAGCTGCGCGGTGCCGGTGACGACGGCGCCGTTGGCGTACCAGTTGTAGCCCTTGACGCAGTGCGCGGCGGTGAGGATCTTCGTCGGGGCGACGACGGCGCCGCCGCAGAAGAAGCCGATGTCGTCGCTCTCGCCCGCGGTGCCGCGGTCGTCGTAGTACCAGAGCTGGGCCATCCACGGCGCGGTGGAGATGCCCGTCTGCGTGCCGCCGATGATCTTGGGATCGATCGAGGCGGCGTCGCCGCCGGTGATCCCGCGCTGGGCGCGGCCCGCGTGGTCGCCGGCCTGCTCGTCACCGGCCGCGGCGCCCGCGATGCGCCGCTGGAGCTCGGCCTGCGGCACCGTCCGCGCGGCGGGGCCGACCGCCGGGCCCGGCGCGGTGGGTGCGGCGGCGGCGGGCGACGTCGTCAGCGTGGCGGCCACGAGCCCGGCGAGGCCCGCGGCGAACGCGGGCAGCGCGATGCGCATCCTGCGTCCGTGACGACGGGGCCGTCCGGACGCGGACAGGGATGTGTGCACTCAAGTCCCCCCAGGAGATGAGAAGTTCACGAAAAAGAGCGGCAGGACGCCCGTTGATCCCCCCGGACGCCGCGCACTCGCGAAGGCGTGATCGTACACCTGTCCACAGACAACGCACAGGGCCGCCCCCGTCACGGGTGTGACGGGGGCGGCCCTGTGGTGGTGCGAAGACGTCAGTCGCCGTTGCCCGGCGTCGGGGTCGTCTTCTGGATCTGCAGCAGGAACTCGGCGTTCGACTTGGTCTGCTTCATCTTGTCGAGGAGCAGTTCGATCGCCTGCTGCGAGTCGAGCGCGTGCAGCACCCGGCGCAGCTTCCAGACGATGGCCAGCTCGTCGCTGCCGAGCAGGATCTCCTCCTTGCGGGTGCCGGACGCGTCGACGTCCACCGCCGGGAAGATGCGCTTGTCGGCGAGCTTCCGGTCGAGCTTGAGCTCCATGTTGCCGGTGCCCTTGAACTCCTCGAAGATCACCTCGTCCATGCGGGACCCGGTGTCCACCAGGGCGGTGGCGAGGATGGTCAGCGAGCCGCCGTCCTCGATGTTGCGGGCCGCACCGAAGAAGCGCTTCGGCGGGTACAGGGCGGTCGAGTCGACACCACCGGACAGGATGCGGCCGGAGGCCGGGGCGGCGAGGTTGTACGCACGGCCCAGACGGGTGATCGAGTCGAGCAGCACGACGACGTCGTGGCCCAGCTCCACCAGTCGCTTGGCGCGCTCGATGGCGAGCTCGGCGACCGTGGTGTGGTCCTCGGCGGGACGGTCGAAGGTCGAGGAGATGACCTCGCCCTTCACCGACCGCTGCATGTCGGTGACCTCTTCCGGACGCTCGTCGACGAGGACGACCATCAGGTGGCACTCGGGGTTGTTGTGGGTGATCGCGTTGGCGACCGCCTGCATGATCATGGTCTTGCCGGTCTTCGGCGGGGCCACGATCAGACCGCGCTGGCCCTTGCCGATGGGCGAGACGAGGTCGATGATGCGGGTGGTCAGGACGCCGGGGTCCGTCTCCAGGCGGAGGCGGTCCTGCGGGTACAGCGGCGTCAGCTTGTTGAACTCCGGCCGTCCGCGGCCGTGTTCGGGCGCCATGCCGTTGACGGAGTCCAGGCGGACCAGCGCGTTGAACTTCTCGCGCCGCTCGCCCTCCTTCGGCTGCCGCACCGCACCGGTGAGGTGGTCGCCCTTGCGCAGGCCGTTCTTGCGGACCTGGGCGAGGGAGACGTACACGTCGTTGGGACCGGGCAGGTAGCCGGAGGTCCGGATGAACGCGTAGTTGTCGAGGATGTCGAGGATGCCCGCGACCGGGATCAGGACGTCGTCCTCGTTGATCTGCGGCTCGGCGGCGATCTCGTCGCGCCCGCGGCGGCCCCGGCGGTCCCGGTAGCGGCCGCGACGGCCGCGGCGGCCGCCGTCGAAGTCGTCCCCGTCCTCGTCGGCCCGCTGCTGGCGGTCCTGACGGCCCCCGCCCTGCTGCTGGCGCTGCCCGCCGCCCTGGTTCTGCTGGTCGTCGCCCTTGTTGCGGCGGTCGCGGTCACGGCCGCGGTCGCGGTCCCGGTCGCGGCGGTCGCGGCGGCGGCCCTCGGCGCCGTCGTCGCCCTGCTGCTGGCCCTGGGACTGCTGTCCGGAGTCGTTGCGCTGCTCGCCCTTGGCCTCGGCGACGGCCGTGTCGGTACCGGCCGGGCTGCCGGCGTCGGCGGTGGCCCGGCGACGGCGGCGCTCGGCGGGGGCGTCGTCGGCGGGGGCGCCCGACTGGTCGGCGGGGACCTTCGGGGACGGCTGGCCGGGGATCTCGATCTGCTGCTGGGCCACGGCCTTGTCGGCGGCCGTCCGGTCCGCCTTCTTCTCGGCCTTGCCGGCCTTCGCCGCCTTCTCGGCGGCGGCACCCTCGTCGCCCGTACGGGTCCGGGAGGTGGCGCGGCGCTTCGGCTTGGTCTCGCCGGCGGCGTCCGCGGCGGGCGCGGCCTTGGCGGGGGCGCCGCCCGCGGCCTGCGCCTCCTTGATGACCTCGATCAGCTGGCTCTTGCGCATCCGCGCGGTGCCCCTGATGCCGAGGCCGGATGCGACCTGCTGCAGCTCGGCCAGCACCATGCCCTCGAGGCCGGTACCGCGGCGCCGCCGGGAGCCCGCACCGGTGGCAGGCGCGGAGGCGTCCGTGGCGGGCGCGGCAGCGGTCTCCTCGACACGTGCGCCCATCAGATCGGTGG
This sequence comes from Streptomyces sp. NPDC127100, assembly GCF_042724095.1. NCBI lineage: Bacteria > Bacillati > Actinomycetota > Actinomycetes > Kitasatosporales > Streptomycetaceae > Streptomyces > Streptomyces sp. NPDC127100. Next base: position 90,042 of record NZ_JBHXFL010000013.1, read on the forward strand.
TGTCGCTCACGAAGGGTCCTTCCCTGGAGCGGACGTCGGCCTGTCTGGCTCGGCGACCGGTTGTGCTGTCCGGCTACGGTCCTTGCTGTGTGAACCGTGCCGGGGCGGTGGTCCGCCCATTCGGCGGAAGAGATATCTGGTGATGGCGCTCCCCCTGGCCGTGGCACCCAGTCTCGGTGTCACGCGGTGTGGTCGCACCGGTTCCGGAGCGTGCCCGGCGGGCCGCTCAGTGTCCGTGTCGGCCGTACCAGTGATGTACGGCGTCGAGCACACAATGCGGCTTGGGGAGCTCCCGGAAGAATGTCTGTCCCGGACGGGGACACGAGGCACCTCGCCATGGTGGGGTCGGGTGCAGACTTGAGATTAACACTACCGGATCCAACAAACATTCCCCCTCTCGAAATCCGGCAACCGTCCGCGGCTACAGGTCACCGGACGTCGCCAGTGGCAGGACGCATGCGCCCTGCTGGTCCAGGCTCAGCCGGTTGGCCGCCCAGTCCGTGCCCGCCAGCGCCTCGACCTTGTCGGCCGTGCCGGCGTCGGCCAGCGCCATCACCGTGGGACCGGCGCCGGAGATGACCGCGGGGATGCCGTCGCCGCGCAGCCGCTCCACCAGTGCGGCGCTCTCCGGCATGGCCGGCGCGCGGTACTCCTGGTGGAGGCGGTCCTCGGTGGCCGGCAGCAGCAGCTCGGGGCGCCTGGTCAGGGCCTCGACGAGCAGGGCGGCACGGCCCGCGTTGGCGGCGGCGTCGACGTGCGGCACGGTGCGCGGGAGCAGACCGCGCGCGGTCTCCGTCAGGACCGGCTTTCCGGGCACGAAAACCACCGGAACGATGGAATCGGACGGCTCCATCCTGATCGCCCGGGCGGCCCCGGACTCCATCCAGGAGAGGGTGAAGCCGCCCAGCAGGCAGGCCGCCACGTTGTCGGGGTGGCCCTCGATCTCGGTGGCGAGGTCGAGCAGCGCGGCGTCGTCGAGGCGGGCCTCGCCGCCTATGGTCACCGCGCGCGCGGCGACGATGCCGGCGCAGATGGCGGCGGAGGAGGAGCCGAGGCCGCGTCCGTGCGGGATGCGGTTGGCGCAGACGATCTCCAGGCCGCGGGGCTGGCCGCCGAGGAGGTCGAAGGCGGTGCGCAGGGACCGGACGAGGAGGTGTTTCTCGTCGCGCGGCAGCGTCTCGCTGCCCTCACCCGCGATGTCGATGTGCAGCCCGGAGTCGGCCACCCGGACGACCACGTCGTCGTACAAGCCCAGCGCGAGGCCGAGGGCGTCGAAGCCCGGGCCGAGGTTGGCGCTGGTGGCGGGGACGCGCACCCGGACGGCGGCGGCGCGGAACGCTGGACCGGCCATCGCTCGATGACTCTCCTTGAGCTGCGTGGTGGTCGAATGACGTTCGATCGGCATTCGGTGACGAACAGATTCCCCCGGGGTCGCCGCTTCCTGCCGAACGGGCGACCGCACCGCCGCCGCTTGCCGACCGCGGAGACAGCGCGGTACCGCGGCATATGCGGCGGGCGGGTTCGGTACAGCCTATCCAAGGATGGTTCCGCGGCGACATAGGGCGCACGGGAGGCGCACGATGCGTGTCGCAAGCCCCCTGTGCACCCCCCGTCAAGGGCTTTCCCGGCTGGGCGTCTCTTACGCCCGTTCGCGCCGGTGGAAGCGGCGCGTTTCCCGCCGGCGGGACGGCCGGGCCGTCCCGCCGGGTGCCCGGCCGCGGTCGCTCCGGGCGGGGTCTCAGACGAGGCCGAGGCGCTCGGCCGCGGTGGCCGCGTCGACGGGGACGGTGACCGGCTGGGGGGCGCCGGCGACGGCCCAGTCGGGGTCCTTCAGTCCGTTGCCGGTGACGGTGCAGACGATGCGCTGTCCCGGGTCGACCTTGCCCTGCTCGGCGGCCTTCAGCAGACCGGCCACCGACGCGGCGGACGCGGGCTCGACGAAGACGCCCTCCTGGGAGGCCAACAGCCGGTACGCGCGCAGGATCTCACGGTCCGTCACCTCGTCGATGGCACCGCCGGACTCGTCCCGCGCGGCGAGCGCGAAGTCCCAGGAGGCGGGGTTGCCGATGCGGATGGCGGTGGCGATCGTCGACGGGTCCTTGACGACCTCGCCGCGCACGATCGGGGCGCTGCCGGAGGCCTGGAAGCCCCACATGTGCGGCCTCCTCGTGCTGACCCCGTCGGCGGCGTACTCCTTGTAGCCCTTCCAGTACGCGGTGATGTTGCCCGCGTTGCCCACCGGCAGGACGTGGATGTCGGGCGCGTCGCCGAGCATGTCCACGATCTCGAAGGCGGCCGTCTTCTGCCCCTCGATACGGACCGGGTTGACCGAATTGACCAGCGCCACCGGGTAGTTGTCGCTGAGCGCGCGGGCCAGCGTGAGGCAGTCGTCGAAGTTGCCGTCGACCTGGAGGATCTTCGCGCCGTGCACGAGGGCCTGGCCCATCTTGCCGAGCGCGATCTTGCCCTGCGGCACGAGCACGGCGGAGACCATGCCCGCGCGCACGCCGTACGCGGCGGCGGAGGCGGACGTGTTGCCCGTGGAGGCGCAGATGACGGCCTGCGCGCCCTCCTCCTTGGCCTTGCTGATGGCCATGGTCATGCCGCGGTCCTTGAAGGACCCGGTCGGGTTCGCGCCCTCCACCTTGAGGTGGACCTCGCAGCCCGTGCGCTCGGAGAGCACCTGCGCGGGCACGAGCGGCGTGCCGCCCTCACGGAGCGTCACGACGGGCGTGCTGTCGGAGACCGGCAGCCTGTCCCGGTACTCCTCGATGATTCCGCGCCACTGGTGGGTCATTGCTGGTTACTCTCCTTCAACCCGCATGATGCTGGCGACACCCCGCACGGTGTCGAGCTGTCGCAGCGCCTCGACGGTGCCGCCGAGGGCGGCGTCGGACGCTCGGTGGGTGACGACGACGAGGGAGGCCTCGCCGTCCTTGCCCGACTGCCGGACGGTGTCGATGGAGACACCGTGCTCGGCGAACACGGTCGCCACCTGGGCGAGGACGCCCGGTTTGTCGGCGACGTCGAGGCTGATGTGGTAGCGCGTGACGACGTCGCCCATCGGCGAGACGGGCAGTGCGGCATAGGCGGACTCGCCGGGGCCGGTGGCGCCGCCGATCCGGTTGCGGCAGACGGCGACGAGGTCGCCGAGCACGGCGGACGCGGTCGGCGAACCGCCGGCGCCGGGTCCGTAGAACATCAGCTGCCCGGCCGCGTCGGACTCCACGAAGACGGCGTTGTAGGCGCCGCGCACGCTGGCCAGCGGGTGGCTGAGCGGGATCATCGCGGGGTGCACGCGCGCGGTGACCGACGCCCCGTCCGCGGCCCGCTCGCAGATGGCGAGCAGCTTGATGGTGCAGCCCATCTCCTTGGCGGAGGCGAAGTCGGCGGCGGTGACCTCGGTCATGCCCTCGCGGTGGACGTCGTCGAGGCGAACGCGCGTGTGGAAGGCGATCCCGGCGAGGATGGCGGCCTTGGCGGCGGCGTCGAAGCCCTCGACGTCGGCGGTCGGGTCGGCCTCGGCGTACCCGAGGGCGGTGGCCTCGTCGAGGGCCTCCTGGTACCCGGCGCCGGTGGTGTCCATGGCGTCGAGGATGAAGTTGGTCGTGCCGTTGACGATGCCGAGCACCCGGTTGACCTTGTCGCCGGCGAGGGACTCGCGCAGCGGCCTGATCAATGGGATGGCGCCGGCGACGGCGGCCTCGTAGTAGAGGTCCTTGCCGTTCGCGCCGGCCGCGGCGTGCAGGGCGGCGCCGTCCTGGGCGAGGAGGGCCTTGTTGGCGGAGACGACGGAGGCGCCGTGCTCGAAGGCGGTGGTGATGAGCGTCCGGGCGGGCTCGATGCCGCCGATGACCTCCACGACCACGTCGATGTCCCCGCGTTTGACGAGGGCGGTGGCGTCGGTGGTGACCAGGGCGGGGTCGATGCCCTCACGCACCTTGTCGGGCCGGCGCACGGCGACGCCCGCGAGCTCCACCGGGGCCCCGATGCGGGCGGCGAGGTCGTCGGCGTGCGTCGTCATGATGCGCGCCACCTCTGAGCCGACCACTCCACAGCCCAGCAGCGCCACCTTCAGCGGACGCGTACGCATCATCCGACCTCGTTTCCTTCATACCTTCTACGGTGGGACCAGTCTCACGCACCGGACGGGCTTTTCTGCGTTTCGTCCGGATCGTGAGACATTTATTTCATTTCCGCGAGGGTGGAGGACGGAAGATCTTCCACCCGGGTCCGCGGTGCCGTCGGCTCACCCGACGTCGAGACGCAGCAGGTCCTCCTCCGTCTCGCGCCGGACGACGACGCGTGCCTCGCCGTCCCGCACGGCGACGACGGGCGGCCGCAGCGCGTGGTTGTAGTTGCTGGCCATCGACCGGCAGTACGCCCCGGTGGCGGGTACGGCGATGAGGTCGCCGGGGGCCAGGTCACCGGGCAGGAAGGCGTCCTTGACCACGATGTCGCCGCTCTCGCAGTGCTTGCCGACGACCCGGACGAGCATGGGCTCCGCGTCGGAGGTGCGGGAGACGAGGGCGACGCTGTACTCGGCGTCGTACAGGGCGGTGCGGATGTTGTCCGACATGCCGCCGTCGACGGAGACGTACGTCCGCAGCCCCTCCAGGGGCTTGATGGTGCCGACCTCGTAGAGGGTGAAGGCGGTCGGCCCGACGATGGCGCGGCCCGGCTCGACGGAGATGCGCGGGGTGGAGAGCCGGGCGGCCTTGCACTCCCTCGTCACGATCTCGGTCAGCGCCTTGGCGATCTCGTGCGGTTCGCGGGGGTCGTCGTCGCTGGTGTAGGCGATGCCGAGGCCACCGCCGAGGTCGATCTCGGGCAGCTCGACGCCGTGCTCGTCGCGGATGTCCTTGAGCAGTCCGACGACGCGGTGCGCGGCGACCTCGAAGCCGGACATGTCGAAGATCTGCGACCCGATGTGGGAGTGGATGCCGATGACCTCGAGCCCGTCGAGCCGCAGCGCCCGCCGCACGGCCTCGGCGGCCTGCCCGCCGGCCAGCGGGATGCCGAACTTCTGGTCCTCGTGGGCGGTGGCGATGAACTCGTGCGTGTGGGCCTCGACGCCGACGGTGATGCGGATCTGCACGCGCTGGCGCCGGCCGAGCTCCTGCGCGATGTGGGCGACGCGGACGATCTCCTGGAAGGAGTCGAGCACGATCCGCCCGACGCCGGCCTCGACGGCCCGCCGGATCTCCGGCGCGGTCTTGTTGTTGCCGTGGAAGGCGATGCGCTCGGGGGGCATCCCGGCGGACAGCGCGGTGGCGAGTTCGCCGCCGGAGCACACGTCGAGGTTCAGCCCCTCCTCGTCCAGCCAGCGCACGACGGCCCGGGACAGGAAGGCCTTCCCCGCGTAGAAGACGTCGGCGTCCGCGCCGAAGGCGGTGCGCCAGGCCCGCGCCCGGGCCCGGAAGTCGGTCTCGTCGAGGATGTAGGCGGGGGTGCCGTACTCCTCGGCGAGCCGTGTCACGGTGATCCCGCCGACGGTGACGGCACCGTCCGCGTCGCGGGCGACGGTCTGGGCCCAGACCTTGGGGTCGAGGGCGTTGAGGTCGGCGGGCGGCGCGGAGTAGTGCCCGTCGGTGAGGACGTCGGCGTGACGGGGCCCGGCGGGGTGTGCGGAACGGCTCATGGCGTCTACGGAGCTCTCTCAGAGATGGTCGGGTGCGTCGATACCGAGCAGGGTCAGGCCGCCGGCCAGCACCGCCCCGGTGGCTTCGGCGAGCGCGAGCCGGGCGCGGTGGGCGGCCGAGGGTTTCTCCGCCCCGCGCGGGAGCACGGCCGTCAGGAAGGGCAGCGCGGCGTCGGCGACGGCGACGAGATGCCGGGCGAGCCGGTCGGGGGCCCGGTGCTCCGCGGCGGCGGCGAGCACGCGGGGGTGGTCGGCCAGGGCGGCGAGGAGGGGGTGGGGGGCGGGCTCGGTGAGGTGGCCTGTCCCGGTGAAGGGCGCGGGCTCGGCGGAGGGCGCGGGCTCGGCGGAGGGCGCTGTGTGGTGAGCGCGCTCGGCCGGGGCCCCGGTGAGGGGACTGGCCTCGGTGAGAGGGCCGGGCTCGCTGAGAGGTCCGGGCTCGGCGGTGAAGCCGAGGTCGGCGGCGTTCCGGGTGAGGGCGCGGGTGCGGGCGTGGGCGTACCGGACGCGGAAGAGCGGGTTGCTCTCGCGCTGGACGAGGTGCTCGTCGCCGGTCCGGGGCCGGTCGTGGGGGGCGGGGTGGAGCAGGGCCCAGCGGCCGGCGTCGCGTCCGAGGCGGAGGGGGTCGGGATCGCCGGGGGCGGGAACGGGCCGGGTGGTGACGGCGAGCTCCGCGGGCGCCGGTCCGGCGGCGTCGACGCGTACGCCGAGGGCGGCGGTCCACTCGGGGGCGAGGGGGGCGGTGCAGCTCGTGCGGACGAGGGCGCCCTGGGAGCGGAGGATGCGGGCGGCGGCTTCGGCGACGACGACGGCACGGAGGTCGTGGGGGCAGTGCAGCTGCACCACCCGGCCGTCGGGTCCGTCGGCGTATCCGTAGCGGGTGCCGCGCCGCAGGATCTCCTCGACGAGGGCGGCGGGAGCGGTGCCGTAGAGGCTGATGTTGATGAACCCGGGCCCGGTGAGGACGACGTCCGTGATGCCGTCGACGTCGACGAGGTACGGCGTCAGCAGTTCGGCGACGCGGCGGGGGGTCTGCCCGGCCGGGCGGGCGAGCTGGAGGGCGATGTTGGTGGCGTAGTCGCCACAGCCCCCAGGTCCCGGCGGCGCGACCACGGCTCGCGTGGGCACGGTCACCTGGAGCTCGCCCGCGTCGACAGCGCGACGCACCGCGCGCAGCACGGTGCGGGAGAGCTCTACGGGAGTCACGGGTCAAGCGTAGGGGAGGAGGGGGGTGGGTAAGCGAACCGGTTTGGCGGCAATCCCGGGATGTGGACGGACGCCCCCGCGAGCGGCGCGGGACGGCTACCCGGCCGACTCGGCCTGAGCGGACGCCTCGCTCTCCCCGACGGCGCGGAAGACATCGCTCCGCCCTTCCACCAATTGCCGTACGAGGGCGACGAGCTCGGCGGGCTCGAAGGGCTTGGCCAGGAAGGCGTCGACGCCGGCCCCGGCCTCGTCCCCCGCACCGACCTCGTACTGGGAGGTGGCGCTGACGATGGCGAGCGGGAGATCCCGGGTGCGGGGGTCCGCACGCAGCCGCGCGGCGGTCCGGAGCCCGTCCAGCCGCGGCATGACCACGTCCAGCGTGACGGCGTCGGGCCGCACCTGATGGATCACTTCCAGACACTCGACACCATCGGCCGCGGTCACGACCTCGAAGCCCTCCAGCTCGAGATTGACCCTGATCAGCTGCCGGATGACCTTGTTGTCGTCCACAACAAGGACTCGGCCAGACGCCCTAGGCACAACTCGAGAGTAGGTCCGGACCGGCCACCGCGTCCGGGTTTTCCCCACTTCCACCCCACGCGAGGGACACCCACCCCCATCACCTGACGCCCCCGCTCCGCTTCCACCCCGGGCGCGATCAGGGACGTCGGCAGCGAAAACCCGTTCATGACCACCCCGGGCGAGCTGGTAGTGTTCTACCCGTCGCCGCGAGCAACAGCTAGCCGGCCGACACGCCCCCGTAGCTCAGGGGATAGAGCAACGGCCTCCGGAGCCGTGTGCGCAGGTTCGAATCCTGCCGGGGGCACCTTGGATTAGGTGCCCAAAGACCCCGCCACCAGCGAGAACGCTGAGGACGGGGTCTTCGCGTGTGTGCAGGCGTGTGCCACTCGGAGCGGCCCTATGTCAGGTGCTGTGGACTATGCGTGGACTGGCCGCAGGGCAGGAATCCGCAGGTCAGACCGGGAACGACGAGGCCCCCGGACTGTGGTCCAGGGGCCATCATGCCGCAGGTGCTACGTGTCGGAGGTGTGTCGGGATCAGGTCCCGTCGCCGTGCATGCCTTCTTGGTCGTCGCCCTCGCCGAGGAGTTCAGCGATCCGACGGTTGGCGACGTCCTGGCGGCCGTCGAGGCACTTGGCGTAGCGGCTCAGGAGCACTTCCACGCTGTTGCCCGCGCGCTCCGCAACCTCGGTGGGGTCCACGCCGGCGTTGAGCCAGGAGGAAAGCGCGGCGTGCCGCAAGTCGTACGGCCGAGCAGCCAGCGGCGAGGCCACCTGCTCGGGCGTGAGCGCCAAGTGCCGCGCCTCGTCCCAGACACGCCAGTAGGTGGTCGAGGCGACCACTCCCCCGCGTTCGTTGGCGAACAGCCGGCCGTCCTCGGCCGTGCCGAATTCGTCGATGTGGTCTCGGAGCATGCGAACGAGGCGGGGCGGAATCGGAACGATGCGGGTCTCGTTCGCGGGCCGGTTCTTGAGACCGCGGTTGTCGTGCACCTCCCCCGTTCCGGTCCAGCGCTTGCCGACCGTGGGACGGCTCTTCTCCAGGACCAACGAGCCCCACCCTGTGTCCGGCAGAGTGCAGTCCGGGCGCCGCAGGGCCACGGCTTCCGCTGGTCGCAGCCCACCGAAGTACATGCAGGCGAAGAGTGCGACGAGTCGGCGCCCACGGGCCCGACGGTAGCCGCCGACGTACGAGACAGCCCGAAGGAGCTCGGCCGCCTGCTGGGGGTTCACCACGACTCGGCGGTCCACCTGCTTGGTCACCTTGGGCAGCTTCCACTTCACGAGCGTGACCGGGTTCTCCAGGAGCTCCCCCAGCTCGACCGCGTACGCCAGGGCGTTGAAGAGGACGGCCCGCTTACGCCGCACCGTCTCAGCAGCCGCCGGGGCACCGGAAAGGGTGAGCTTGAGCGAGTCGAGGACGCTGCGAATGTCCGCCGGGTTCTTGAGCGTCTTCAGCGGCAGCGAGGCTTTGCCCACCCACCGGAGGGCGTTCGCGATGTCCACCGGCGGGGCGTCCTCGCCCTCGGCCTGGAGGACGAAGGCCCAGCCGCGGAGGGCCCGCCGCAACACATCGTCTGCCGGACGGCCGGGGCGGTCGCCCAGGAGTTGAGTTGTGACGAGAGTCATCGTCTCGTTCAGGCTGTCTCGGGAATTCGGGGCCGCGTGCGGCCACTTCATGGCCACATACGCCCGTGCGAAGTCATACCAGGTGAGATCCTCTTTGACCGGTGCCATGGAGTCCGGCAGACCAGTTTCCGTGTCGAAGGCTTCCCCCTTCTGTGCGGCCCGCAGCAACTGTGCACGGAAGTTGTCAGCGAGTGCTTTGGTCCGGAAGGTCTCGGAGAACGGCGAAGCGTCGCCGACCTTCCACCGCACGTCGTAAGACGGCGTCTTGTACGGCCGCTTACGAATGCTCCACACCTTCACGTCATGCGACTTCATGCCGCCTCCCCGAGCCCGTGAAGCCATGCGGTGAAGTCGCTGCGCCAGATGCGCAGTTCGCCGTTCGGAAGCTTGATCGCTTCCGGGGCCTGCCCCAGCTCTCGCCAGCGATAGAAGGTGCGCCGGGAGACCCCGCCCAGCTCGGCGAGAACCTGCGGGACAGTCATCAGTTCGTCTCGTCGGCGGTCCATGCGGAATCTCCTTCCGTGTCGGAGGTAGATCGGCGTGAAGCAGCGAGCCAGGTCTCAGCGGCGGTCAGTCCGGTTCCGGCGAAGCGCCAGTGGGACAGGACCAGGACGGTGTCCGGGTCGGGCAGCGGGTGACCGGCTTGGGCCGCGCGTTCGCGGGCCAGAGATTCGTTGTGGTCGGCGCGCGCCTGGCGGAGGGCGCCGAGAGTGACGGAGTAGGCGCGGGACTTGCTGGAGAAGTGGCCGCGGAAGCCGAGCATGTGAGCCCACTTGCGCAGGCGCAGGTCTTCGAGTTCCGGGAGCGCGCCGAGGTGCCAGCAGGTGAGGATCATGCGTCGGGCGTGGTCGGTGACGCCGGAGCCGATCAGGTCGGTGATGGGATTGCGGATGGGGCGGTCCAGGGTGCCCGCGGTTTCGGCGCCCTTGGTGGCGTACTTGGCGATGTAGGCGGCCACGGCGCGGCTGGAGAGTTCCGAGGTGCCGGCGAAGTCGGCGGACCGGATGGGGCGGATGTCGAGTTGGTCGCCGAAGCGGAAGGCGTATGCGTGGCCGTCGAGGACGGGGCCGGGTGTCTCGGCGAGCCGGGCTGCTGAGCGGATCGCGTCGGTGAGCAGTTCGGTGGTGGCCCAGGCCGGTGGGGTGTCTTCGGCGCCGTCCGGGCCGTCGAGGCGGATGACGGCGTGGAAGTGGACGGCGCCGCGCCGCTGGTATTCGGCGACCTTGGCGTAGGAGACCTTGAGGCAGTCGCGCAGTGCGGAGCGGGTGATGCCCGCGTGGGAGGCGAGGTGCTGGCGCAGGTAGGTAGTGAAGCGGCCCCACAGTGCCCCGGCGTGGGCGTTCCACAGGACGGCGGCGCGGTAGTCGTAGCGGTCCGGGTCGAGGGGTGTGCCGAGGGCGGAGTCGTCGTCGGGGTGGAGGCGTCCGCAGCGGCACCGGCCGCCGCCGGGGCGGTTGTGGACGGGGCCGAAGGACGGGGCGGTGAAGGTGGCGAAGACCCGGGGGTGTTGGGCGACGGACGGGCCGATGCCCTTGCCGCCGGTCAGGCCGGCGGTGACCAGGTGGAAGGTGTCTTTGCGGTAGATCTCGGCGCAGGCGGCGCACCGGGTGGCACGACGGTTGTTGCAACGGATGAGGAGCTGTCCGGCCGGAAGATCGCGGTCGGCGATCTCGCGGACGATCTCCCCGGTTGCGGCATGGACGTCGAGTCGCTGGCCCTCCATTCGAACGGGCTGCTCGCAGCCGCCGAGGCGCTGGATCTGGTGTGCGTAGGCGCTGAGGTCGCCGTGCCGGGCGAGTGTGGCCAGCTGGCGGATGGCTGCGGTCGGAGCCGCAGGGCGCATGTGCGGGTTCCTCCTTGCGAGAGATGGGCGGGTGATGTGGGCGCCCGACCTGTCGAGGGGGCTAGACAGCATGGGCAGGCCGGGCGGGCGGAGGGGTGAGGTCAGCGGCGGGTGAGGACGGAACGGACGACGACGGCGCACACGGCCACGGACGTGGCGGTGAGGGCGACGGCGAGGAGCATGGAGACCAGGACGGCGCCGACGACCAGGACCACGGCGGTGCCGCCGCCGACGAGGGCGAGCGCGCTGCCGGGCGTGAAGCGGGTGGCGGGGCCGGGCGGAGCTGGAGCGATCGGAGCCGGGGTGCCCGGCGTGATGGTGGTCGGCTCGACGACGACGGCGGGCGGGACGGCCGGGCCGGTGGGCTGCGGCATGGTCGGGACTTTCGGCCGGAACATGAACGATCCCCTTTCGCGGGTCACTTGAGGAAGCTGTCGATGACGGGAGCGAGCAGGCTGTCGGCGAGCAGGTAGCCGCCGACGAGCAGAACGGCGATGAGCCACACGGGCGGGCGGATGAGCTTGACGCCGAGGACTCCGACGACGAGCAGGGCGAGCCAGAGCGGAACGTCCACTTGGATAGGTCTCCTGTTCAGGCCGGGCAGCGGTGGAGGCGGGCGGCGAGTTCGGCGGCGGCGCGGCTGTCGTACTCGGCGGAGAAGTCGCAGCGGGGCGCGGTGCAGGCGGCCAGGTGGCGGTTGCGGCCGCGGTCGACGAACGAGGCGACGTTGACCGGGCCGATGCGGCGGACGTTGCGGAAGCGCCGGTTCATGGCGGTGCTCCTCTCAGAGGTGTGCGGCGACGGACGGGGTCATGGCCGGGGGCAGGCCGAGCCGGACGCGTACGGCGTCGGGGTCGGCGGGGCGGCCTGTGGTCGAGCGGTGTTCCTCGGCCAGAGCCCGAGCCCGGTCCACGAGTGCGGGCGGCAGGGTGACGGTGGAAGCGGCCGGCGGGGCCGGAGCTGCTTCCCGTTCGGTGGTGGGTTTCAGCTCCGGTTCGGGGTCGTTGGAGAGCACCAGCAGCGCGTCACCCTCGGGTCGGTCGACGACAGCCATAGCCGGACGCGGAGTCGGTTCGGCGTCCGTCGACGGGGAGGCAGAGGCCGTCGGCGTTTCCGGAGTGTGGGGGGCGTGGGCCAGCAGGGTGCCGCCGAAGAAGGCGACGGCGGGCCAGCCCGCGACCGTCACGCGGAGCCAGGCCGGTACGTGGTCGAGGTCGAGGAGCCCGGCCGTGGCGATGTTGGCGCCGAGCGATGCGGCCAGGGCCACCAGGAACCACAGCCGCGGGCCACCGGCGGCCGCTCCCGCTCGCTGCTGCTGACGCATCCGGCGCCAGGCCGCCACCAAGAGCAGGTCGACGCTCACGGGGTATGCCCACGCCTTCCAGCCGTCCTGTCCGGCCGCCGCGGCGAGGTCGTGCAGGTGGGAGAAGGACAGGGCACCGGCGATGACGGCCTGGACGATCACGGCGTCCACGCGGGCCAGGTGGGCACGCATCGGCTCGGTCTCCTTCCGGCGTGATCAGTCGGTGGTCTTGAGTGAGTCGGCGCGCTCGCGGGCGAGGCGGGCCACCTCTGCGGCGTCGGTGTCGCCGGGCGTGTGGGCGGCGATGCGCTCCAGCAGGTCCGCCTTGCGGTCCATGAGGGCGTCGTACTCGGCAGCGGTGCGGCTCTTCCTGAGCGCGGCCAGGTCGGCGATGAGTGCGCTGACCTCGGCGATGGAGGGACGTGACACAGGGGTCCTTCCGCTTTCAGGCATGGGAGGGGTAGGGACATGGCGTGAAGCGGTCACGCCGGCCGTGGGAGTGGGAGGGCGGTTACTCGGTCACCGGGCGGGCGGTGGGCACGGCAGGAGTGGCGGAGGAAGGCCCGGCGGGCTTGGCGACGACGGGTCGGAAGGCGTCGAGGCGGGGCAGTTCCGGGACCAGGGCCGAGGTGTCGCGGCAGACGGTCGCCGCGTCGTCGAGGGTGAGGTGGGGTGAGCGGACGCGGGACCAGCCGCCGGAGGAGTCGCCGACGACCGCGATGCCTGGCCGTTCGGCCGGGATGGAGGTTGCGGCCAAGGCCGCTTCCTGCGCGATGTCGCCGAGCGCCATGGTGGCGGAGGTCTCGTCGTTGACGCGGTGGCAGACGCGGCCGGTGAGCTGGGCGCGGAGCATGGTGGCTCCCTTGCCGAGTTCGGCGCCGAAGCGCTGCCCGCAGACCTCCAGGTAGAAGCCGGCCGCGCGGCCGAGCTGGGCGAGGCGAATGAGCTTGGTGACCATGGCGTCCCGTCGCTTCTCGTCGTCCTTGCTCGCGGCGAGGAAGAGTTCGGCGACCTCGTCGACGACGACCACGACCGGCACCGGCCGTACCTTCTCCGGCAGGCCCCAGACGTCCGAAGTCAGCCGGGCATCTGAACCGGCGGTCCCGCCCGTCACGCCGATGAGGCGGAACCGCGCCTCCATCTCCTCCACCAAGACATCCAGCAGTTCGTTCGCACGGTCCGGCGTGTCGGCCAGTGCCGACAACCGGGGCGCGAACGGGGCCAGTTCTACGCCCCACTTGCAGTCGATGCCGACGAGCGCGACGGGTTGCCGGGCCAGCCCGCACAGCAGGTTGCGCAGGTACACGGACTTGCCGGACTGCGTGGCGCCGAGGATCAGTTCGTGCGGCACGGTGCGGAAGTCTCGGACGTGCCAGTGCCCGTCTTCACGCAGCGCGAGCGGCAGGGACAGCGGTTCGGTCCGCAGCCATCGCCGAGGGGGCCGTACGTCGGTGAGGACGTCCCAGCCGACCAACCTCAGCTCCAGCCGCCCGGGCCTGGTGGGCCGGACGTGCACGGCGTGCGCGCCCCAGGCGTGCCGCAGCCGGTCGGCCGAGGCGGTGAAGTCCTCGGGTGACTGCCCGGCCGCCATGCGCAGGCGCATCACGAGCCCGGAGCCGGTCGGCAGCGGGAACGAGCGGCGAGGCGGCACGGGAGCAGCCTGCCGCCCCACCATCCGGGCGGTGGCCCGGCGCATGGCCGAAGCGGGCACCGTGAGGCCGCAGGCATCCATGGTGGCCCGGTACGAGGTGAGCACCCGCAGCGTGACGGCCGGATACCCGACCAGCCACCAGAACAGGACCGGCAGCCAACGACGCACAGCGACCAGCGCGGCCACCGCCTGCAATCCCAGCATCAGGACCCACAGGGCATCGGTCATGACACTCAGCCCTGTGCCGTCGCCGGGGTGCCGGCCATGACGGCGTCGGCCCGGTAGGCGATGCCGTGCCGGGCACGACCGCCGAACTCGCTCTCCCAGGGCCGGGCCACCAGTCCGGACAGGAAGACCGGCGCGCCCATGGCCAGCCCTTCACCAACGCCCTTCTCGGGGACGGTGACCTTGATCATGTCGGAGCCGCCCTGCGCGATGAACACCAGCTCCAGGACCATGAGCCGGTCGTTGGTCACCGGGTCTACGGCTACTTCACCGGTCTGCCGGTCCCTCACCTTGACCTCGGGCAGCTTGGTGACCAGCAGAGTTGCGGACGAGGTGTCCACGGGGATGAAACGCATTCTGTGAACCTCACTCAGGTCGGGCGCCCACGCGGGCGCCGGATCGAACTGGATACCCCCCTAGACAGCAAGGGAGTCGACCCACCTTGACTGTCTAGGGGGGTTGACGGAAACCGTAACCGACGCCCCGTCAAACTGTCTAGGGGGGTATACGAGCGTGTCTCGAAGACCGCTGGGATGCGCTACGACATGACCCAGTGCAGCGCGGTCGCATCGTCGCGGGTCTTGCCTCGCGGCCAGCGCCGGCCGTTGGGGTCGTCAGCCTCGGCCGCACGTACGCGCCGGATCAGTTCATCCGGTCCCGAGGAGTTGAGGAGGCCCAACGCCTCTTTCCAGTCGGCGAGTTCGAAGCTGTCGACGAGTCGCGTAGCGCCATCGCTCAGCAGTGTCACGGAGGCCAGTGAATCCAGCGGCACCGTCCCCGTCAGGGCATGCCGGGCCGCTTGCGGGTCGGGGCCGGCGATCCAGAAGCCGCCCGGCCGGTTGCGGAGGCTGGTCAGAGCGTCCCGGTATTCCGCGAGGGCGGTGGCGTGTTCGGGTGAACCGGTGGGCAGTGCGTCGAGCGGTCCGCGCAGCCGTTCGCCGACCTCGTCCAAGCGCTGGTCGGTGATTGCGGCCGTAGTCCCGTCCGTCTCGGCGAGGAGGAGGGTCGAGTCACCGAGGACGAGGTACTCCAGGGCTCCCGCCTCGACCCGGACAGCGACGACCGTGCTGGTCGGACTGGCCCGGTACGCGAGGTCGCAGGTGTCCTCGTGCAGGGAGCGGACAGTCCGGATCGAGTCGGCGAGGCAGTCGGCGAGCGGCCGGGCAGGCCGCGCCGCGATACCGGCCAGCAGCAGCCCGCCCAGCGTCGAGGAGAACCAGGCGATGCCGTGTACACATCCGGTCTCCGCCCCGGCCACGCCGGCGCCGTCGAGGAGAACGGCCGCACCGGGACCGGCTGCGGCGAAGTCCTCGTTCTCCCGTCCCGGGTCGGCCGGCTGCGTGCCGAGGGCGACGTTCATGCCGTTGCCTCCTCGTCGTGCAGGTAGAGGGGGCAGAGCAGTTCGACGGATTGCGGCTCGTCGGTCTCGGGGTCGTAGTCGACGCTCACCAGCGTGGAGAAGTGCCGCTCCCCCACCTGCCCCCAGAGCGAGTTGAGATCCGAGGAGAGCAGGTGGACCACGCCGAGGGAGCCTGCCGTGTGGATTCCGGCGATGGCGAGTACCGAGCCGTTGCCGTCCGGTCGGGGCAGCCGGCCGAGGTATCCGACGTCGTGCGGGCGGCGCGGCTCGATGTCCGCCCCCGCGTGATACGTCGCCCCGGTGCGCCGGTCGACCAGCGCCCACGGTTCGCCCTCCGGATGCTCCCAGCCGAGTACCGGGTCCTGGGCGTACAGATCCTTCATGGCCTCGGACATACCCGGCCCGCACACGACGATCAGGCCGTCGCGGTTCAGGTCGATCTCACCGCTCACCTGCACGTGACCGGAGCTGACGGCAAGCCCGTAGGACTTGGCCAGCTCCTCCAGCCGCTTCCCGGAGTTCATGTCGGCCATGGCGACGACCGGACGCTTCTTCTCGCCGTCCCACCGCAGCGGAGTCACGACAGTGACGGCACCCACGCCCAGGAAGGCCCCTTCGGGTGCCGGTCCAGTGTGCCGGATCTGGTGAATTCGCCCACGGCTCAGACCGGCCTTCTCGGCGATCTGTGCATAGGACAGTCCTTGCGCGTGGAGGTCCTGGACGACACGGCGGCGGAGCCGGGCAAGCTCGGTCACCTCCTGCTGCGCGTCGGCCAGCCTCTTGGTGACCTCGCGCAGGAGCAGATACGGATCATCGATGGCGGTGATCCGCTGCAGCTCGTCCGACATGACCGCACCTCCTAGAAGTAACCAGGAGTCTAGGGCCCTAGACGGAACGGGCGGGAGGCGCCGCCCTGTACGCACGCCGACCACGAAGAACCGCGACCGTCGCCGAGGCACACCCCGAGGAGTCACCCGCCACCGCCCGCGGGATGGTCGCCCGCTGCCCAAGGGCCAGGCGTGATCACACCCCCTCCCGGACCAGATCGGCCCACACAGCACGCCCCTGGGGCCAGCTCTTCACACCCCAGTCCTTGGCGCAGGACGCGATGAGCAGGAGCCCGCGCCCACTCTCTTCCTGACTGGTCACGTCACACAGATGCGGCACCCGATCGCCGCCCTCGTCGACCACCTCGATGCGTACGAGGTCATCGCCGAAGCAGACGACCACGAGGAACCAGCCGCCGGGCACACCGCTCCGGGAGTGCCGCACGGCATTGGTCGCCAACTCGCTCACGACCAGGACGGCTTCGTCGACGGGGCCGTGCCCGTCGAGCAGGGCAGCGACGAAGTGACGCGCCTGCGCCACCTCCTCTGCCACACCAGGAAAGGCACGGCACCACTTGGACCGCATAGAAGACTCCTCACCATCGTCTAGGGGGGTAGACAGCCAGCGGCAGAGTATTCCCAAGCAGACCCAACAGGCCAGGCATACAGAGGAATTATTCCTCTAAGGGGTGAGGGCGTCTCCCAAGTCGCGGAACTCCTGCATCACCTACAACAGCAGTTCCCGCACCTCATCACCGAAGACCGCAGCCCGCTCGAAGCGACTGAACGTCTCCTCGTACGAGGAGACATCGTCGGAGTCGACCGACACCCACTCGGCACCGAACGTCTCGACCACGACCGCACGCCGGTCGCACAACGTGAACCCATGTCGAGGCAGGACCGGAACCGGGCGACGCCAGGGGACGACCCCGAGCCGCACCGTGCTCAGACTCTCGACAGCCAGCAACCGATCCAGCTGAGCCAGCATCAGCGCCGGCGTCCCCGGCCAGGTCCGCAGCACGGCTTCAGTCAGCACGAACACCGACTCACGCCCAGGTTCGTACAGCACGCTCTGCCGCTCCACACGGGCAGCAACAGCCCGGCCCACCGACTCAGGCGTCGCGCCCGGCGCACTCTCGAAGACATGGCGGGCGTACTCCGCGCTCTGGAGCATGGCCGGCAGAACGACGCACTGGAAGGAGCGCACCAGCCGAGCGGAACGAACCTCATCATCAACGGCAACACCGGTCGACGCCGCGCCGTCTTCCGGTCCACCGGAGTCCACAGCCGCCTCTACCGCGGCCAGGAGGTCACGCACCTCCAGGGCAGTCGCCTCATCGAGGCCGAGGGCGCGAGAGAGCCGGTCCAGCACCTCAAGGCTCGGGACCATGCGCCCGTTCTCCACCTTGGACACAGTCGGCTGCCCTACATGTGCCCGCTGAGCCAACGCAGCACCCGTCAGACCGGCCTCTGCACGAAGCGCACGGAGACGCACCCCGAGCGCCCGCATCCGCTCTCGCCGTTCACTCCCCATGCCCAGGGTTCTACACCACGAGCCAGCAGTCACCGGGCGCAGAGCAGCATCAACGTGCAGCGGAGCGTGCGTGATTCAAAGTCTCCCTACTGGTTCAAGCACCCGCCCAAGAGGCAGGCACACGGAGCATGAGGTCAGAACACGTCGTGGCTGGGGCGGTCGGCTCCACGGCTTTTAGGCAGCCACCTTGGCGCGAGCCTCGAAGATCATGGCCCCACATCGGGCACTAACGGGCAGGTCCACAAACCTGCCCGATCCGCGGGCCAGCGTAAGGGGCCATGATCACTCGCGCCAAGGCAGCTCCCGCCCAAAAGCCGTTCCGCCGACCTCGCGTTGTTCGCGACCCCTCTCTGGAAACGCGATGCCCCGGTCCTCGGTCTCAAGGCGACACTTCCCAACAGGCGGCCGGCGGCCGCGGGGACGGCCATCCTCCTGCCCCGGGCCCGGGTCGCGTCCCCATCCGGGATTACCGGCTCCCCCTCCTCGTACTGCCACCGCTCCCCGGCGCGCTCCCAGAACTCCCCGCACGACGCCCCTACCCTTCCGATGGCCGCATCCCATGGCTGCTCGTCCGGGAACAGGGCGGCCCCAGGGGCGTTTGGCTGCATCGGGCTCTTCACAGAACGCCTGCTCTTAGCCGCAACCTGATCGTCTCATTCGCCGGATGATGTCAACAGCAGCCGATACGGTACAGAGAGGAGACCAGAGGAGTGTCGTGAAGTTCGTAAGCAACCATGGGGCCGATCGAGTCATCGACCTTCTGCGCCCGGACCTCAAACCCGGCCACGAACTTGACATCGCAGCACCTCACTTCTCGCTCTTCGCCTTCGCTGAGCTGCTCGACCCCCTAACCACCGTCACTAGGGCCCGCGTACTCCTGCCCGCAGAAGGTTCCGATCTGGAACTTCTAGGCACGACGGCAGACCGGGCCGCGCGAAACCAACTCCGTAGCCGTTGGCTCGCGCAGCGCTGTGCTGACTGGCTGGCCGGCCACACCGAGATACGCCACGCGTCCGGAGCCGTGCCACAGGGATCCTTCGTCATCCGCCGTGACTCCGGCGAGCCGGTGCGCGCTGTATCCGGCGCAGTCTCATTCAGCACCCACGGACTGGGGCTCGCCCCGGGCAATCCCCTCAGCCTCGTCCAGACCTCCGAGACAGAGGCGGAGGCGAGCCTCTTCGCCCAGTGGTTTGAGCAGCAGTGGGGTGCCCTTTCCAGGACCGACGACGGCAATCAGTCCACCCTGATCACAACGCTGCGCTCGATTGCTGCGCGCCGCGCACCCTCCAGCATCTACCACCTCGTCCTGCACCATCTGTTCGGCAGTCGGGGCGACGACCTCGACGAGGACACGGTGATCGATGCGGCCACCGGTATCCGTGACACGGTGGTGTGGCAGAAGCTGTACCGCTTCCAGCGCGACGCGGTCGTCGGCGCTATCGACAAGTTGGACCGCTTCGGCGGCTGCATCATCGCCGACAGCGTCGGCCTCGGAAAGACTTTCGAGGCGCTGGCCGTCATCAAGTACCACGAGTTGCGCAACGACCGGGTTCTGGTGCTGTGTCCGAAGCGGCTTCGCGAGAACTGGACGCTCTACGCTGCCAACGACCGGCGCAATTTCCTGGCCGCCGACCGCTTCGGGTACGACGTTCTTAACCATACCGACTTGTCACGGGACACGGGGATGTCTGGCGATCTCGACCTCTCCCACGTCAACTGGGGAAACTACGACCTGGTAGTGATCGACGAGTCCCACAACTTCCGCAACAAGAACACCCCCAAGCAGGGCGGCGAGACGCGCTATGACCGGCTGATGCGCCGCATCATCCAGGAGGGTGTGAAGACCCGCGTCCTGATGCTGTCCGCCACCCCGGTCAACAACCGCCTGGCCGATCTACGCAACCAGATCGCCTTCGCCACAGAGGGTCGGGACGACGCCCTGGCCGCGAACGGCATCGACAGCATCGACAGGACAACGCAACTGGCCCAGATGCAGTTCAAGCGCTGGCTGGAACTGGACCGGACGGACCGGACTCCGGCCCGGCTCATTGAGATGCTCGGCTTCGACTACTTCACGCTTCTCGACCACCTGACGATCGCCCGGTCCCGCCGCCACATCGAGAAGTACTACGGGACGGCCGAGACAGGCCGCTTCCCGGAACGGCTCAAACCGCTGAACGTACGACCAGACGTCGACCTCGACGGAGCCTTCCGCCCGATAGCGGAGATCAACCAGGAGATCCGCCGCCTCAACCTCGCGGTATACGCCCCCTTGCGCTATGTCCTCGCGCACCGTCAGGCGGCTTACGATGCCAAATACAACACGCAACTCGGAGGCGGAAAGGGTTCGTTTAGGCAAGCGGACCGCGAGGAGAGCCTGATCCACCTGTTGCGTGTCAATGTGCTCAAGCGGCTGGAGAGCTCCGTTCACTCCTTCGCTCTGACCATTGGCCGCCAGCTTCGTGACGTTGAGGAGACACTCGCGCGGATCGAGTCGCGAGGGGGGGAGGTAGAAGAGATCGACATCTCGGACGTAGACGTCGACGACCCCGCCTTCGAGAGCCTGCTCGTCGGCAGAAAGGTTAAGGTACTGCTCGGCGATGTAGATCTAATCCGCTGGCGGCAGGACCTCGTCGAAGACCGCAACCGGCTGGCCACGCTGCTCGCCGCCGCGCGGGAGGTGACTGCGGACCGGGACGCCAAGCTGGCCGCCCTCC
Organism: Streptomyces sp. NPDC127100; assembly: GCF_042724095.1. Lineage (NCBI taxonomy): Bacteria > Bacillati > Actinomycetota > Actinomycetes > Kitasatosporales > Streptomycetaceae > Streptomyces > Streptomyces sp. NPDC127100. The sequence goes on from NZ_JBHXFL010000013.1 coordinate 110,496, forward strand.
GGGAGATGATCGCTAAGAAGTACCGGAATCCGATCAATCCGGGGAACCGAAAGATCATCATCTTCACCGCCTTCGCCGAGACCGCGCAATACCTCTACGAGCATCTCGCCCCCTGGGCCTCCAAGAACCTGACCCTGGAGTCCGGCCTGGTCACCGGCTCGGCCGGAATCCGCACCACTCTCTCCGGGTTGTCCAAGGACATGTCGACGGTCCTGTCCGCCTTCGCCCCGCAGGCCAAACAGCGCCCGGAGGAGCTAGCCAGCGAGGGCGAGCTGGATCTACTCATCGCCACGGACTGTATCTCCGAGGGACAGAACCTCCAGGACTGCGATTGGCTAATCAACTACGACATTCACTGGAACCCGGTCCGGATCATCCAGCGCTTCGGGCGCGTCGACCGCCTCGGATCGCCAAACGCTCATATCCAGCTCGCCAATTTCTGGCCCAACATGGAACTCGACGAGTACATCAACGTCGAGCGGCGCGTCAGTGGCCGCATGGTGCTGCTCGATGTCTCCGCCACCGGCGAGGAGAACCTGATCGAGCCGCGCGCCGGCGACCACATGAACGACCTCGAGTACAGGCGCGCCCAGCTCGTCAAACTCCAGGACTCGGTGATCGACCTGGAAGACCTGTCCACCGGCGTCTCCATCACAGATCTCACGCTCACCGACTTCCGTATCGACCTGGCCGAGTTCACCAAGCATCACCTCGACGAAGCGGCCGGTGCCCCGCTTGGCGCCTACGCCGTCACCACCACGGCCGAGGCCGACATCCCACCGGGCATCATCTTCTGTCTGCGGGCCGAGGGAGACGCGGCCGACCGCTCAGCCGAGCCGGGCTACCCACTCGCGCCCCATTATCTGGTGCACGTCGGCGAGCAGGAGACGGTACTGCTCCCGCACACCCAGGCCAAGCAGATCCTCGACCGGCTCAAGCGCCTGTCCCTGGGCCGCGACATGCCCGACGCAGCGGCGTATGGGCGTTTCGACGCTGCGACCCGCAAGGGTCGAAAAATGACCGCGGCCCGGCACTCGCTGGCAACGGCTGTCGGCTCCGTGCTAGGGAGAAGCCACGAGCGGTCGGTGGCCAGCCTGTTCTCCCCGGGAGGCACCCACGTACTCACCGGAGAGTTCAACGGGATGGACGATTTCGAGGTGCTGGCATTCCTTGTCGTACTAGACGAGGAGACGGTCGCTTGAGCGCGGCTACAGAGCTTATCAACGCTCTCGCACTACCCATCCAGACCCATGTCGGACAGCGCGTGCCTAAGGCCCTGCTGCTGGAGGCCACTCCCCTAGTTCCCGCAGACCGCCGCAGGCTCACCGAGGGAATCGATGAGTTGCGATGGGCAGCTACGCTGAAGCCCGGCACGGTCGGCATTCCGGCCTACGCCGACGACGTACGCGAGGTGCTGGAAATCAACGTGCTCACGCTCAGTCTCCGACCGGACGCGAGGACGGACCGCATCGGGGAACTCGTCCATCGCGCCGTCCCCTACCCCGTGGTGCTCCTCACCGCTCAAGAACCCGGCCGTCGGTTCCTGTCGCTGGCCCTCAAGCGCCGAGCACTCGCCGCGGGAGGGAACGGCAGGACCGTGGTAGACGGCGAGGTCACCGAGATCTCACTCCACGACGGTCCGGGGCGGGCCGTACGAGATGAGCTGCTTGCGGCCCTCCCGCTCGCACGCCAGCCCCGCGAGTCCCTCCTCGCCCTCTACCACGGCTGGCTCGACGTACTCGTCGCCGTACAGGCATCGGCGGTAACCGATACCTTCGCCTTGGCCGGGTCGCCCGAGCGAACCGCCGCCCGGCAGGTCGCCCTGCGGACGTACGGCCAGGTCCAGGACCGGATCGCCGCCTTGCGGTCACGCGCTCGCAAGGAGCGGCAGCTCGCCGTACGGGCAGAACTGAACACCGAGATCCAACAATTGCGGGAAGCATCCCGCGACGCACGGCAAGAGCTGTGATCGAGCCCCCACGCACCAGAGAGGCATTGAGAGAAGCACGATGAAGAAGATCGAAGCCGACAGCCCGATCTCCCACTCAGCCGATCTGACGGCCGAAAATCTGGAACGTCTAGGGGATCTGTTCCCCTCGGTCTTCATCGAGGGCGAGATCGACTTTGACGCACTCAGGGAACTACTCGGCGGCATGGTTGCCGAGCGGGAGGAGAAGTACAGATTGACCTGGCCCGGCAAGCGCCGGTCCCAACAACTCGCACACCAGCTGAGCACGGGCACGCTGCGCCCCTGCCCTGAGGAGAGCGTGAACTGGGAGACGACCCAGAACCTCATGATCGAGGGCGACAACCTCGAGGTCCTCAAGCTCCTGCAGAAGAGCTACGACAAGTCAGTCAAGCTCATCTACATCGACCCTCCGTACAACACCGGCAATGACTTCGTCTATTCCGATTCCTTCACCGACGGCGTCCGCAGCTATCTCGAATTCACCGGCCAGGTGACGGGTGAGGGAAAGAAGTCCAGCAGCAACACCGAGGTGAGTGGCCGATACCACTCCAGCTGGCTCAGCATGATGTACCCCCGCCTTTTCTTGGCGCGCAACCTCTTGCGGGACGACGGTGTCATCTTCATCAGCATCGATGACCACGAAGTCGATAACCTCCGGAAGATCTGCGCCGAGATATTCGGCGAGGAAAACTTCATCGCTCAGTTCGTGTGGAACACCGAGGGACACACGGACAACCAGTTCGAGGTCAAGGGCAGTCACGAATACGTCCTCCTCTACGCGAAGAACGCCGACCTCATGACCCTCGGCCATGTTGTCGACCCAAACACCCGGAAGGAGAGCAATCTCCTGAAGGGCTACGCCGAGAACTCCATTACGAAGAACGGTCCGGGCAACCCGCCCAGCGAGATCGAACTGCCGCCCGGATTCCCGTGTCTCGCCGAGACGCTGGACCTGGAGATCAGCGACGTTCCCGACGAGTTCTTCGAAGAGGCCGTGCGGCACCGCCACATCACCCGCGAACTGACCAGACAGTACGCCGCCTCATATCCGATCAGGATCGACCCGATGCGAGCCAGAGAAGGCCGGCTGACGGAGAAGTGCCGCGTTTACAGCGGCTGGGCGAACGCCAACAAATTGCGCGCATTCATCGCGAACGGCTGTCGGCCGCTCGACGACAACGGCGACAAGCTGAGCTTCCATCTCTCGAACCGAGGAGTGGTCTATTACCGGCGCGAACGGTGCAAAGCACGGAACATCGTCTCCGTACTGCGCAACATGGGCACGACGGAGAGGATGCGGTCAGAACTGGAGAAGCTTGGCATCCCTTTCCAGTACCCGAAGCCGAAGGAACTGCTCCGATACCTCATCCAAATCGGTCTTGAGGGCGACGGAATCGTCCTGGACTTCTTCGCAGGCAGCGGCACAACGGGCCACGCGACCATGCTGCAGAACGCCGAGGACGGAAAGCAGCGACGCTACATTCTGGTGCAGTTGCCCGAGCGCCTCGACCCGCGCAATAGGAACCAGAGCAGGGCCGTGCAATTCTGCGACGCGCTGGGCAAGCCGCGGACCATCGCCGAGGTGACCAAGGAGTACCTGCGCCGCGCGGGCCAAGAGCTGAACACCGGCGCGGAACTGTTCCCCAGCGACACCGGCTACCGCGTCTTCAAGCTCGACACCTCCAACATCCGGGCATGGAATCCTGACCCTGACGACCTTGAGGCGACCCTACTCGACAGCGTTGAGCACGTCCTGCCCGACCGGACGGAGCAGGACCTCCTCCATGAGCTGCTCCTCAAGTCGGGAATCGACTTGTGCGAGTCCCTGGAAACAAGGGAGTTCGCTGGTGTGTCCGTCCGCTCCGTCGCGTACGGCACCCTCTTCACCTGCCTGGCGGATGAAATCACCACCGCGATGATTGGCCCCATCGCGAAAGGCATCGTCGCCTGGCACCAGGAGCTCGACCCCGCGGGCGAGAGCGTGGTCGTGTTCCGCGACAGCGCCTTCCCCGACGACGTGGCGAAGAGCAATATGACCGCGATTCTTGAACAGGGTGGCATCGGCGCCATCCGCAGCCTGTAGGCCGTGGAGGACCGACCCACTATGAAGCTGCATTTTGAAGCAGACCTCGACTACCAAATCCAGGCGATTGAGGCCGTCTGTGATCTCTTCCGAGGCCAGGAAATCTGCCGGAATGCGTTCACCGTCACGCATCAGGCGCTGGACGACGACCAAACCCTTGACGTGGACCTCGACGCAATGGGCGTCGGCAACAAGCTGACCCTCTTCGAGGAGGACTTGCTCGCCAACCTCCGGGAAGTCCAGCTCCGCAACGGCCTGCGACAGTGCGATTCGGTGGGTTCGCGGAACTTCACCGTGGAGATGGAGACCGGCACCGGAAAGACGTACGTCTATCTGCGCACGATCCTCGAACTAAACAAGCGTTACGGATTCACCAAGTTCGTCATCGTCGTGCCCTCGGTCGCCATCAAGGAGGGCGTGTATAGCTCCCTCCGGACCATGAAGCCTCACTTCGACGGACTGTATTCGAGTACACCCTTCGACTATTACCTCTACGACTCCTCGAAACTCGATAGGGTCAGGGACTTCGCGACCAGCTCCCAAATCCGCATTATGATCACGACAATCGGGGCGATCAACAAGCAGGACGTCAACAACCTATACAAGGAGAGCGACAAAATCAGCGGCGGCAGGCCGATCGACCTGATCAAAGCCACCCGCCCCATCGTGATTGTCGACGAGCCCCAGAGCGTCGACGGCGGGCCTTACGGTCGCGGCCGGGAAGCCCTCGATCGTATGCAGCCACTGTGCACCCTGCGCTATTCTGCCACCCATGCGGAGAAGCACAGCATGGTTTACCGACTGGATGCCGTAGACGCGTACGAGCGAAAACTCGTCAAGCAAATCGAGGTCGCATCCGCGACGATCGAAGACGACTTCGGCGGACCTTTCGTGGAACTGCTGAACGTCTCCCACAGGGCAGGTGACCTCACGGCGAGGATCGCTGTCAACAAACAGACCGCGAGAGAAGTCCGCAGAGCCGAGGTCACCGTCCGAGACGGCGACGACCTGGAGGAAACCACGGGTCTCGCGGCGTACCGGAACTTTCGTATCGGTGAGATCAGGGCGGATGGATCGCCCTCCATGGAACTGCGCCTGCCTGGTCAAGACGGGCAGATCCTCACGCACGGACAGTCCTGGGGCGGCATCGAACCGCTGACTATCCAACGCCATATGATCCGTCGGACCATCAAGGAACACCTAGATAAGGAGCTGATGCTCCGCCCCCAGGGCATCAAGGTACTCAGCCTCTTCTTCATCGATGAAGTCGCCCGGTACCGCGTCTACCTGCCGGACGGAACGCAGACCAAGGGTGTGTACGCAGAAATCTTCGAGGAGGAGTACCGACGCCTCACCCAGCTCCCCGAATACCGCACACTCTTCTCCGACGTCGATCTCGAATCCACTGCGGAACAGGTCCACGGCGGCTATTTCTCGATTGACAAACAGCAGAGGTGGCAGGACACCGACGAGAAGTCGTCCCAGGCCGGCCGAGACAACGCAGAGCGCGCCTACGCCCTCATCATGCAGAAGAAAGAAGAATTGCTGAGCCTGAGCACCCCGCTCAAATTCATCTTCTCCCACTCCGCGCTGCGCGAGGGCTGGGACAACCCCAACGTCTTCCAGATCTGCACCCTGCGCGATATCCGCTCAGAGAGCGAGCGACGGCAAACCATTGGCCGCGGCCTGCGCTTGTGCGTCAATCAGCAGGGCGACCGGGTGCGTGGCTTCGACGTGAACACCCTGACCGTGATCGCTACCGAGAGCTACGAACAGTTTGCCGAGCGCCTCCAGAAGGAGATCGAGGAGGACACCGGCATCCGCTTCGGCATCGTCGAGCAGCACGAGTTTGCCAGTCTGAACACGACGGGAGCCGACGGTCACCTTGCGGCCCTAGGCTTCGAGCGTTCGAAAGCCCTGTGGGACCACCTCCGCGCCGAGGGATACATCAGCGGTCGGGGCAGGATCGAGGAAAAGCTCCGCACCGCCCTGCGGAAGGACCACCTTTCCCTGCCCGCGGAGTTCGACGAGGTAGCTGACCAGGCAAGGCGGCACCTCCACAAGCTGGCGGGCCAGTTCACCATCAAGAACGCCGACGAGCGCCGCGAGGTATCCGTCCGGCATGAACTCCTCCACAGCCCGGAGTTCATCGCGCTCTGGGACCGAATCAGCCCCAAGACAACGTACAGGCTCGACTTCGACAACGAACGGCTCATCGCCGCATGCACCCGCGCCCTGCGGGAGGCCCCAGCGATCCCCAAGGCCCGGCTACAGTGGCGCAAAGCCGGTATCTCGGTGGCGGAGAGTGGTGTCACGGCACAAGAGCGCGCCGGCGCCGAGATCTCATCTCTGGACAACTCCGCGGTGGTCCTCCCTGATGTCCTCACCGAACTCCAGGACCGCACCCACCTGACCCGGCGCAGCATCTGCCGCATCCTCACCAACTCGAGTCGGCTGGACGACTTCCGCCGCAACCCCCAGCGGTTCATCGACCTCGCGGCCCAGGCGATCAACCGCTGCAAGCAGCTGGCTGTGGTGGACGGCATCAGCTACGAACGGCGCGGAGCGGAAGCATACTCGCTGAAGGAGTTCAATCAGCACACGCTGACTGGATACCTGCGCAACATGCTTTCCCCCACCGCCAAGAGCGTTTACGAGATGGTCCTCCACGATTCCACAGTGGAGCGGGACTTCGCCACCGAGTTGGAGCTCAACACCTCGGTCAAGGTCTACGCCAAACTCCCTGACTGGTTTAGGATCCGAACCCCACTGGGCGATTACAACCCGGACTGGGCGGTCGTCGCTGATTCTGCAGATGGCGACGGGATACGCCTCTACCTCGTGGTCGAGACGAAGGGCGGTCTGCACGCGGAGGGCCTGCGCCCGACCGAACAGGCCAAAATCGACTGCGGCAAGGCCCACTTTGATGCCTTGGGGAAGATTGGGCATTCTGTCGTCTTCAAGAAGGCCGTAAAGCTAGAGGACGTACTAGGCTGAGAAGTTGACTCTATCCTTCGCTCTGCTACTCCCCCAGCAAATTCCTTCGAGGCGCGGGCGTGGCTCTTAGGGCGCGGATAGCGATGTCTGTCCCGTGATCGCGCGCCGCGCGTATTGAATTTGACTGTCCGATGGCCCACTTTCGGCACTTCAGCCGTAGACCGTGATCTTCACGTCTGGGCGGTTTGATGTTGGTAGTGGAATACCCGGGGTCACCCCCAACCAGCAAGATCGTGATCTACGGTTGGAGTACTAGCGATGCCCCACGGTCGTGGACTATCCGTGGACGGAATGACGTAAGTGGGCCACGAATAGGTCGCTGATCTGCACGGGCGCCGAGAGATCCAACGGCCTCCGGAGCCATGTGCGCACGTTCGAATCCTGCCGGGGGCACCGAACATGAGGTGCCCAAAGACCCCGTCAGCAGCGGAAACGCTGAGGCCGGGGTCTTCGCGTATGTGCGGGCGGATGCGACGCCGAGATGCCCCGGCACGGGAGCTGTGGACTGTTCCGTGGACAAGATCAGGGGTCACTCCCTGGTCAGCCCGGAGTTTTCCGGGATGTCCGTCGGCCGGCGTTCGGCCTCTCCTCGGGAGGCGGAGGCTGCTCGGGGTCCTTCTGCCGTTGCGCTCGCCGTGCGTTCTTCCCTCGTAGGGTCGTCGAAGCTGCCGCCCACCCCGCCCCGGTCCACGCGCAGGGCGCGAACCGGTCGGGGCATCCGGCGCGGCAATCCGTCGGCGGTACAGCACGCGACGCGGCAGGTGCGGTCGGCGCTCGACAGCCGACGGCACGTGGTCGAGACAGGGCCAAGCCGAGAGGACCATAGGTAGGATTGGTGGCATGAGTGAGCCTACTGGCAAGTACTCGATCACCATGCCCCGTGACATCGCCGAAGCCGCCAAAGCCCGCAGCGGCCCCTCCGGCCTGTCCGCCTACGTTGCCGCGGCTGTCGCCCGTCAGATCGAACGGGACAACCTCAATGAGCTGATCCAGGTGGCCGAGGCCGAACACGGACCCATTACGGACGAGGAAGTCCAGTCCCTGCGGGACCGGCTCCACGAGGCACGTGAGCAGCAGGCGCGGGACGGAGCGAACGCGGCGTGACCCGTTCCCCCGCTGTCCCCGGCGGCACCCTGGTCCTCGACAGCGAAGGGCTGGCCAAGGCTGTGCTGCGAGACCGAACGGTGACCGGCTGGCTTGCTCTGGCCCGCGCCGATGACCTGCGCGTGATCACTTCGGCAGCCACCCTCGTCGAAGTGGTGCACCCCGGCATCAACCGCCCGGCGCTGGAGTGGACCCTTTCCCGCCTCGTCGTCGAACCGGTCACCGAGTCGATCGCCCGGCACGCTGCCGCGCTCCTCGCCGACGCGGGTCTCCACGGCCACAAGTACGCCATCGACGCCATGCTCGCCGCCACCGCCCTGACCGCGCCCGGTCCCGTCACGGTCCTGACCTCCGACACCGAGGACGTCACAGCACTGTGCGGCGGGCGCATCACGGTGATCAAGGTCTGACGGCGTGCGTCGAGCGTCCGGGTCCGGAGCGGGTGTCCGCCGGGCAACGTGACTGGGCCAGGTCGCTCCCCGCCGAGGGCTACCGGCCCGATCGTGACCGAAGGGGTCGGCACGGCTTGCCGTGGCCGGGCTGACGAACATGGCCCGGCGCGCGGTGCGGCCGCCGCCTGGTCGCTGTCAGCGGTGACGGCCGGGGTCCTCGACCCCCGGGCGTTCCACCGTGAGGTCGAGGAAGTGGGCCGAGCAGGAGATGCAGGGGTCGTGGTTGCGGATGGCTCGTTCGCAGAGGGCGCGTAGTTGGGCGTCGTCCAGGTCGGTCAGGCCGCGGGTGGAGTCGAGGCGGGACTGGACGACCGTGCGGAGGTGGTCCTCGATGGCGTCCTGGTTCTGGGCCGTGGGCGGGACCAGGGCGGCGTCGGTGATGGTGCCGTCGGCGGTCAGGGTGTAGCGGTGGTAGAGCAGGCCGCGCGGGGCCTCGGTGGCGCCCCGGCCGGTCCCTGCGCGCGCGGGTACGGGCACGGCGGGGGCGGGTGGTGGTTCGTAGGCGTCGATCAGGCGCAGTGCCTCGTCCAGGGCGTAGACCACCTCCACCGCGCGCACCAGGATGCTGCGGAAGGGGTTGCGGCAGACGTCGCCCGCGCGGGGGTCGCCCAGGCCGGCGGCGTGTGCGGCCTGGAGGGCGAGGGGGGACAGCCAGCGTCCGCTGACGGCGTACCGGGCCAGGGAGCCGGTCAGGTGCAGGTGCCCGTCGAGGGACGAGTACAGGGCGGTGGAGTGCGGTTCGGGGCGTTCGACCACGTGGTGTTCGAAGTCGCGGAGGGGGAAGGTCCGGGTGGGCAGGGCGCGGGTGCTGTCCGGGGGGAGGCCGGCGGAGGTCGGGGCCTGCATGACCGTGGGCGTGCCGCCCTCGATGGCGTAGCGGCCGGGTTCGGCCAGGGCCAGCAGCTGCGCGTCGCAGCCCGCGTCGGGGAAGTCGAAGCCGGCCGCCCATTCCACGGTGTGCAGGGCGTCCTCCCGTGCCCCGCGCAGGCGTTCCGCGAGCGGCCCCAGCTCGGCCCTCGTGGGGGTGCGGTGGAAGCCGCCCAGGCGGACGTTGACCGGGTGGATGGCGCGTCCGCCGAGCAGCTCTACGACGGCGTTGCCGGCCTGCTTGATGCGGAGGCCTCGTTCGACGTCGGCGCGGTGGCGGCGGGCCATGGTGATGGCGTCGGGGTGGCCGAGGAAGTCGGGGGCGTGCAGGAGGTAGATGTGCAGGGTCTGGCTCTCGATCCACTCCCCGCAGTACAGCAGCCTGCGCAGGTCGGCGAGGGGGCCGGTGACCGTGACCCCGCAGGCGTCCTCCACGGCTCGGCAGGCGCTCATCTGGTAGGCCACCGGGCAGATGCCGCAGACGCGGGAGGTGATGTCCGGGGGTTCGGTGTGGGCGCGGCCGCGCAGGAACGCCTCGAAGAAGCGCGGGGGTTCGTAGATGCGCAGCCGGGCCTCGGTGACGTGGCCCTGGTCCACGCGGAGGTGGAGCGCGCCCTCGCCCTCGACGCGGGAGATGCCGCCGACGTGGACCGTCCGGGAGCCTCGGTGGGTCACCGTTCGCTCCCGGGGGGCTCGGCGGTGTGCTCCAGGGCGGTGGAGGCCTCGGCGAACTCGGGCGCGGCGGCGTTGAAGGTGCGGAGCACCCGGACCACGTCGGTGTCCGTCATGCCGTCGCGGCGCAGCAGCGGGACGAGGGCGGGGAGGTTGGTGGATCCGGAGGGGCCGAAGCAGCCGTAGCAGCCGCGTCCGTAGGACGGGCACAGGGCGCCGCAGCCGTCGTGGGTGACCGGTCCCAGGCAGGGGACGCCCTTCGCGACGGGCAGGCAGACCGTGCCGCGGCGCTTGCAGGGGAAGCACACGGAGTGGTCGGGGATGTCGGGGCGGCGGCCGGTCAGGAAGGCGGTGATCACCTCCAGCAGTTGGCCGCGGTCGATGGGGCAGCCGCGCAGTTCGAAGTCGACCGGCACGTTGAGGGAGACGGCGGTGGACTCGTCGAGGGTGTCGATGTACTCGGGGCTCGCGTAGACGGCCGCGCGGAACTCGGCGACGTCGGCGAAGTTGCGCAGCGCCTGGATGCCCCCGGCGGTGGCGCAGGCGCCGATGGTGACCAGGTGGCGGGAGACGGCCCTGACGTGCTGGATGCGCGCGGCGTCCTCCGGGGTGGTGATGGAGCCGTCGACCAGGGAGAGGTCGTACGGGCCGGGTGCGGCGGTGCTGGTGGCTTCGCGGAAGTAGGAGATCTCCAGGTGCTCGGCGAGTGGCAGCAGTTCGTCCTCGCAGTCCAGGAGGGTGAGCTGGCAGCCGTCGCAGGAGGCGAACTTCCATACGGCGAGGGTCGGTCTGCGGCCGTCCCGGTGCGGGGCCCCGGGGTCGGGTGCGTGGTCGTCGGTGGTCACGGCTGTCACAGCTCCCGGACGGCGAGAAGGGGTTCGGCGCGGTCCCAGGGTGCGGTGGGGCCGTCCCGGCACAGCAGCAGCGGGCCGAGCTGGCACTGGCCGCAGTGTCCGGTGCCGCAGCGCATGGTGCGTTCCAGGGACAGGAAGGTGTGCGTGGCGGGGACGCCGCGGTGGGCGAGGTCCCGGGCGGTGGCGCGCATCATGACCTCCGGGCCGCACAGGTAGGCGGTGGTGCGTTCGGGGCGGAACGGCACCCGGTCCAGGAGGGTGGTGACGACGCCGACCTCTCCGGTCCAGTGCTCGTCGGGGCGGTCCACGGTGACTGCGACCCGGGCCCCCTGCTCGCTCCACGTGGGGTACTGGTGGCGGTAGACCAGGTCGGCGGGGGTGCGGGCGCCGATGAGCAGGGTGACGCCGGAGTGGCGGTGGGGCTCGGCGAGGGCGGCCTGGAGCAGGGGGCGCAGCGGGGCCAGTCCGAGGCCGCCCGCGATCAGCAGCAGGTCCCGGCCGTGGCCGGCGGTCAGGTCCCAGGGGGTGCCGTAGGGGCCGCGTACTCCCACCTGCTGTCCGGGCCGCAGGTCGTGCAGGGCCCGGGTGACGGGCCCGACCGCCCGCACGGTGTGCGTCAGGGCGGTGTCCGCGGGGTGGGCGCCGGCCAGGGAGAGGGGGGCCTCGCCGCGGGGGAACGCGTAGACCATCGCGAACTGGCCGGGGCGGAACGGCGGCAGCGCCGTGTCGCGTGGCGTCAGGGTGAGGGTCGCGGTGTCGGCCGTCTCCCGCTCGCGGTGCGCGATCTCGTAGATCCGGGGCAGGGTCACCGTCCGCCTCCCAGGGGCGGTGCGTAGAGGTCGAGGAGCCGGATCCGGGTGGCCTTCAGGCGCTGTCCGACCACGGCGGCGACGGCGCGCGCCACGGCGTAGCCGAAGCCGGTGTCCTGCTCGCAGGCGGTGCGCACCGCGGCGGCGTCGAACTCCTCGGCGGTCACGGCGCCGAGGGTGCGGGCGCCCAGGTGCCAGCGGTAGGGCTCGAAGAGCCAGGACCAGCCCAGCAGGTCGCCCGGACCGAGCGTCTCGACGACGGGCGCGGGGCGGCCGGGGACCTGGACGTCGAGCGCCACCGGGCCCCCGGAGACGATCCAGAAGCGGTCGGCGTGCTCGCCCTCGTCGAACACCCGGTGCCCGGGCGGGAAGGACACCGGGCGGGCCAGGGTGCTCAGCCGTGCCCGCTGCTCGGTGGTCAGGCCGGCCGTGAAGCCTGTCGTGGTCGTCACGGGCGCCCCTCCCCCTCCGGCGTCTCCGTGCCGTTCGCCCCGGTCCGCGGGCCGGCGGCGCGTTCGGCGTTCAGGGCGTGCGCCTCCTCGGTGATGTCGATGGCGACCGGGCACCAGACGATGCACCGGCCGCAGCCCACGCAGCCGGACATGTCGAACTGGTCGTGCCAGGTGCCGATCTTGTGGGTGAGCCACTGCCGGTAGCGGCTGCGCCCGGTCTGCCGGACGGATCCGCCGGGCAGATGGGTGAAGTCGAGGTCGTAGCAGACGTCCCAGCGCCGCCAGCGCTCGGCGTGGTCACCGGTGAGGTCGGTGACGTCCTCGGTGGTGGTGCAGTAGCAGGTCGGGCAGACCATGGTGCAGTTGCCGCAGGTCAGGCATCGGGCAGCCACGTCGTTCCAGCGTTCGGCCTCGCGCGTGTCGCGCATCAGGTCCCGCAGGTCCACTTCGGGCATGGTCCGCCCCATGCGCCCGGCGGCCCGGGCGACGGCGTCCCGGGCCGTGTCGGCGGTGGCCGTGTCGGCGGGCAGGCGGGGCAGTTCCGAGAGCACCTCGGCGCCCGCCTCGCTGCCGGCGCGCGCCCAGAAGCGGTGCCCGCGCTCGTCGTCCACCTCCGTCAGGGCCAGGTCGTAGGAGCCGTGCGCGGCGGGGCCGGTGCCCATGGAGACGCAGAAGCAGGTGGCGCCCGGTTCGACGCACTCGACCACGACCAGGAACGCGCCGGTGCGGCGCCGGCGGTAGACGTCGTCGGTGTGCGGGCCGCCCATCAGTACGCGGTCCTGGGTGGCGATGGCGGCCAGGTCGCAGGGGCGCACGCCCAGGAACGCGTAGGCCGGCGGCCGGTCCGTCTCCTCGGTCACCGTGACCGTGCCGTCCGGGCCGCGGTCGGCGCTCCACTGCCGTACCCGCTGCGGGTGCAGGTACTGCTTCCACGACTGCGGGCCGGCGCTGTGGGAGAAGGCCATCCGGTCGTGGCGGCGCCGCAGCCGGTAGGTGCCGGCCTCCAGCTCCACACCCCATCCGTAGGGCAGTTCGCGGGCGGAGTCGAGTTCGGCCAGCACGATGGCGTCGTCGCGCACGGTGGGGCCGACGACGGTGCGCCCGCGCCGGACGAGGGCGGCCACCAGCCCGTCCAGTCCGTCGGTGTCGATGACCGCGGTGTCGGACGTCATGACAGGGGCCTCCAGGCGTCGGTTCCGACGTGCCGCGCCTGCCTCGTCGCGCTCATGCCGGGAGCCCCGTCGGGGTACGGCGGTGGCGCTGGATCTCCTGCCGTACGCGCTCGGCCACCACGGCGACGGCGGTCCGGACCGGGGCGGACAGACCCCGGCCCACCGAGACGTCCTCGCCCTCGACCGCGTAGACGACCAGGCGCTCCGGCAGCCGTTCCAGGGCGCGGGCCAGTTCGACGGCCTCGCCCAGGCCCATGCCGTGGGAGCTGGCCGCCGCCGTCGCGGCCGGCATCCCCCGGGTCACCTCCAGCCGGTGGACGCGGCCGGGGCACCCGGGGTGGGCGTGGGCGGCGTCGACGACGATGCCGAGCGTCGCGCCCTGCCAGAGGCCGAGCAGCCGCGCCGGGTCACCGTCGGAGACGGCGAGTTGCACCCCGGTCAGAGGGGGTCCGCCGGGTCCCGGCTCGGCGAGGCGGTCCACCACCGCCCACCCCACGCCGTCGTCGCGGCGGAACTCGTTGCCCACGCCGATGACCACCGTCCGCCCTGCACCGTCCATGCCGGTCAGTCTCGCCACGCGTGCCGCCTACCGCGGAGCCGACTCGCCCCGCCGCCACCCGTTCGGACTCGGGCCGGGTCCGACCCTCGGGCCCGCGGGCACGGCCGGTGCCCGCTGGCCGCCGTCGGGCCGTTCAGGGCCGGTCCGTCAGCGCAGTGCCCTGCCTCCACCGGGGGCTTCCGGCTGCTCCCCGGGGGCCAGCAGGGCGGGCCGTACGGGCGGCAGTGCGGCGGGGTCCGTCTCCCGGTCCGCTCGCCGCGCGTGCCGGCGGCGACGGTAGGGGTTGTCGTCGGGAAGCCTGCCGGACACGCGGCCGTACATGCCGAAGGTCGCGATGAGCAGCCCCATGACGAAGCTGAAGATCACGTTGGTCATGCCGAAGTCCAGGATGTTGGCGTCGCGGTCCAGGACGAGGAGGTGGGCGAAACCGCTCAGCACGAACAGTCCGCCCACCGTCATGTTCAGGGTGGAGGCGAAGTTGCCGCCGACGGCGGCGCCGACGAGGAGGGCGAGGCCCACGACCGCCGAGATGACGCTGAGCGCCACGTTGGTGGTCATGCCGGCGATCGTGTCGCCGGACGTGTCGAAGGGGCTGAGGGCGTCGGCGAAGCCGAGGGCGGCGAAGGTCAGCAGGACCAGGCCGCAGAAGGCGGCTCCGTAGCGGTGGACGGTCGCCAGGTGGTGGTCGACCGGGAGTTCGTCTCGCAGCTTCATGACCGTCTTTCGTCCGCCGCCGTCCCGATGGATGCGGATTGCGGCTTTACGGAGTGGTGTGTCGCTTTTCGGAGGTGGTGTCGCCCCGCATGCCCCGGGGCGCGCCTCTGCTTACGCTGAGCGGGACGGACGCCGCCCCCGGAGAGGAGCCGTCGTGATGCCGGTCAGCGGGAGTCCGTTGCGCGGGAGGACCGCCGTCGTGACCGGAGCGGCGCGCGGTCTGGGGGCCGCGATGGCGCGGGAGCTGTCCGCGCGCGGGGCGAGGGTCGCGCTGCTCGGGCGTGAGGAGCGGACGCTGCGGCCGGTCCAGGAGTCGCTGCCGGGGGCCGGCGGGTGCTGGGAGGTCGACGTCACGGACGACCGGGGCATGGCCCTGGCGGCCGCGGACATCCGGGCGCGGCTCGGGCCCGCGTCCGTGGTGGTCGCCAACGCGGGGGTGGCCGAGGGCGGTCCGTTCGCCGAGTCCGATCCCGCGGTGTGGCGCCGGGTCGTCGAGGTGAACCTGGTGGGCAGTGCCGCGACCGCCCGCTCCTTCATGGGGGACCTGTTCGACACGTGCGGGTACTTCCTCCAGGTCGCCTCGCTCGCCTCCATCGGCGCCGCCCCGATGATGAGCGCGTACTGCGCCTCGAAGGCCGGTGCCGAGTCGTTCGCCCACTCCCTGCGGGCCGAGGTGGCCCACCGGCGCGTGGGCGTCGGCATCGCCTACATCAACTGGACCGACACCGACATGGTCCGGGACGCCGACGCGCACCCGGTGCTGCGCGAGCTGCGCGGGCACATGCCGCCGCCGGCGCGCAGGGTGTACCCCGTGGAGTACGTGGCGGGCCGGCTGATCACCGCCGTCGAACGGCGCCGCCCGTCGGTGTACGTACCCCGCTGGCTGTGGGCGGGCCAGCTCGTGCGCGCCGCGATGCCCTCGGTGGTGACGATGCTGTCGCGGCACGAACTGCCCCGTCTGGACGCCGCCGAGCCGTTCCGGGCGACGGGGATGCTCGGCACGGGCGCCCGGAACGGCCCCGCGGCCTCCCGCTCCGGGCGGGACTAGGGGCCGTCGCGCCAAGCGTGCCGCGTGCGACGAAGGCTGCATCCGCCGGGGCGGGCGGCGGCGAAGGGGTGGTGTGGACGGCCGGTGCCGTCCGACGCCTTCGGCAGGAGACCCGTATGCACGCCACGGCGAGAAGGACGGCCCCCGCGGCCCCTCGGCCCACGCGGTCCCCGCGGCCGTCCGGCGGTCGCGGAGGAGCGGACCGGACGCGCCCGCGGCGCGGGAGCCCGGACCGGGAGCGAGCCGGGCGCCTACCGGGTGGTGCCCGGCCGGGTTCGCCCGTGCGGAGCAGTCGGACGGCTCCGGCGGCCACCGGGCCGGCCCGCCCGCACCCGCGGCGGCCGGCGGCCCGGCCGGACGGCCTCCGCCGACTGCCCGGCGCCGCCGGCCGCGTGAGCGCGACAGGCGGGGCCGCCCGCGCGCGGCCATGATCGGACCGACGGGCGGATCGCACCGCACCCCCGAGAGGAGCACCCGTGGCAGCCACTGACGGACAGCAGCCCGGCGAACGGCTGCGCTGCCTGGTCACCGGAGCGTCCGGCTACATCGGCGGGCGGCTGGTGCCGGAACTGCTGCGGGCCGGCCACCGGGTCCGCTGCCTGGCCCGCTCCCCCGGCAAGCTCCGCGACCACGCCTGGGCGCCGGACGCCGAGACGGTGCGCGGAGACGTCACGGACGCCGCCTCCGTCGCCGAGGCCATGCGCGGCGTGGACGTCGCCTACTACCTGGTGCACGCGCTCGGCACCGGCTCCGACTTCGAGGACACGGACCGCCGCGCCGCCCGGATCTTCGCCGAGCAGGCGCACGCCGCCGGCGTACGGCGGATCGTCTACCTCGGCGGACTCACCCCGCGGGGGGTGCCCGAGCACTCCCTCTCCCCGCACCTGCGCTCCAGGGCTGAGGTGGGGCGCATCTTCCTCGACGGCCCGGTGCCCGCCACGGTGCTGCGGGCGGCGGTCGTCATCGGCTCGGGGTCGGCCTCGTTCGAGATGCTGCGCTACCTGACCGAGCGCCTGCCCGTGATGGTGACCCCGAGCTGGGTGCACACGCGGACCCAGCCGATCGGCGTCCGCGACGTGCTGCGCTACCTCGTCGGCTCGGCGACCATGCCGGCCGACGTCGACCGGGCCTTCGACATCGGCGGGCCGGACGTCCTGACGTACCGGGAGATGATGCGCCGCTACGCCGTCGTCGCCGGGCTGAAGCGGCGGATCATCGTGCCGGTGCCGGTCCTCACCCCGCGGCTGTCGAGCCACTGGGTCGGTCTCGTCACCCCGGTGCCCGCCTCCATCGCCCGGCCGCTGACCGAGTCGCTCCGCCACGAGGTGGTCTGTCACGAGCACGACATCGCCCGGTACGTCCCCGACCCGCCGGGCCGGCCGCTGCCCTTCGACGAGGCCCTGGCCCTGGCGCTGCGCAAGGTCCGGGACGCCCAGGTGGACACCCGCTGGTCGTCCGCGTCCGTGCCCGGCGCGCCCAGCGACCCGCTGCCCACCGACCCGGACTGGGCCGGCGGCAGCCTCTACCAGGACGACCGGGAGCTGCCGGTCGACGCGTCCCGCGCCGCGCTGTGGAAGGTCATCGAGGGCATCGGCGGCGACAACGGCTGGTACTCCTTCCCGCTGGCCTGGGCGGTCCGGGGCTGGCTGGACCGGTTCGTCGGCGGGGTCGGCCTGCGCCGCGGACGCCGTGACGCCGAGCGGCTGCGGGTCGGCGACTCGCTGGACTTCTGGCGCGTCGAGGAGATCGAGCCGGGCCGTCTGCTGCGGCTGCGGGCCGAGATGCGGCTGCCCGGACTCGCCTGGCTGGAGATGTACGCCGAGACGGGCGCCGACGGCCGCACCCGGTACCGCCAGCGGGCGCTGTTCCATCCCCGGGGACTGTTCGGGCACGCGTACTGGTGGAGCGTCTCGCCGTTCCACGCCGTCGTGTTCGGCGGGATGGCGCGCAACATCGCGCACGCCGCCGCCAAGGGCATGAGCGCCCGCGGCCGGGCACCGCGCGCCGGGCGGCACCGGCTGGTGAAGAACGCCCGTCACTGATGCGCACGCAGCCGCCCCACCCTCCCCTAGGAGCGACGTCATGACCCGCGCGGTCGTCCTGTTCACCTCCGATCTGCGCCTGCACGACCACCCGCCGCTGCGCGCCGCGCTGGCGGCGGCCGACGAGGTGGTGCCGCTCTTCGTCCGGGATCCGGGCGTGCACGCCGCCGGGTTCGACGCGCCCAACCGCAGCGCCTTCCTGGCCGACTGCCTGGCGGACCTGGACGCCTCGCTGCGGCGCCGGGGCGGCCGGCTGGTCGTGCGCAGCGGCCCGGTCGCCCGGGAGGCCGCCGCGGTGGCGGCCGAGTGCGGGGCCGAGCAGGTCCACGTGGCCGCCTCGGCGACGGGCTACGGGCAGCGCCGGGAGGAGCGGCTGCGCGAGCACCTCGGCGCCCGCGGGGTGGACCTGCACGTGCACGACGCGGTGACCACCGCCCTCCCGCCCGGGCGGGTCACGCCGTCCGGCTCCGACCACTACGCGGTGTTCAGCCCCTACTTCCGCCGCTGGTCCGCCGAGCGGCTGCGGGACACGTGCCCGGCGCCGCGCACCGTGCGCGTGCCCGAGGAGGTGCGGGGTGAGCCGCTGCCGTCCCGCGACGCGCTCTCCGGGCTGTCCCCTGGGCTTCCCGCGGGAGGCGAGGAGGCGGGCCGGCAGGCGTTCTCCCGGTGGGCCCGGTCGGGGATGTCCCGGTACGAGGAGCGGCACGACGAGCTCGCCGCCGACGGGACCTCGCGCCTGTCGCCGTACCTGCACTTCGGCGCCCTGTCCCCGGTGGAACTCGTGCGGCGCGCCCGCGCGGACGGCGGCCCCGGGGCGGAGGCGTTCGTGCGGCAGCTGTGCTGGCGGGACTTCCACCACCAGGTGCTGGCGGCGCGCCCCGACGCGTCCGTCCGGGACTACCGCACCCGCCACGACCGGTGGCGGAGCGAGGAGCAGGCGGCCGAGGACGTCGCCGCCTGGCGGGAGGGCCGTACGGGCTATCCGGTCGTCGACGCGGCGATGCGTCAGCTGCTCCACGAGGGCTGGATGCACAACCGGGCACGGCTGCTGGTCGCGAGCTTCCTGACCAAGACGCTGTACGTGGACTGGCGGATCGGCGCCCGGCACTTCCTCGACCTGCTGGTCGACGGCGACATCGTCAACAACCAGCTCAACTGGCAGTGGGCGGCCGGCACCGGCACGGACACCCGGCCGCACCGCGTCCTCAACCCGGTCGTGCAGGGCAGGCGGTTCGACCCGCGCGGGACCTACGTGCGCCGCTGGGTGCCGGAACTGCGCGACGTGGAGGACCGGTTCGTCCACGAACCCTGGCGGCTGCCCGAGGACCGGCGCGCCGGCCTCGACTACCCCGGGCCGCTGATCGACCTGGCCGAGGGGCTGGCGCGCTTCAGGCACGCCCGCGGCCGTGACTGAGAAGGGCGGACGCGCCGTGCACTGGCTCTTCGGCGACCAGCTCGGTCCCCACTTCCTCACCCCCGGCGAGGCGGGGCCGGGACGGGACACGCCGCTGCTGATGATCGAGTCGCGGTCGGTGTTCCGGCGCCGCCGCTTCCACCGGGCCAAGGCCCACCTGGTGCTGTCGGCCATGCGGCACCGGGCGGCCGAGCTGGGCGACCGGGTGAGCTACGTCCGCGCCGGCACCTACCGGGAGGGGCTGGAGCGGGCCGCGGGCGGCCGGACGGTCACCGTCCACCACCCGACCTCGTACGCCGCGGCGCGGCTGGTGCGCTCGCTGCCCGGGGTGCGGGTGGGACCCGCGCGGGGGTTCCTGGTGCCGATGGAGGACTTCGCGGCCTGGGCGGACGGGCACGGCGGCGGGCGGCTGCGGCAGGAGGACTTCTACCGGTGGGTGCGCCGGGGCCACGACCTGCTGATGGACGGCGACGCCCCGGCCGGGGGCCGGTGGAACCTGGACCACGACAACCGGCAACCCCCGCCGCGCGACGCCCCCGTCCTCGACGTCCCGCCGCCCTACCGGCCGCGCGAGGACGGGATCGACGACGAGGTGCGTCACGACCTGGACCGCTGGGAGCGCGACGGCGACGTGTCCTTCGTGGGCCGGGACGGGCCGCGCACGTTCCCGGCGAGCCGCACCGAGGCGCGGGCGGCGCTCAAGCGGTTCCTGACCCACCGGCTGGCGACCTTCGGCCCGTACGAGGACGCCGTGCTCGCCGCCGACCCGGTGATGAGCCACAGCCTGCTGTCGTCCTCGCTCAACCTGGGCCTGCTCGACCCCGCGGAGTGCGTCGGACGGGCGGAGGCGGAGTGGCGCGCCGGCCGGGCACCGCTGAACAGCGTGGAGGGGTTCGTCCGGCAGATCGCCGGCTGGCGCGAGTACGTGTGGCAGCTCTACTGGTACTTCGGCGAGGACTACCGCCGCTCCAACGCCCTCGGGCACACCGCCCCGCTGCCCGCCTGGTGGGACGAGCTGGACGCGGACGCGGTGCGGGCGAACTGCCTGCGCACGGTGCTGGCCCAGGTGCGGGACACGGGGTGGACCCACCACATCCCCCGGCTGATGGTCCTCGGCAGCCACGCGCTCCAGCGGGGCTGGGACCCCGCCGCGGTCACGGACTGGTTCCACCGCTGCTTCGTGGACGGCTACGACTGGGTCATGGTGCCCAACGTGGTCGGCATGTCCCAGTACGCCGACGGCGGCCGGATGACGACCAAGCCGTACACGTCGGGCGGCGCCTACCTGCACCGCATGAGCGACCTGTGCGGGCCGTGCCGCTACCGGCCCGGCGACCGGACCGGCGAGCGCGCCTGCCCCTTCACGGCCGGGTACTGGGCCTTCCTGGACCGGCACCGGGATCGGCTGGCGCACAACCACCGCACCGCCCGGCCGGTGCGCCAGCTGGAGCAGCTCGCCGACCTCGACGAGGTGCGCCGCCAGGAGGGCGCCCGCGGTGACGCACCGCCATGAGGCAACCGGTGCTGGGCCGGTGGAGTGACCGTCATCCGGGCGGCCCGCCCGCCGATCAGGAGTCGGCGCATCCATAGCGGGGCACTCAGCCGAAGCACTGGTGTGCGGGTGATCGAGAGCGACAAGGGGTTGTCCATGCTGGGACTGCGGCCCACGGTGGCCGAACAGGTCGGGAGGGTCGACGGTCCGCTCACGGCCCGCGACGCGGCCCGGGCCGTCGAGGCGGAGCTCGGGCGCCTCCTCGACGAGGCGCTCGGGCGGGCCCGCGACACCGATCCGGTGTTCGCCCGTGATGTCGCCGGCCGCGTCGCCTCGCTGGTGCTGCGGGGCGGGAAGCGGCTGCGCACGGCGTTCGCGTGGTGCGGGTGGCGTGCGGCCGGCGGATCGGGGGACGCCACGGCGGTGCTGCGCACGGGCGCGGCCCTGGAACTCGTCCAGGCGTGCGCGCTCATCCACGACGACGTGATGGACGGGTCCCCGCTGCGCCGCGGCGGACCGGCGGTGCACGTGGACCTCGCCCGCATGCACGAGGACGCGCGCATGGCGGGCCCGCCCGAGGCCTTCGCGACCTCCGCGGCCGTGCTCGCCGGTGACCTCGCCCTGGCCTGGGCGGACGACCTGATGACGGAGACGGCCCTCGGCTCGCCGCACGGCCCGCGGCTGCACCGCGAGTGGCAGGCCATGCGGACCGAGATGGTCGCCGGGCAGTACCGGGACATCCACGCGCAGGCCACGGGCGCCTCCGGGGTCGACGAGGCGGTGACCATCGCCACCCTCAAGAGCGCCCTGTACACGGTCGAGCGGCCGCTGGCCCTGGGCGCGTCCCTGGCCGGTGCCGAGACCGCCGCCCTGGACGCCCTGCGCTCCGCCGGACGGTGTGCCGGCCTCGCCTTCCAGCTCCGCGACGACCTCCTGGGCGCGTTCGGCGACCCGGCCGAGACGGGCAAGCCGGCCGACGACGACCTCCGCACCCGCAAGCTCACCTGCCTGCTCGCCGTCGGCTCCCGGCTCGCCGGGGACTCCGGTGACCGGGAGGCAGCGGACGCGCTCGCCCCCGGTGCGCGCGCCGCGTCCGACGACACGGTGCGCCGGATGCGGGCGGCGCTCGAACGGACGGGCGCGCGGTCCGCCGTCGAGGCGAGGATCACGGAGCTGGCCGCGGCGAGCCTGCGGCACTTCGACCGGTCCGGTGCCGCGCCGTCGGTGCGGCGGGAGTTCGCGGCCCTGGTCGAGCGGGCGGCCGGGACCGCGCCGCGGCGCGCCGGGGAGGCGGCGTGAGGACCGTCCCGGGTGCCACGGACCACGTCGTCGTGGTGGGCGCCGGGCTCTCCGGGCTCGCCTGCGCCCTGCATCTGCTGGGTGCCGGCCGCCGCGTGACGGTCGTCGAACGGGACGCCGGGCCGGGCGGCCGGGCGGGCCGGGTGCGGCTGGGCGGCTACGAGGTGGACACCGGGCCCACGGTCCTGACCATGCCGGACCTGGCCGACGAGGCGTTCGCCGCCGTGGGCGACAGCCTCGCCCGCCACGTCGAGCTGACGCCGCTGCACCCGGCGTACCGGGCGGCTTTCGCGGACGGCAGCTCGCTGGACGTCCACACCGACGGCGCTGCGATGGAGGCCGAGGTCGAACGGTTCGCGGGACCGGCGGAGGCGGCCGGTTACCGGGGGCTGCGGGACTGGCTGGAGCGGCTGTACCGGGCCCAGATGCGGCGGTTCATCGACACCAACTTCGACTCCCCCTTCCAGCTGCTGCACCCGGACCTGGCCCGGCTGGCGGCGCTGGGCGGTTTCGGGCGGCTGGACCGGCGCATCGGCCGCTTCCTGTCCGATCCGCGGCTGCGCCGGGTCTTCTCCTTCCAGGCCCTGTACGCCGGGGTGGCCCCGGCCAGGGCCCTCGCGGCGTACGCGGTGATCGCCTACATGGACACCGTGGCCGGTGTCTGGTTCCCCAAGGGCGGCATGCACGCGCTGCCCCGCGGCATGGCCGACGCGGCGGCGGGGGCGGGCGCCGAGTTCCGCTGGTCGGCCGAGGCGACCTCGCTGGAGCGGTCCGGGGGCCGGGTCCGCGCGGTGCGGCTGGCCTCGGGCGAACGCGTCGCCTGCGACGCCGTGGTGCTGACGTGCGAGCTGCCCGCCGCGCACGCCCTGCTGGGGCGCGCCCCCAGGCGCCCGGTGCGGCTGCGGCACTCGCCGTCCGCCGTCGTCCTGCACGCCGGGACCGACCGCACCTGGCCCGGCCTCGCCCACCACACCCTGTCCTTCGGCGCCGCCTGGGAACGCACCTTCCACGAACTCACCCGCTCGGGACGGCTGATGAGCGACCCCTCCCTGCTGATCACCCGGCCGACCACGCACGACCCCGGCCTGGCGCCGCCCGGCAGGCACCTGCACTACGTCCTGGCGCCGTGCCCGAACACCGACGTGGGCCCCTCCGGCGCCGAGTGGCGCGACCTGGGTCCGCGCTACCGCGACAGCCTGGTCGCCGAGCTGGAGCGCCGCGGACTCGACGGGTTCGCGGCCGGCATCCAGGAGGAGCTGCTGGTGACGCCCCTGGACTGGGCGGCGCAGGGGCACGCGGCGGGCAGCCCCTTCTCCGTCTCCCACACCTTCGCCCAGACCGGCCCGTTCCGCCCGCGCAACCTGGTGCGCGGCCTGGAGAACGTCGTACTCGCGGGCTGCGGCACCACCCCCGGCGTCGGTGTGCCGACGGTGCTCATCAGCGGCAAGCTCGCCGCCGCCCGCGTGACCGGCGGGGCTCCCGCCGGCCGTCGCGCCCCCACCCGTCCGGCACCGCGCGGCGCCCGGGCCGTCTCCCTGACCGCGGAAGGCACGCATGACCCGTCGTGAACTGGACGCCGCAGGCATCACCGACCCCGCCTTGCGGGCCGCCTACGCCGAGTGCCGGCGGCTCAACGCCCGCCACGGCAGGAGCTACTTCCTGGCCACGCGCCTGCTGCCGGTGGAGCGCCGGCCCGCCGTGCACGCGCTGTACGGCTTCGCCCGCTGGGCGGACGACATCGTGGACGACCTCGACCGGCCCCGGACGCCCGCCGAACGCGACCGGCTGCTGAAAGCCCTGGAGGGGGACCTCGCGCACGGGCTGCGCACCGGCGCGGGCGACGAACCGGTGGTGCGGGCGGTGGCCGACACCGCCGGGCGGTACGGGATCGAGCACACGCTGTTCGCGGACTTCCTGGCCTCGATGCGCAGCGACCTGCACGTCACGGACTACCCGGCCTACGCCGACCTGCGGAGCTACATGCACGGCTCGGCCGCGGTGATCGGACTGCAGATGCTGCCCGTGCTGGGCACGGTCGTCCCCCGCGAGGAGGCCGCCCCGCACGCGGCCGCCCTCGGGGTGGCCTTCCAGCTCACCAACTTCCTGCGGGACGTCGGCGAGGACCTGGACCGGGGCCGCGTCTACCTGCCGGCGGATCTGCTCGGCGCCCACGGCGTGGACCGGCCGCTGCTGGAGTGGAGCCGGCGCACGGGCCGCACCGACCCGCGCATCCGGGCGGCCCTCGTCGCCGCGGAGGACCTGACGAGACGGGAGTACCGGGCCGCCGAAGCGGGCATCCCGATGCTCGACCCGCGCACGCGCCCCTGCATCCGCACGGCGTTCACCCTCTACGGCGGCATCCTCGACGCCATCGCGGACCAGGGGTACACGGTCCTGCACCGCCGGGCGGTGGTGTCGCGCCGGCGCCGCGCGGCCGTGGCGGCGGCCGGCGTCGTGCAGATCGCCGCCGCGCGCCGGCGTGCGGCCCGCACCGGGCGCCGGGCGCCCCGCCCGGACGCCGCCCCGCTCGAGTCGAAGGGAACCGTGGGATGAGCGACCGGGCGGACCGGGCCCGCTGGACACCGCCGCTGCGGCGACGCCGCCGGGCGGACTGGGCGAACCAGTCGCCGACCTGGCGGGAGGCCCGGCCTGCGCTGATCGCCGACGCGCTGAAACGGGCCTCGGCCCGTCCCTCCGGCAACTGGTTCGTCGTCGGCGCCTCGCGCGAGGTGCGCGCGGGCCGCCCGTACGGCAGGACCGTCGGCGGGACGGAGGTCGTGCTGTGGCGGTCGGACTCCGGGGAGCTGCGCGCGGGCCCGGGCGTGTGCCCGCACCTCGGTGCGCCGCTCCGGGACAGCCGGGTGGTGTGCGGGACGCTGGTGTGCCACTGGCACGGACTGGGCCTGGACGGCGGCCCGTTCGCGGGCTGGGCCCCCTACCCGGTGCACGACGACGGCGTGCTGGTGTGGGTCCGGCTGGACTCGGTCGGCGGTGAGGAGCCGACGGAACGCCCCGTGGTCCCGGCGCGGCCGGCCGCGGGCAGCGGGGTGGACGCCGTCTTCACGGCCGTCGGGCGGTGCGAGCCCGAGGACGTGGTCGCCAACCGGCTCGACCCCTGGCACGGGTCGTGGTTCCACCCCTACTCGTTCGTCGACCTGACCGTCGCCCGGCCGCCCCGGGGCGAGGACGACGACGCCTTCGTCGTCGACGTCTCCTTCCGGGTGACGGACCGCCTGGTGGTGCCGGTGCGGGCGGAGTTCACCGCGCCCGAGCCCCGTACGGTCGTCATGCGCATCACCGAGGGGGAGGGCCGGACCTCGGTGGTGGAGACCCACGCCACGCCGCTGACGGCCGCGGGCGCCGACCGGCCGCGGACCGCCGTCGTCGAGGCGGTCGTCGCCGCCTCGGACCGGCGCGGCTTCGCCCTGGCGCGGGCCGCGGCGCCCGCACTGCGCCCGCTGATGCGCCGGACCGCCGGACGGCTGTGGCGCGACGACCTCGCGTACGCCGAGCGGCGCTGGGCGCTGCGCAGTACGGGCCGCTTCCCCGGGTGAGGGCCGGGGGCGGTGCCCGGCCCGCCCCCATCACCCCCCGAGGGCTGCTCGGCCGCCCCCGATGCCGCTCAGGGCGCGCAGGGCCGCGGACCGGCCGGCCCGGGGCACCGTCCACAGCGTCTGGCCGCGCACCCCCCAGTCCGCGAGGAGCCGTCCGGCCGCCAGGAACCCGGTGGTGGCCGCGCGTTCCATCAGGGCCACGGGCAGGTCGCTGCGGATCGCGTCGCCGGCCAGGGTCACCCTCGGGTGGGGGGTCGCGACGGTGGGGCGCCGCGTGTGGGAGCCGACCGGGAAGAAGGGGCAGTCGGCGCGCCACTCGTGCCGGGCGTCCACGATCCGCGCCCGCCGGGTCTCCGGGTACACCCGGTGCAGGCCGGCGATCAGGCGGTTCTGCACGGTCTCCGGTGCCGCTCCGGCGGCGACGGCGTAGGCGTGCAGTTCGACCACGGAGCCGCCGGTGCGGGCGGCCCAGCGGGCGGCCTCCCCCTCGTAGCGGTCGAGGACGCTGATGTTGTCGAGGCCGTCGTAGCCGCTGGTGCCGAGGAATCCGGGCCGGTGGGCGGAGACGGGCCGGTCGAGCCAGAGCCGGGAGACGAGGAAGGGCGGGGCGGTCGTCAGGGCGGCGACGTCGTCGCGCCAGGGCTCCGTGCCGAGGTCGGGCGACGCGGCGATCACCCCGCGCAGTGCGCCGGGGTCGAGGGCGAGGACCGCGGCGTCGTGGCGGTCCAGGGTGCCGTCCGTCCGCACCTGGACTCCCCCGGCGTCGTCGGGGTGGACGCCGCGCACGGGGGTGCCGGTGCGCAGGTCGGCGCCCAGGCGCTGGAGGTAGTCGCCGAGCGGCTCCCACAGGGCCTGCGGGAAGGGCTCGGCGGGGACGTCGAAGAGCAGGCCCTCCGCGGAGCCGAGGAAGTAGATGTGGAACATCAGCAGCAGTTCCGCGGCGGACAGTTCGCGCGGGTCGGCGAAGAAGCTGCGGGAGAACACCTCGAAGGCCAGGTGGTGGGCGGCCTTGGGGAAGCGGACGCGTTCCAGGAACGCCGTGGCGCTCGTGCCGTCGAAGCGCTCGTAGACCTCCGGCACGCGGACGTCGAGGAGCGGGAGGGCCGCGCGGGCGTCCATGCCGGCGAGGTCGCGCCAGCCGAAGGTGGGGCTGAGGGCGACGAAGCCGAGCGCGCTGAACGGCGGGGTGCGCGGGACGCGGGCGAAGCTGTCGGTCAGTCCGCCGCTGTGCCGCAGCGGGTAGTCGGGCAGGGGCCGGAGGCGGTCGAGGCCGGGGTCGGTGCGCCGCAGCAGGCCGCGCAGGTTGTAGTACTGGCGGAAGAAGGCGTGGAAACCGCGGCTCATGGTCACCGGGGACCCGTCGGAGAGCCGCGTGGGCCAGCCGGCCAGGCGCCCGCCCAGCGACTCCTCGCGCTCGTAGAGGGTGACGCGGGCGCCCCGTTCGGCCAGCAGGGTGGCTGCCGCGAGGCCGGCGATGCCCCCGCCGGCCACGGCGACGCGGGGCGCGTCGCCGGGGGCGAACCGGGCCCGGCCGGGCGGGGGCTGGAGGATCTCGGCCTTGCGGTCGCGTCCGCGGCGGGCGGTCATCGGGCGTCCTCCGCGGCCGGGCCGCCGGTGCCGTTGCGGGCCGTGAAGGTGTGCACGATGCCGGTCTGCCATCCGGCGACGGGGGCGGCGCGTACGCCGGTGAAGCCCGCGTCCGCCAGGCGTGCGGTGAAGGCGGGGGCGGTGTCGAAGTCGAGGACGCTGCGCCACAGGTGCCGGTAGAGGGCGCGGTCGCCGCTCAGCGTGCCCGCGGGGATGATCACGCCGTGGCACACCGCGGTCCACAGGGCCCGGTGGGCGGCGGAGCCGCTGAGGCTGTACTCGTGGACGGCGAGCCGGCCGCCCGGCCGCAGCAGCGAGCGGACGGCCCCGAGGAGCCCGTCCGGGTCGGTGACGTTGCGGAACAGGTAGGCGGCGAACACGGCGTCGTACGGGCCCTCCTGGGCCGTCGCCACCTCTTCGGCGGTCAGGTGCCGGAACCGCACGCGGTCGGGCCACGGCTTGGCCAGTGCGCGCCGCAGCATGCCGGAGGAGGCGTCGACGGCCGTGATCCGGGCGCGCGGCGCGGCCCGCAGGAGGGCCGCGGTGGAGGCGCCGGTGCCGCAGCCGAGGTCCAGCACGTGCAGCCCGGCCCCGGCCCGGGGCAGCCGCAGGCGGTGCGCGGAGCGCAGCAGGTCGGTGCGGTAGCCGGGGTTGAGGGACGTCAGGCGGTCGTAGGTGTGGGAGGCGCGGTCGAAGGCGCGTGCCAGTTCGTGGTCGCGCAGCAGTGTCATCGGGGGTTCTCTCCGGTTCGTGGGGCGGGTGGCGGACGGCGTGGCAGGAAGGGGAGTTCGACGGCGGTCCGGAGCATGGGACCGACGGGGGTGCGCAGGCCGATGCCCCACTCCTCCCAGGGGGTCGTGTCGCCGTCGAGGAAGCGCAGCAGGCGTTCGGGCGGGACACGGCGGAAGAGGTCCGTGAAGAAGCGAGGGCCGTCGACGCGCCCGGTGTCCAGGGCCCGCAGCAGCACGGCGTCCATGGCGAGGGCCCGGCGCCCGTGCGGCGGGGGGACGTCCGCGCGTCCCGCGTGCAGGGCGGCGGCGATGGCCCGGCTCTGCCGCTGCACGGCGGCGAAGGTGTAGCCGGTCGCCGGGCGGGTGGCGCCGCCGGCGGTGCCGATCCGGAAGACGGCCGGCCCGACCCGCCGGGCGAAGCGGGCGTCGGTCATGGGGATGACGCCCTGCTCCGCCGACTCGACCGTGAACGCGCCGAGCCGCAGGACGTCGCGGCAGTAGTGCGCCAGTGCCGCCTCGTACGCCTCGGTGGTCAGCGGTGTGCGGGAGAACTCGGTGTACTCGACGAGGGCCCGGTCCGGGGCCGTGGGGAGGACGTAGCCGAAGGCGAGCCCGTGCCGCGGCTGCGGCACCCGGAAGTCCATCAGGTCGGCGACGCCGGGGTCGAAGCGGTCCGTGCGGGTGCGCACGAACCAGCCGCGGAAGTGCTGGAGGAGCCGTGTGCGGGCGGGCGGAAGCGTGGGGTCCGGCCGGGAGTCGAAGACGTGGCGTGCCCGCAGGGACAGCGTCCGGCCGTCGGGGCCGGTGCAGGGCACCTCCGCGCCGTCGGCCGTGTCGCGCACCGGGCCGGCCGTCGCGCGCAGGACGCGTACGCCCGGGGTGCGGGCGAGCCGGGTGTGGACCAGCCGCTCGAAGTCCGTGGACCGGAGCATGCGGTAGGTCAGCGGCGACGGCCGGACGGTGACCGGGCGGCCGTCGGCGCCGTGCACCCGCAGCGTGGCCCAGGAGGCGCTGACCGCCTCGTCGAAGTCGGCGGTGCCGCGGTCCCAGTAGCACCAGGTCCGTTCGGGAGGGCGCAGCGGTCCGTCGGGGGCCTCCACGAGGGTGACGGTGAGGGGGGAGGCGGACGCGGTGAGCCGGAGGGCGAGGCTGAGTCCGGCGGCGCCGCCGCCGAGGACGGCCACGTCGCACCGTTCCCCGGCGGCCTCGGGGGGCCGGCTCACCCGGCGCGCCGTTCGGCGGCGGGTGCCCGGTCCGCGGCGGTGCGCGGCGCTCCAGCGTCGGTGCCTGCGGCGGTGCGCGGCGCTCCGGCGTCCGGGTCCGCGGCGCCGGCGGGGGCCGGCACCGCACGTCCGGGCCCGGTCCGCCGGGCGCGGAGGCCGCTGGTCGGCACGGTCGGGTACGGGGCGCCGGGCGCCGCCACGGGGGCGGGCGCACCGCCCCGGACACCGGTGGCACCGGCCACCCGTACGCGCGCGCCGTCGAGGTCCACACTCCGCTCCCAGTCGCAGGCAAGGGCACCGGTTCTTCTTGCTCCATCGTCTGTTCTCCGCGCCGGGCGTCCCCGGATGCGGCTTCCGTGATCCGGCCGGCTGTCACCCGGATGCCGGAACACCGGGCCGCCGCATGCGCGTACCCGAGGAGGGGCGTCGTGTCACCTGCGTACGACGGACTCGACGACCGCGACGGCCTCGGCCAGTCCGGGAGGGTGCGGCAGCCCGGGTGCGGTCTGCCCGGCCCAGCCGGGTCCGAGCGTGAGGACGGCCGGCTTCCTGCGCGCGCCCCGCACGCCCCACTCCATCGCCGCGATGTGCCGGGCCAGGGGGCGGCTGGCCGTGGTCCGGGACTGCGCCCACAGGCCCACCGCGGCCGGGCCCGTCCTGCGGACCGCGGCCACGAGGGACTCCACGGGCAGCGAGCCGCCGAACATGCGGATCGGCAGGCCGCGTTCGGTCAGGGCGGCGGCCAGCACCTCGAGCGGCAGGGTGTGGTTCTCGGCCGGCGCGCAGGCGAGCACGGTGACGGTGCCGGGGCGGTCGGCCGGCACGGGAGGCGCGTGGCGGCGCAGCGCACCGGAGACGTGCCAGGACAGGAAGTGCTCGACCTCGACGTACCGCTCCCCCGAGCTCTCCCACTTGCGGCCGACCGCCTGAAGGGTCGGCATGATCACCTCCGTCCAGGCGGTGACCAGGCCGTACCTCTCGATCGCGCCGGTCAGCAGGTCGTCGAGGGCGGCGGCGTCGAGGCGCAGGGCCGCGCGGGCGACTCCCCGGCACTCCTGGCGGGCGTCGCCGAGTCTCAGCCCCGCTCCGGCCCGGCTGCGCGCGCGGGCCGCCGGCGGCGGGGCAGGGGGGCCGTCCTCGGCACGCGGGGGCGTGACCGCGTCCGTCCCGCCGAGGGCCAGGCGGGCGGCCTCGGCCGGGGGCAGTCCGGTCGCCGTCAGGGCGCACATCCGCTCCAGGCGGGCCAGGTCCCCGGCGGTCCAGCGCCGGTGCCGGCCGCCGGTGTGCGCGGCCGGGCCGAGTCCGTAGCGGCGGTCCCAGGAGCGGATCGTCGTGGGCGCCACCCCCAGCCGCCTCGCCACCTCGCCGGTGGTCAGCCCGCCGGTGGCCGGCCCCCCGCCCGTTTCGTCGTCCGTGCCGTCGTCGATGTCCACACACCCAGCTTACGACGCACAAGCGACGCATGTTGCTTGCGTCGTTTCGCCTCTGAAGAGTGGTGCGCACGAGCCGGTGACAACGGCGCACACGCCGTCTCCCTCCGCTCCGCGGGCGGCCCTCCGCCACGTACGGCACCGACGGCAGGAGGAACAGGTCATGACCACGAACACGCGACACACCGACGCACCCGCACCCGCTCGCGCCCCGCAGGAGACCCGGTACGAGGACGAACTCGCCCGCGGTCTGCTCGCCGCCGACGAGCGGGCGTTCGCGGCCGTGTACCGGCGCTGGGGCGCGCTCGTCCACGGCATGGCCACGCGCTCGCTCGGTGACGCGCACGAGGCGGAGGACGTGACCCAGCAGGTGTTCCTCGGCGCCTGGCGCGGACGGAACGGCTACCACCCCGAGAAGGGGCCGCTCGGCGGCTGGCTGGTCGGCATCACGCGCCGGAAGATCGTCGACGCGCTGGCCGCCCGGACGAGGCGCCTCACCCTGATCGACACCGTCACGCACGACGCCGACGCGGGGCGGCCCGAGGCCGGCGCGGCGGACGAGGTCCTGGACCGCGTGCTCCTGGTCGACGCGCTGTCCCGGCTGCCGCGCAGCCAGCGCGAGGTGCTGTGCCTGGCCTTCTACCAGGACCTCACCCAGGCCCAGATCGCCGAGCGCACCGGCATGCCCCTGGGCACCGTGAAGAGCCACACCCGCCGGGGCCTGCACCGGCTGCGCGAGGCGGTCGTCCGGGGCCGGGCCGACGAGGCCGCCGCCTAGGGCGCCGCGAGAAGGTCCCGTCCCCCGCATCCGCGGCGGCGCCGGAGCCCGAAACCACTCATGAGACTGCGCGAACGACGCAACTCCTCGAAGGGATGATCCCCATGAACTCCCGGACCCCCCTCATCCTCGGCGCGTCGGCCGGAGCCTGCGCCCTCGCGCTCTCCGTCGCCGCCCCCGCCCTGGCCGCCCCCTCGGCGGGCGGGGCCGGCCAGGCCTCGGTGTCCGTCTTCCACGGCGTCCCCGGACTGACCGTCGACGTCTACGCCAACGGCACCAAGCTCCTCGGCGACTTCAAGCCCGGAACGGTGACCGCCCCGCAGTCCCTCGACGCCGGCACCTACGACATCAAGATCTTCCCGGCCGGCCAGGGGCCCGACGGCACCCCGACCATCGAGAAGCAGGTCAAGGTACCGGAGGGGGCGAACGCCACGATCGCCGCCCACCTCTCCGCCGCCGGCAAGCCCGAGCTGACGTCCTTCGTCAACGACGTCTCCCAGGTCGGTGCCGGACAGTCCCGGCTGACGGTGCGCCATGTGGCGGCCGCGCCGGCCGTGGACGTCCGGGCGGGCGGACAGCCGGTCTTCAAGGGCCTGACCAATCCCCACCAGGACACCACCGTGGTCGACGCGGGCACCGTCTCGGCCGACGTGGTGCTCGCCGGCACCGACACCGTGGCCATCGGCCCGGCCGACCTGAACCTCAAGGAGGGCACCAACACCGTCGTCTACGCCTGGGGCAGCGCGGCCGACAAGAACCTCGCCCTGGCGACCCAGACGCTCGGCGGCATGGAATCGGCGCCGAAGGGCGTCCACGCGGGCGGCAGCGGCGCGGCGGCGGCCTCCACCAACTCCTCCGACCAGTGGCTGGCCTGGGCTGCCGCGACCGGTGCGGTCACGCTCACGGGCGTGATGGTGATGCGCCGGGTCGCGG
This sequence comes from Streptomyces sp. NPDC127100, assembly GCF_042724095.1. NCBI lineage: Bacteria > Bacillati > Actinomycetota > Actinomycetes > Kitasatosporales > Streptomycetaceae > Streptomyces > Streptomyces sp. NPDC127100. Next base: position 142,731 of record NZ_JBHXFL010000013.1, read on the forward strand.
GCCGGCGTGGGTGACGTGGCACGACGGCTCACCGGTTTCGGCGTGACGGCCGCCGCTCGGGCGGCGGCCGTCACGCTCGTCTCCGCGCCGTCGCGGCAGGCGTCGCCCCCGGCCGACTTCGGCCGTTCCCCCGCCCGGTCCGCCGCCGCGCCCGACCGGCCGGTCCAGGTGGGCGCGGCGCGTTCCCCCCGGCCGGTGGACGATGCGGCCGCTCCCGTGCGCGTGCTGGTGCGCTCGGTGGGTCTCGACGCCCGGGTGAGCCCGGTGGGCGTCACCGGGGCGGGCGACATGGCCGTTCCGCCGGACCCCGGCGTCGCGGGCTGGTACCGCTTCGGCCCCGCCCCCGGGAGCGCCCACGGCTCGGCGGTGCTCGTCGGGCACGTCGACGGCGACACCGGAGAGCTCGGCGAGTTCGCGTCGCTCTACGACGTGGAGCCCGGGGACCGGGTCGAGGTCCGCCGGGCCGGTGCCGACCCGGCCGGCTACCGCATCGTGGCGCGCGCGACGGTGCCCAGGGACGCCATCCCGGCCTCGGCCTTCCGCCGCGGCGGGCCACCGGTCCTGACCCTGATCACCTGTGCGCCGCCCTTCGTCCCCGAGGACGGCGGCTACCAGGCCAATCTGATCGTCACCGCGGAGCCGGCGGGAGGGTGACGGTGCCACATGTCGACCCGGCGCACCTGGCGGAGCTGGCCCTGGGAAACGGAGTCCCGCCCGACGACGTGCGTGCCCTGCGGCACATCGCGGGGTGCGAACGCTGCCGGGAGGACCTGCGGGTGATGACCCGGATCGTCACCGCGGTCCGCTCGGTCGAGGAGGCGGATCTTCCCGTGGCCCCTCCGGGCCGGGTGTGGCGGCGTATCGAGCGGGAACTGGCCGGCACCGCCGAGGCCGCCCCGGCGAGTCCGCTCCGCGGGCGGCCGGAGTCGGCCGGCTCCCGCGCCCCGCGCCGCTCCCCGGGCACACCCGGGCCACGGACCGGCCTGGTGTGCTGCATGCTCACCGGCGTACTGGTCGCCTGGTGGCGAAGGCGCGCGGCCCGGCCGTCCGGACCGGCGCCCGCCCTCCCGCCGGGCGAGCACCGGTTCACGTGCCGGCTCAGCCGCCGGCGAGGGCCATCAGCTTGACGAAGACCAGGACGGGGCCGGTCGTGAGGTCCACGGTGTCGTCGAGGTGCTCCAGTTGCCGGTCGCCGTTCAGGACGAAGAAGCCGTTGGTGAGGAAGGCCCGCTCGGCCGCCTCGGTCTGGCGTCGCGCGTCGACGCGGCGGGGCGCGCGGAGACGGTGGCCGCCGGAGTCCGGTGCGGCGCCGTCGGGGCGGACCAGGCCGTCGAAGCGGTCGCCGGGGCGGGCGTCGTACCGGGCGGCCTCCTCGCCGACCCGGAGCCCGATCAGCTCCCGCACCGTCATCCGTCCGGGCAGCCCGGTCATCGCCCACTCGGCGACGAGCCTGCCCGTCGCCGTCTCGTCCCGGAAGGTCACGGAGCCCATCAGGCACCTCGCCGGATCTGGCGGAGGATGGTCTCGTCGGTGATGGCGTCGTCGGCGGCCAGCAGGAACGCCTTGCTGAGGATGAGGGCGAGCCGTTCGTCGTCGAAGGGCAGGAACACCGCGCGGTCCGCCGGGCGCCTGGCGGGGACGACGCACAGGTAGCTGTCGTCCGGTTCCATCAGGATGTTCGCCGAGAAGAGGTGGATCCGGTACGTGCGCAGCTCGCCCCGGACCCGCAGGAAACGGCCGTCGAGCGTGCAGCGGTCGGCGATCTTCAGCCGGGGCAGGAGCCGCTCCAGCACGTCGCGGCGTGCCAGGGCGCTCTCGGTCAGCTCGCCGAACGCGGTCCGCTCCCAGTAGGCGCGCCCGGCGCCCCCGTCGGTCCAGTCGGGGTCGGCGGCGATCGAGGTCACTCCGACGAAGAGGTCCACGTCGCGCATGGCCTCGCTGAACACCAGCGGGGGCACCTCGGCGAGGCGTGCCTCGCGCCAGGCGCCCTCCGTGCGGTGGTCGAAGCACACCCGGTCGGTCGAGGCCAGTTCGTCGTCGCCGACGGATTCGGACCAGGTGTGGCGGAAGCGGACCCGCCACTCCCCCGCCGCCAGGGTGCGCTCGGCCTCGTCGCCGTCCCCGTCGTCCCAGGGACCGAGCAGGCGGCTCGACCATCCCCGGGCCCGGAACAGGGCGAACATCCGGCGGTAGTGGACGAGATGGGCGGCGAAGCGGTTCGAGTAGGTGCCGGTGCGCTCCTCGGCCGGGGTGAGGAGGTAGATCTCGCGGTACGCCTGCTTGAAGGGCTGCCGTACGCGCCGTTCGGTGAGCAGCTCCCGCCAGGCCCGTACGGCGTCCGGCTCGGAGCGCAGCGGGTGCCAGAGCCGTACGGCGGCGTCGTCGGGCGCGTCGGGGAGGTCCTCGCCCGTCTCCGGCAGCACGGCCCGCCACTCGCCGGGCGCGACCTCGATCTCCCAGATCAGCCGGCCCACGAGGGTCCGGGCGAGGGGATGGCCGGCCAGCTCGGCGCGCCACCGGCCGTACGGGGGGACGGTGTCGACGGTGTCGACGGTGAAGCCGCCCTCCAGCGCCCGCAGGAGGGTGGCGAGCTGGGCGTTCAGCCGCTTCACCAGGTCACGCAGCTCCCTGACCAGGGCGGCGTGGTCGCGGCGGACCGGCGCCGGTACGGAACGCAGCGGGCGGCCGTCCTTCTCCCAGGTCAGCGTGGCGGTCTCGGTGACCGTGACGACCGCCTCGTAGTCCCCGGCCGTCCGGCGCAGGACGCCGCCCGCGGCGGAGCCCCCGTCGACGGCGGTGAAGTCCGTCCGGGGCAGCCGCAGTGCCACGTCGGTGCGTTCGGCCAGGGCGGCGTCCACCTTCTTGAGCATCCTGCCCAGCTGCTTGGGCACCCCGGCGTGCCGGACGGTCCGGCGCACGGTGCGGATCGCGGTGACCAGCTCGGGTGTCGGGAAGTCCTGGGCGGCGCGCACCACTTCGTACAGCAGGGCCTGGGAGGGGAGCGTCCTCGCCGCCGTCGGGGCGAGGGCGAGGCCGGGCAGGAGCCGGTCGAACAGACCGGGCAGCCAGGGTTCGTCGCGCAGCAGTGCGACCCGCAGGGCCTGGCCGAGCGAGGTGATCTCGCGGTCGGTGAAGGCCTTGTCCGCCCGGTAGGGGATCTCGCCCGCGCGGATCGCGTCGGTGCGGTCGGCGGCCGCCTCCAGCGCGCGGCGGGCGAACGCCACGTACGCCGGGCTGTCGGCCGACCGCCGCCACGCGTCGACGTGCGGCGGGACGAACCTGCTGTCCCGGTCCGTCCCGGACAGCGCCGTCTGTTCGGGCAGGGTGAGTCCGGCGATGACGGCCGTCTCGTCGGCGACGATGGGGCCGACGTCGCGGGAGAGCCGTGCCACGGCCGCGCCGAGCGTCTCGTCGCCGGCGAGCGTCGCGACCGCGAGCAGCGCGTACGGCCGGCGCACGCTGTCCTTCTCCAGCTGCGCCCCGACCAGGGCGCGGGCCGGCCGGGACACGTCGGGCAGCGGTCCCGTGCAGTGCTGGAGTGCGTCCAGGCCCAGGGTGAGGTCGGCCCCGCCGTGCTCCTCGGACTCCTCGACGAGCAGGTCGAACAGCCGGCGGCAGGCGGCGGGTGTGAAGCGCGGCTGCCGTTCCCTGGCCTCGGCGCGTATCGCCTGGCCGGCCGTGCGCATCGTGCGCGGGGCCGAGGGGTCCGTCCGCAGGGCCGCGACGAGCAGGGTGCCGAGCTCCTCGTCGGAGACCTCCGCCGGGTCGGGGTGGCCGTCCTCGCCGAAGTCCGGGTCGGTCAGCGCGCGCATCAGCAGGTCGGCGGGGCCCGTCGGGCCCCTTTCCCGGTCCCGGGTCCCCAAGGCGTCGTTCAGCATGGCCGGATGATGGCAGGCAGCACTGACAACGCTGACAACACTGATCACGCGGCCGGCCGCGGGCGTCAGGCCGTCCCGTCGCGCTGCCAGACCCGGGGCCAGTTCCCGGACGGCGGGGGCGGGCCCGCGATGCCCAGGTCGCGGCGGGCGAGGGTGTAGAAGGCGTCACGCGCCCGGCTCATGCGCCGGACGGCGTCCTCCCAGCCGGCGGGGTCGTCCCGGTCGCCGCGCGCGTAGAGCTCGACGTTCCACACGGCCTCGTGCCACGCGCGGGCCGCCGCGACGGTCTCGGCGTCGCCGACGAGCAGCACGGACTCCCACTCGGCCGCGCGCCGCGTCTCGGCCTCGGCGAGCTGGGCGAGGCCCTGCTCCGGGTCCAGGGGGTCGACGGCGTGCCGGAACCCCCGGGCCGCCCCCATGCGCTGCGCGATGTTGATCTGGTGCTTCAGGGCGTTGGCGTAGGCGGCGTAGGTGTCCAGTCTGCGCTGGTCCCAGCGTTCCGCGCGGGCCCGCCGCCAGCGGCTCCGCTCCGTGAGGCTGGTGGCCAGGTAGGAGCCGGCCGCTCCTACGACGACACCGGTCAGCGCGGGCAGCTGCTCCCACAACGCGGATTCCCCCCTGGAGTGGCGCGGGCAGTCGGGGGACACAGTGCCGCACTTCACGGCTCCGGGACAGGTGGCGCGGGGCGGCGAACGTCCGTCCCCGCACGGCCGGCGACCGTGGCCGAAGACGATGGAATATACCCCCCGGGGTACCCGTGTTACGGTGGAAGACATACCCGGGGGGGTAATCTTCCCTGTGAAGGAGTTTCCGGATGTTCTTCGTCGACACCCTCGAGCTGGAAGGTCTCGGCAACCGTTCCTACCTGGCCGGCGGCGCGCGGAACGCGGTCGTGGTCGATCCGCCGCGCGACATCGACCAGGTCCTGGCGGTGGCCGCACGGCGCGGGGTGCGGATATCCCACGTGGTGGAGACCCACCTCCACAACGACTACGTCAGCGGTGGTCTGGAGCTGGCCCGGGTGACGGGTGCCGTGTACCTGGTGCCGGCCGGCGCCGGCGTCTCCTTCTCGCGGGTGCCCGTGGCGGACGGTGACACGGTCGGCGTCGACACCGGGCTGGAGCTGCGGGCGGTGGCCACCCCGGGCCACACCCCGCACCACACCTCGTACGTGCTGCGGGAGGACGGCGTGCCGGTCGCGGCGTTCACCGGCGGCTCGCTGCTGATCGGCACCGTGGGGCGTCCGGACCTGGTCGAGCCGCGCCTGACCGAGCGGCTGGCCCGGGCCCAGCACGCCTCCGCGCACCGCCTGGCCGCGGAGCTGCCGGACGAGACGTCCGTCCTGCCGACGCACGGCTTCGGGAGCTTCTGCTCCTCCGCGCAGGCCGACGGGGACGCCACCACGATCGGCCGGGAGAAGGCCGTCAACGCCGCGCTGACCGAGGACGTCGACGCCTTCGTGGCCCGGCTCCTGGCGGAGCTGGACGACGTGCCCGCCTACTACACCCACATGAGCCCGGCCAACGCGGGCGGTCCCGCCCCGGTCGACCTGACCCCGCCGGCCGTCGCCGACGCCGACGAGATCGCCGCCCGGCTGGCGGCGGGCGAGTGGGTGGTGGACCTGCGCAGCCGCGTCGCGTTCGCCGAGGGCCACGTCGCCGGGTCGTACAACTTCGAGGCGGACGGCAAGCTCGCCACCTACCTCGCCTGGCTGATCCCCTGGGGCAAGCCCGTCACGCTGCTCGCCGAGTCGCCGGAACAGGTGGCCGCCGCCCAGCGCGAGCTGGTCCGGGTCGGCATCGACCGCCCCGCGAGCGCCGCGACCGGGACGCCCGAGGAGTGGGTGCCCGAGGGCGGGCGGCCGGTGTCGTTCCCGCGGTCGACGTTCGCCGGACTGGCCGGACGCGGCACGGACGGCGTGGTCGTCCTCGACGTACGGCGGGACTCCGAGCGGGCCGCCGGACACATCGCGGGCTCCGTGCACATCCCGGTCCACGAGCTGCGCGAGCGGCTGGACGAGGTGCCGGCCGGCACCGTGTGGGTGCACTGCGCGGGCGGCATGCGGGCCGCGATCGCCGCGTCGCTGCTGGACGCCGCGGGACGCGACGTCGTGGCCGTCGACGACGGTTTCGACGCCGCCGGCGCCGCCGGGCTGACGGTGACCGACCGGACCGACCGCGCGGCATGACCGCCCTGATCGCCGCGCTCGTCGCCGGTGCCGTCGTCGGCCTGGCCCTGGGCGGCCTCGGCGGGGGCGGCAGCGTCCTCGCCGTGCCCGCCCTGATCTACCTGCTCCACTTCGACCCGGCCGACGCGACGACGGCCGCCCTCGTGATCGTCACCCTCACCTCCGTCACCGCGCTGACCGGGCACGCCCGGGACGGCAACGTCGCCTGGCGCACCGGGCTGCTGTTCGCCGCCGCGGGTGTCGTGCCCGCGATGCTCGCCGGCGCACTGGCCGGCCGGGTGCCCGAGACGGCGCTGGTCGTGGCCTTCTCGGCCGTCGCCGCGCTGGCCGCCCGGCGGATGCTGCGGTCCCCGGCCACCGAGCCGTCCGGCCGCCCCGTCCGCCCCGGGAAGGCCGGTGCCGTCGGTGCCGGGCTCGGTGCGGTGACCGGGTTCCTGGGCGTGGGCGGCGGCTTCCTCGCCGTCCCGGCGCTGGTGGGCGTGCTGGGTCTGGCCATGCGCCGGGCCGTCGGCACGAGCCTCCTCGTCATCACCGTCAACTCCCTGGCCGCCCTCGGCGCCCGGGCGGGCACCGGGACGCACCTGGACTGGGCCGTCGTCGGGCCCTTCACCGCGGCGGCGGTCCTCGGCGCCTGGGACGGCAGACGCCTGGCCGACAAGGTCAAGGGCCGGACCCTGCAGACCGTCTTCGCCTACGCGCTCCTCGCGGTGGCCCTCTTCATGCTCGTCGACGCGCTCCTCCCGTGAGCGACGACGGCACCTCTCCCCGCAGCACCATCGACCTCCACAGGAAGGACCTCCCCATGACCACCCCCGCCGCCCCCGACACCCTGGACCCCCGCCAGGCCCACTCCCGCCTGCACGAACTCACCGTCGTCGACGTCCGCACCCCCGGCGAGTACGGCGGCGGTCACCTGCCGGGCGCCCACAACGTGCCGCTGGACCGGCTCCGGCAGGCCCTGCCCGAGCTGCGGGCCGCCGCCGAGCGCGGGGACGTGCTCGTCGTCTGCGCCTCCGGCAACCGCTCCGCGAACGCCTGCCGCGTCCTCGCCGAGCACGGTGTCCGGGCCGCGACCCTCGTCGGAGGCACCGGGGCCTGGGCCGCGCAGGGGCACCCGCTCGACCGGCCGGCGGGCGGCCAGAAGGCCCGCTGGGGCATGGAGCGCCAGGTCCGGTTCACCGCCGGGACCCTGGTCCTGCTCGGACTCCTGCTCGGCCTGCTCGTGCACCCGGCCTTCCAGCTGCTGTCCGCGGGCATCGCGGGCGGGCTGGTCTTCTCGGCGCTCACCGACACCTGCGGCATGGCGGCCCTGCTCGGCAGGCTCCCCCACAACCGGCCCCACCGCGCCGACCTCGACGCCACGCTCGCCCGGCTGCGCGGCCACTGACCGCGCCCCGCGGCCGCTCCGGTGACGGCGTGCACCGCGGGACCGGCCGCCGGGACGTCCGTGCGGGGACGCGCCCGGCGGCACGGCGTGGACCCCGGCCCGCGGGTCAGGCCAGGGACAGGACCGACCTCACCACCTGACGCAGCGTCGCCGCGGGGTCCGGCGCGGGCCCCGGGGACCGCCACGCCACGAAGCCGTCCGGGCGCACCAGGACCGCCCCGCCGCGCGTCACGCCGTGGGCCTTCGCCCAGTCGGTGTCGTCGTTCTCGGGCAGCAGGTCGGCGTCCGGCGACTTGCCCACCCGGTACGGCGTCAGCGGGAGGCTCATCTCGTGGGCCAGCCGGGTCGCCGCCTCGTGCCAGCCGCTGGGCTCGGTGGCGTCGCTGAGCAGGACGAGGGAACGCTCGTAGAGGTCGAGCGTGGAGACGCGCTCCTCGCCGCGCAGCAGCCACAGGTGCGGGGCCCTGCTGCCGGGTTCGCCGGTCAGCGAGAGCTCCTCCGGGACCACCGGCGTCGCCGGGTCGGCGCCGACGACCGCGCCCTGGGGGTAGCGGTAGCCGAGGGCGACGTTGAGGATGCCGCGCTGCGGGCCGCCGCCGCCTCCCGCGGCCGGGGGCGGGGCGAAGCCGGGGTGGCTGTGCTCGGCCGACCGGGCGGCGGCGCGGGCGCTGGTGGCCTCCGCGACCGGGCGGCGTTCGCCGTCGTAGGTGTCGAGGAGGCCGTCACCGGCCCAGCCGTCGAGGACGGCGGCCAGTTTCCAGGCGAGGTTGTGGGCGTCCTGGATGCCGGTGTTGGAGCCGAACGCGCCGGTCGGGGACATCTCGTGGGCCGAGTCGCCGGCCAGCAGGACCCGGCCCGAGCGGTAGCTGCGGGCGACGCGCTGGGCGGCGTGCCACGGGGCCCGGCCGGTGATCTCGACGTCGAGGTCCGGGTCGCCCACCGCGCGGCGGATGTGGTCGGAGCAGCGCTCGTCGGTGAAGTCCTCCACCGTCTCGCCGTTCTCCGGGTGCCACGGGGCGTGGAAGACCCAGTTCTCGCGGTTGTCCACCGGGAGCAGGGCGCCGTCCGCGTCCGGGGCCGTGAGGTAGCAGACGATGAAGCGGCGGTCGCCCACGACGTCGGCGAGCCGGCGGGAGCGGAACGTGATGCTGATGTTGTGGAACAGGTCGCCGGGGCCGCTCTGTCCGATGCCGAGCTTCTCGCGCACGGGGCTGCGGGGACCGTCGGCCGCCACCAGGTAGTCCGCGCGGATCGTGGTGCGCTCGCCGCTCTCACGGTTCTCGACGACCGCCGTGACCCCGTCGGCGTCCGCGTCGAACGACTGCAGCTGCGTACCGAAGCGCAGGTCGCCGCCCAGCCGGCGGGCGTGGGTGAGGAGTTCGGGCTCCAGGTCGTTCTGGCTGCACAGGCACCACCCGCTGGGGCTGAACCGGGCCAGGCCGTTGCCGGGGTCGATCTTCTTGAACAGCCACTCCCCCGCGTCGCCGACCAGGGTCGGCGTCTGGAGGATGCCGTGGTTGTCGGCCAGCGTGGCGGCGGCCCGCCGGATGTCCGGCTCGGTGCCCGACACCCGGAAGAGCTCCATCGTGCGGACGTTGTTGCCCCGTCCCCGGGGATGAATGGAGGTGCCGGCGTGGCGCTCCACCAGCGTGTGCCGGACACCGAGCCGACCCAGGAAAACCGAGGTCGACAGGCCGACCAGGCTGCCTCCGACGATCAATACCGGGACGCGGTGGGCCCCGGCTTCCGATCGACCGGCTCTTTCGTTCATCGCTCGTCCTCCGTTGCGTCGGGCCGCGGTCGGGCCGTCGTCGAGTGGCAGCTCCCGTGACATGCAGGGGCCGGGGCTTCATGCATGCCCCGTGACGCCCGCGGCGGCTCAGGCTTCACCCGCTTGTCCCGCCTGGTTCGCGGTCCCCGCGGGCACGGCCCACGATCGTGTTTGTGCGACCGGCGCACCCCGCCGTACGCGGCGCGCGCGGCGACGGTCGTACTCCCCCAGTCCACGAGGAAGTTCCCCCGAGAAGAGGTGGGCCGGATGACGGTCTCTCCCGTCGTGTCGTCGGATGCCGGATCGGCGGATGCCGCAGCCATGGGTGCCGGGGCGACGGCCGCCGTGTCCGCGGACGCGGGCGGCGTCTCGATATCGGCGTTCGACGGATCCCGCGTGCGGGTCGTGCTGATGCTGGACATCCACGACGGCATGCAGCAGGAGTTCCTCAACGCCTACGAGCGCATCCGTCACCGGGTCGCGGCCGTGCCGGGACACGTCAGCGACCAGCTGTGCCAGTCCCTGGAGAACCCCACGCAGTGGCTCCTCACCAGCGAATGGGAGAGCGCGGCGCCCTTCCTGGCGTGGGTCAACAGCGACGAGCACCTGTCGGCGGTCGAGCCGCTGCAGACCTGCGTCCGCGACACCCGCTCCCTGCGCTACAGCGTGCTGCGGGAGACCCTGGCCGACGGCACCGAGGCACCCGCCGCGGCCGGCGAGGAGCTGCGGGCCGCTCCCCGGGTCGGGAGCAACGTCGTCCGGCACGCCCTGACCTTCACCGTGCGGCCCGGCAGCGAGGCCAAGGTCGCCGAGCTGCTGTCCAACTACGCCTCACCCGAGGCCCAGGTCGACGAGGCCACCCGGCTGCTGCGCACGTCGCTGTTCATGCACGGCAACCGGATCGTGCGGGCCGTGGAGGTGCGGGGCGACCTGCAGTCCGCGCTGCGCCACGTCGCCCGGCAGCCCGGGGTGCGGGCCGTCGAGGAGGCCCTCAACCCCTACCTGGAGCAGGACCGCGACCTGAACGACCCGCACTCCGCCCGCCGGTTCTTCACGCTGGCGGCCATGCCGGCCGTCCACCACGTGGCGTCCGCGACCGGGGCCGAGGCCCGCCCGCAGCGGTGCGCGCTGCTCTACCCGGTGCGGCCCGGCGCGGGTCCCGAACTCGCCCGGCTGCTGGCCCGGCAGGACGCCTCCGCCGTCTACACCCCCGACGGCCCGGTCCTCGCCGCGACCGTCTTCCACCGCGACGACCTCGTGGTACGGCTCGTCGACGTGGCCGGTGACCCGGACGAGGAGCCCGCGTTCGTCCTGGGGCTGCACGACCGCGGCGGGTCCTCCGACGCGGCCGGTGTCGCGGTGGCCGAACGGCTGCTGGACACCGCCTCGGTCGGCATCGACGGACCCCTGACGGACGCCGGCACGCTGTCGCGGCTGCTCGCGCGGGCCCGTATGACGCCGCTGACCGACCGGCGTTCGCTCCCCTCCTGACCCGCCCCGCCGGGGGGGGGCCCCCCCCCCCCCCCGGGGGGCCCCGCCCCCCCCCCCCCCCGCCCCCCCACCCGCGGGGACCCCACAAAAAGCACCCA
>NZ_JBHXFL010000014.1:0-145423 GCF_042724095.1 Streptomyces sp. NPDC127100
CCTCCCTCGGCTGGGTGGTGGGTTTTTTTCCCCCGCGGCGCCCCCCGCGCGGGGCGCCCGGCCCCCCCGGGGGGGGGGGGCGCCCCCCACGGCGTGTCCGCGCCGGTATGCGGGCGTGCGGTGGGGTGGGCGGGCACGGCAGCGCGCGACTGCCCGCAGGCTGGGCCGGTGGGGTGGGCAGGGTGGGGCGGGGTCGGGGGCGCGGATAGTCTCTGGTCGTGAGCACGAACGCCCGCTTCACCCCGCCGCCCGACGCCCGCACGTACCGGCTGCGTACCGCGCGCGGTGAGTTCGCCGTCGTCGATTCGCCCGCGGCGGGCGACGTCGTGCCGAGGGGCGTCGTGCTGATGCTGCCCGGGTTCACGGGCAGCAAGGAGGACTTCACCCTGCTCCACGAGCCGCTCGCCGCCCGCGGGTACCGCACGGTCGCGGTGGACGGGCGGGGACAGTACGAGTCCGACGGCCCCGAGCACGACGAGTACGGCTACGCGCAGCCCGAGCTGGCCCGGGACGTCCACGCACAGGTCGCCGCGCTCGGAACGCCCGTGCATCTCCTCGGGCACTCGCTCGGCGGCCAGATCGCCCGTGCCGCCGTGCTGCTGGACCACTCCCCCTTCGTCTCCCTCACGCTGATGTCGTCGGGGCCGGCGCGGATCTCCGTCTCGCAGCAGCAGCGCGTGAAGCTCCTGCGGGACGCGCTCGACACCATGACGATGGCGCAGGTCTGGGAGGTGATGCAGGCGATGGGTCCGCCCGAGGAGGCCGGTGCCCCGGTCCCCGCGCACGGCCCGGACGGCCCGGAACGGCTGCGCGAGCGCTGGCTGGGCACCAGGCCCGCCCAACTGCTGGCCACGGGGCGCCAGTTGTGCACCGAGCCGGACCGTGTCGCCGAGCTCGCCGCCGTCCCGCTGCCGTTCCATGTGCTGTCGGGCGCCTACGACGACACCTGGCCCGTCCCCCTCCTGGACGAGATGGCCGTACGGCTGGACGCGCGCCGGACCGTCGTCCCGGGGGCCGAGCACTCCCCCAACACGGACCAGCCGCTGCCGACCGCCCGGGCCCTGGCCGACTTCTGGGACGCCGTCCCCGCGCCACACCCGGACGGCGGGCCGGACCGGTCCCGGGGCCCGGCCTAGTACTGCGAGCGGAGGTGCTCCCAGAAGCCGTCCCGCAGCGCCCGGCGCAGGTCGGCCTGGCCGCGCAGTGAGTACTGCAGCAGCCCCTCGGCCTCCACCAGCAGGTCCTGGTCGACCGAGCCGGGGAGGTAGGGGTGGCCGGGGAGCAGCTCCAGCAGGGTGTCGCGCCCCCGGGCCGCCAGCCACTTCGCCGCGATCTGGGCGCCCACGAAGCGGACGTCCTCGCGGGCCGGCCGGACCGTGCCGGCCGCTTCGTAGGCGTGGGCCGTGCGCCGGGAGACGTACGGCTTGAAGTAGTCCAGCTCGAAGGTGCGCTGGCTGTCGACCTCCCAGAGCAGCGGGTCGGCCTGGTTGCGGCCCTCGGGGGCCTCGATGCCCCACAGGTGGACGCGGGCGCCGTACCCCTGGGCGGCCTCGACCGCCGACACCAGGTCCTCGTCGCCGCCGAGCAGCGCCGCGTCGCTGATGGCGCGGTGCCGGGCGAGGGACTCCAGGTCGGAGCGGATGAGGGAGTCGACGCCCTTCTGCTGGTTGTTGGCATTGAGGTTGCCCAGGCGGACCTTGACGTCGGGCAGCTCGGCGATGGACTGCTGCTCGGCGGTGTGGATGCGGCGCCGCGCGCCGTCGTACCAGTAGACCCGGAGCAGGCGGCTGTCCGCGAAGATCGTGCGGGCCGTGTCGATGAGTGCCTCGATCAGCCCCTCGGCGTCCAGGTCGAAGGCCCTGCGGTCCTCGGTGCCGGCGACCAGCCGGCCCGCCGCCGCGTACAGGTAGCCGGCGTCGACGAAGATCGCGTGGGTGGAGGGCGTCTTCGCCACCTCGACGAGCATGCGCTGCAGCAGCTCGTTGGTGCGGTCGATGCGGGCGTTCAGGGCCGCGAGGTCGTCGTTCATCACCTCCATTGTCCCGGCGGTCACGCTGCGAACACAACCGGTCCCGGTCAGTCTTGTGCCGTACACGGATCGCCTGGGCTCGATCTTCTTACGTGTCAGTAATTAGTTGTTCGAAAAATTTCCTTAGCGTAGGGAATGTTCGTAACACCCAGCCCGTTGACTCGTATGGACGCCCGGGCACCGACGACCCGGGGCCCACACCAGTAGTTCTCCTCAGGAGGATGACCAGATCAAGGGAGAGGCCCATGCGCTTTGAAGTCATGCGACTCGACGACAACGACGGAACGCCCGTCGACACCACCGTCGTGGACGCCGCCTCCGTGAACCGCATCGTTCAGCAGGCCGCCGCCATCGGGCAGCGCCTGTGGATCCGCCCCGCCGACACCTCGGCCTTGTAACGCGGACCGTTCGTACGCCGCGAGCCCCCGTGCGGCACCGTCACCGGTGCCGTACGGGGGCTCTGCCGTCTCCGGGGCTCACGCGCCCTGGATCACCTGCGTCACGCCGTTGATGATCTGCTGCACGGCGATCGCGGAGAGCATCATGCCCGCGAGGCGGGTGACCAGGACGACACCGCCGTCCTTGATGACGCGGATGATCAGCAGCGAGTACCGCATCACCAGCCACAGCACCACATGGATGGCGAGGATCGCCGACCAGACCGACACCTGCGAGGTCACGCTGCCGGCCTTCTGCACCGCCAGGATGACCGACACGATGGCACCGGGTCCCGCCAGCAGCGGCATGCCCAGGGGCACCAGCGCGACGTTGACGTCCTTGGTCTGCTTGGGCTCGTCCGTCTTGCCGGTGAGCAGGTCGAGCGCGATCAGCAGGAGCAGCAGTCCGCCGGCGATCATCAGCGCGGGCACGGACACGTGCAGGTAGTCCAGGATCTGGTGCCCGAGCAGTCCGAACACCGTGATCACACCGCCGGCCACGCAGACGGCCTGGAAGGCCATCCGCTTCTGCACCTTGGCGGGCCGGCCGGCGGTCAGCGCGAGGAAGATCGGGGTGATCCCGGGGGGATCCATGATGACAAAAAGGGTCAGGAAGAGGGAGCCGAAGACGGCGAGGTCGAACATGAGCGTGCCAAAGCCTTGCGCTGAACAGGAACAACGAACGGGGATGTGAGGCGGGAGCGGCCCGCGCGGGCCTCAGGCTCCGCCGGCGCCCGGCACGGGGAACGCCCCGAACGCCCGCCGCGTGATCTCCCCGTAGACCTCGGGGTCGGTGGTGTACTCGCCCAGCTCGCAGGTCTTGCGGCTGCCGTGGTAGTCGCTGGAGCCGGTCACCAGGAGGCCGAGCTCGGCGGCGAGTCCGCGCAGCCGCGCCCGCGTCGGCGCGTCGTGGTCCATGTGGTCGACCTCGATGCCGTCCAGCCCGGCGGCGGCCAGCTCGGCGATGGCGGCCTCCGGCACCGTACGGCCCCGCTTGGCGGCGGCCGGGTGGGCGAACACCGCGACGCCACCGGCGCCCTTGATCAGCCGGATCGCCTCGAAGGGGTCGGTCTCGTGCTTCGCCACGTGGGCCCGGCCGCCGTCGGCCAGCCACTCCTCGGTGAAGGCGTCGCTCACGGTCGGCACGACGCCGAGCTCCACGAGCGCGGAGGCCACGTGCGGGCGCCCGACGGAGCCGTCTCCGGCGATCCGGGCGACCTGCTCCCAGGTGACGGGGACGCCCAGCTCGTTGAGCTTGGCGACCATGCCCCGCGCCCGCGGCACCCGGTCGTCCCGGACCAGCTCGCGCTCGGCGAGCAGGGCGGGCTCCTCGGGGTCGAAGAGGTAGGCCAGCATGTGCATGCTGACGCCGTCGAGGCGGCAGGAGAGTTCGGCGCCGGTGACCAGCGTCAGTCCCTCGGGCAGCGCGGCGACGGCCTCGGCGTGGCCGCGGGTGGTGTCGTGGTCGGTCAGCGCGACGACGTCCAGTCCGGCCTTCGCGGCGTTGCGCACCAGCTCGGCCGGGGTGTCCGTGCCGTCGGACGCGGTGGAGTGGGTGTGCAGATCGATGCGCACGACGCTGACTCCAGGCGGTGACGGGACGGAAGGGGACGCTCAAGGATAACCGGCGCTCCGCCTTCCGGTGTCACACCCGAAGCGGCCTCGCGCCCCCTACGCACAGCGCGCCCACCGCCCCGCGGACGCGGTGCGTGCCGCGGCCTCCGGGCCGGGCCTACGGCTGGAGGAGCCGCGGCGACAGGGCGCCGCACGGCACCAGGTCCACCTCGGCACCGGCGTCCCGGAGATCGGTCAGCACCAGCTCGTCGTACATGAGCAGCCCCGACTGCTCGGGCCAGAGCACGGCCCACAGCCACACCCCGAGGGCCTCTCCGGCGAACACGGCCCGGTCGACCGGGGCGCCGGAGACGTGCCAGAGCGGGGTCGGCCGGCCGGCGGCGAGGACCTTGGCCTGGGGCGGCTTCCCGACGTCCAGGTAGGGGCCGGGGTCCGGCGCTTCGATCCCCGCGTACCAGGCGCCGAGTCCGACACCCAGCTCCTCGGCCACCAGGATCAGCTCGCCGGCGCCTCCGAGCGGGCCGGGTCCCGAGCAGGCCACGGCGGTGGCCCGGCCGCCGCTGCGGTCGTCGCCCGCGCAGGCCACGCCGGTGAACAGCCAGCCCACCGGAAGGGGCCACGGCATCCACACCGGCACCTGGGTGCGGTGCACCACGACGCCGAGCGCCTCGACGCTGGGCGGTATCACGGGCTGCAGCGGGTGCACCGGCCCGTGCACGTCGCACTGCCATGAATCGGCGAAGAGACCGGGAGCCCTGACCCGGCCACCACACTTCGGGCAACTGGGTTCGCCCCTCATACAGCCCCACGGTCCTACCCTCGCTCCCCCACGTCAAGGACGATCACCCATCCGGACCGAGGGCCTGACCAGGAGGAAGTAGATGCGTATTGCATTAATTAGCCACGCTAACTTACTATGTGCAAACACCAACCATCTACTGTCGGCATTGGAGCAACCATGGACCCCTTCGACGCGGGTGCGGGCGGCATCCTGCGCCAGCCCAAGGCCGTGTGGGCGACCGCCGGCGCGTCCGTCGTCGCCTTCATGGGCATCGGGCTCGTCGACCCGATCCTGCCGTCCATCGCCAAGGGCCTGGACGCGAGCGCCAGCCAGGTCTCCCTGCTGTTCACCTCGTACTTCCTGATCACGGCCGTCGCGATGCTGGTCACCGGCTTCGTCTCCAGCCGCATCGGCGGCCGGAAGACCCTGCTGCTCGGGCTCGCCTTCGTCGTGGTCTTCGCCGGCCTCGCGGGCACCTCCGACAGCGTCGGCCAGCTCGTCGGCTACCGGGCGGGCTGGGGCCTCGGCAACGCCCTGTTCGTCTCGACGGCCCTCGCGGTCATCGTCGGCGCGGCGGCCGGCGGCAGCGCCGCGGCGATCCTGCTGTACGAGTCCGCCCTCGGCCTCGGCATGGCCTGCGGCCCGCTGCTGGGCGCGCTGCTGGGTGACGCCAGCTGGCGCTACCCGTTCTTCGGCACCGCGTTCCTGATGGCGATCGGCTTCCTGTGCATCACGGTGTTCCTGAAGGAGCAGCCGAGGCCGGCCCGCAAGACCTCGCTGCTGGACCCGATCAGGGCGCTGGGCCACGGCGGCCTCGCCTCCGCCGCGGTCTCGGCCTTCTTCTACAACTACACGTTCTTCACCGTGCTGGCCTTCACGCCGTTCGTGCTGAACATGACGCCGTACAAGTCCGGTGCGGTGTTCTTCGCGTGGGGCGTGCTGCTCGCGGTCTTCTCGGTCCTCGTGGCGCCGCGCATGCAGAGGCGGTTCGGCTCGCTGAAGGTGCTCGGCGGCTCACTGGTGCTGCTCGCGGCCGACGTCCTGGTCCTCGGGTACGGCAACCACACCGCGGCGATCGTCTGCACCATCCTGTCCGGCGCCTTCATCGGCGTGAACAACACCGTGTACACCGAGCTGGCCCTCGGCGTGTCGGACGCGCCGCGCCCGGTGGCGAGCGCCGGTTACAACTTCGTGCGCTGGTTCGCGGCGGCCGCCGCCCCGTACTTCGCGCCGAAGATCGAGGAGTGGACCGACATCCACATCCCGTTCGTGGTGGCCGCGGTCACCGCCGTGCTGGGCGCGGTCGTGGTCGCCGTACGCCGCCGCGCCCTCACCCTCCCCCACTCTCGGCTTCGCTCGAGCGGGGGGACCCCCACTGCCGAGGAGCAGCAGCCGGCGCACGCGACCGAGGACGGGGTCACCGTCTTCGCCAACTGAGCCACGTCCGAAAGGCGTTGGTGACTTCGGTCACTCCAGTGGCACGGACCTGCGGGACGGATCCCGCAGGTCCGTCCCGTGCGTCAGCCAGCGCTCCTGGAGGGCCTGGGCGCCGTGCACCCGCTTCCAGGCGGCCTCGTTCGGTGTCATCGGCAGCAGCGGCAGGAACCGTACGGGGTCCAGCGGCGCGTCCAGCTCCAGGTCCTCCACCAGACCGCCCGGCTCGGCCACCAGCACCGAGGTGAAGGGGGCGCCGGGCCACAGCGGCTCACCGACGTCCAGGGAGGCGCCGGGCGCCACGACGACGCCCTCCACCTGCGGGGACGCGCCCAGCACGGCCAGCGGGCGGAGCACCTTGCCGGTGTCGGCGCGGCCCGCCCGGACGGAGAGGACCAACTCGGCGCGGGGGCCCTTCACCGGATCGGCGAGCACGGCCGTGGGGTCCGCCATGGGCTGCGCGGACATGCCGAGCGTGGCGTAGCGGACGATGTCGCCCTCCGGACCGCCGCCGGGGAAGCGCAGCACCTCGATGCGGTCGGCGCCGAGGAAGGTGACCGCCGCGCGCGCGTCCGGTTCGCCCAGTGCCGTACGCAACCGGGCTTCGACCAGAGGAAGAACATCAGCCATGCGGCGAGCATAGAACTCGTCAGTACGCGGCAAAGCGGCACCTTGACACGTCGAGTCACTGATACTCTGGGCCAGCGGTTTTGGGGCAGCACGCAGCTGGGGGTACCTCCCTGGCCCTCCAGGCACTGGGGGAGGCGTGATCATGACCCCGACGCTATGAACACTCCCCTACGGGGAACCCCTTCAAACGGGGTATGGATCGTCCCTCACGAGGGACCGGCCGGAGGAGGTGGGCGGCATGGACCGAAGTCGACCGTGCAGTACCACTCGCTCTTCCGGACGCTGACGCAGCTGCTCCGGTTCTTCCCGCCGCCGCTTCCTGCTCGCGCGCCTCTCCTCGGAAGAGCACTTCGTCTCGTTTTGCCTGATCTGCCTGCCTGCAACAGCAGTGCTGCATCAGCAGTGAAGCCGGCCACCGCGACGGTGCGGTGCCCCCCGCTTTGTGGACGCGCCGAGCACGCGTGATCTGGACGTCCTCATTCCGGGTGGTTCCACCCCTCGCCGGCACGCTCGCTGCCCGTCGCGAAGGAGCCTGCCATGTCGATGATCCGTGACCTGCGCGCCGCGGTCCGCCCGTCCCGCGTCTCACTGCGCAAGGACAACGGCGTCTACGACACCACCCGCGACCCGGGGACCGCCTCCGCCGTCGTCGACTGCGCCGTCTACCGCGACGGCACGCGCGTCGTGACCGACGCACCGCTGAGCCCGCACCAGGCGATGCGGCAGGTGCGCCGCGACGGCGGGTTCGTGTGGATCGGTCTGCACGAGCCCACCGAGGACGAATTCGCCGGTATCGCCCGGGAGTTCGGGCTGCACCCGCTGGCCGTGGAGGACGCCGTCCAGGCCCACCAGAGGCCCAAGCTGGAGCGCTACGACGACTCCCTGTTCACGGTCTTCAAGACGATCCACTACGTCGACCACGACGAGCTGACCGCGAACAGCGAGGTCGTCGAGACCGGCGAGGTCATGTGCTTCACCGGACGGGACTTCTTCATCACCGTCCGGCACGGCGGGCAGGGCTCGCTGCGGGCCCTGCGGTGCCGGCTGCAGGACGAGCCCGAGCTGCTGCTGAAGGGCCCCTCCGCGGTGCTGCACGCCATCGCCGACCACGTCGTCGACGGCTACATCGCGGTCGCCGACGCGGTGCAGGACGACATCGACGAGGTCGAGACCGAGGTGTTCTCGCCGGGCCGCAAGGGCAGCCCGCGCGGCACCGACGCCAGCCGGATCTACCAACTCAAGCGCGAGGTACTGGAGTTCAAGCGGGCCGTGGCACCGCTGCTGCGGCCCATGCAGCTGCTCAGCGAGCGTCCCATGCGGCTGATCGACCCGGAGATCCAGAAGTACTTCCGGGACGTCGCCGACCACGTGGCGCGGGTGCAGGAGCAGGTCATCGGCTTCGACGAGCTGCTGAACTCCATCCTCCAGGCCAACCTCGCCCAGGCGTCCGTCGCGCAGAACGAGGACATGCGCAAGATCACCTCGTGGGCGGCGATCATCGCCGTGCCGACGATGGTGTGCGGGGTGTACGGCATGAACTTCGACTACATGCCGGAGACGCACTGGAAGTTCGGCTACCCGCTGGTCCTGTCGATCACGGTCGGCATCTGCCTCGGCATCCACCGCACGCTCAAGCGCAACGGCTGGCTCTGAACCGGCCCGCGGGCTCGTGGATAGGCTGACCGCATGACACGCGAGCTGCTCGACCAGGCCCTCGTCGAGGAGGCCACGAAGAAGTCCGGCCTCATCTGGGTCAAGGGCCCCGGGGTGCCCGCCCGTGCGCTGTGGCACGTCTGGCACGAGGGCTCGGCCTGCGTCGTCGGCGACGGACCCGGTGAGCAGCCGCTGCCGGGCCTGGCCGACGGGGCGGTGGCCGAGGTGACGGTGCGCAGCAAGGACAAGGGGGGCCGGCTGGTCTCCTGGGCGGCGAGGGTCGTTCAGCTGCCGTCCGGCTCCGAGGCGTGGCAGGCCGCGGTCGCCGACCTCAAGGGCAAGCGGCTGAACGCCCCGGACGGCGAGGCGATGACCGGCCGCTGGGCCCGTGAGTGCCGGGTGCTGCGTCTGGAGCCGACGGGGACGCTCGCGCCGCTGCCCGACGGTTCGCTGGCCGAGGCGCCGCTGCCGAGCCCCGCGACGACGCGTGAACCGCTCCCGGAGGGCCTGCCGCGCCTGCTGCTGAAGCGCCGCGGGAAGAGCCGGCGGGGCCGGAGCTAGGACGTCGGCAGCTGCTTGCCGTAGTCCAGGGTGTCGTCCTTGGCCGGCGCCGTGAGCGCGAAGTCCTTGTTCCAGTCGGAGAAGCTGAGCGTGCCCGCGCTGCCCGCCCGCACCAGGCGCAGCGGATAGGGCGCGCCCTCCAGGGAGACGTCCAGCGAGCCGCCCGAGCCCTCGTCGCCGGTGACGCGGACGGTGCGGACGCCCGCCTGCTCGTGCCGCCCGTCGGTCTCCACCGTGCCGTGCAGGGTCAGCAGGCCGTCGAGGAGGACGTCCTTGTCCGTGAAGCCGCTGAACTTCTGGTACGCGGGGTCGCCCTCCGGCACCTTCACGTACTTGCCGGCGAGCTTGTCGGCGGCCGCGGCGTCGCCGCCGTCGTGGGTCCAGAACCCGGCGTCGGCCTTGAGGAAGAGCTGGTCGCCGACGCGCAGCAGCCGGAAGGTCGTCCCCTCGGCGGCGACCGACCCGGTGCCGCCGTCGGACTTCAGGCGCATGTCGAGGGTGTACGTGGCGCCGCCGGCGGCCACCGTCCCGTGCAGCCGGACCGCGCGGGCGGACGAGGCGGCCGCGCGCGTCTTGGCGTGGATCTTCGCGGCCGGGAGCTTGCCCACCCCGTTGGTGCCCGCGTCGGGGTCCTCGCTGCTGCATCCCGTCAGCCCCGCCCCCGTCACGGCCAGGGCGCACACCGCGCCCAGCCAGGCGGCCCTGCGGATTCGGCGCCGGGGAGTCACGGTCACAGGTGGGGCTGCCTTTCTGACGGGGGTCCAAGCGGCGTACGGCAGCGTACCGGGGCCTGGCACCATGATCGGAGCCAGTCCGTCCGGACCGGCCGCCAGGGCGGACCTCTTCGGGACGGGCTAGCCTGAAGGCCGTCCGAGTGGGCAATTCGGAAAAGAGACACAGTACGAAACACCTCTCACGGACTGACTGACGAAAAGGAGCCGCGGCCATGGCAGCGGGCGCCCCCCGGATCTTCGTCTCGCACCTCTCCGGCATCGCCGTCTTCGACCCGGCCGGCGACCAGGTGGGACGGGTGCGCGACCTGGTCGTCATGCTCCGCGTCGGCCGCAAGCCCCCGCGGGTGCTGGGTCTGGTCGTCGAACTGTCCACCCGCCGCCGCATCTTCCTGCCGATGACCCGGGTCACCGGGATCGAGTCCGGGCAGGTCATCACGACCGGGGTGCTCAATGTGCGGCGCTTCGAGCAGCGGCCCACCGAGCGCCTCGTCTTCGGCGAGCTCCTCGACCGGCGGGTGACGCTCGTCGAGGACGGCGAGGAGGCCACGGTCCTGGACCTGTCGGTGCAGCAGCTCCCGGCCCGCCGGGACTGGGAGATCGACAAGGTGTTCGTCCGCAAGGGCCGCAGGAGCAGCGCCTTCCGGCGCAACAAGGGCGAGACGCTGACCGTCGAGTGGTCCGGCGTCACCGGCTTCTCCCTGGAGGAGCAGGGGCAGGGCGCCGAGAACCTCCTCGCCACCTTCGAGCAGCTCCGCCCCGCCGACCTCGCCAACGTGCTGCACCACCTGTCCGCCAAGCGCCGCGCCGAGGTCGCCGCCGCCCTCGACGACGACCGCCTGGCCGACGTGCTGGAGGAGCTGCCCGAGGACGACCAGATCGAGATCCTCGGCAAGCTCAAGGAGGAGCGCGCCGCCGACGTGCTGGAGGCGATGGACCCGGACGACGCGGCCGACCTGCTCGGCGAGCTGCCGGAGGCGGACAAGGAACGCCTGCTGAGCCTGATGCAGCCCTCCGACGCGGCGGACATGCGGCGCCTGATGGCGTACGAGGAGCACACGGCCGGCGGCCTGATGACGACCGAGCCGATCGTGCTGCGTCCCGACGCCACCGTCGCCGACGCCCTGGCCCGCATCCGCAACCCGGACCTGTCGCCGGCACACGCCGCCCAGGTCTACGTGTGCCGTCCGCCCGAGGAGACGCCGACCGGCAAGTACCTGGGCACGGTCCACTTCCAGCGCCTGCTGCGCGACCCCCCGTACACGCTGGTCGGGGCGATGCTCGACGACGACCTCCAGCCCCTGGAACCGGACGCCGCGCTGCCCGTGGTGGCCGGCTTCTTCGCCACCTACGACATGGTGGCGGCGCCTGTCGTCGACGACTCCGGGTCGCTGCTCGGCGCGATCACCGTGGACGACGTACTGGACCACATGCTGCCCGAGGACTGGCGGGAGACCGAGTACCACCTCGACGAGACGGACGAGGGAAGGGAGGTGGGTGCCGATGGCGCCTGAGCGCGAGACGACGGCCCGTGAGCGCGCGGTGTCGGGGGCCACGGCGGCCTCCCGGCCCCGCGGTGCCCGCCTGGACCAGCCCCGGCCGCCCCGGCGCCGGCTCCTGCCCGAGTGGGACCCGGAGGCCTTCGGGCGGCTGTCGGAGCGCATCGCGCGCTTCCTGGGCACCGGGCGGTTCATCGTCTGGATGACGGTCGTCATCATCGTCTGGGTGCTGTGGAACGTGTCCGTGCCGGGCAGTCTGCGGTTCGACGAGTACCCGTTCATCTTCCTGACGCTGGCCCTGTCCCTCCAGGCCTCCTACGCGGCCCCGCTGATCCTGCTCGCGCAGAACCGGCAGGACGACCGGGACCGGGTCAATCTGGAGCAGGACCGCAAGCAGAACGAGCGGTCGATCGCCGACACCGAGTACCTGACCCGGGAGATCGCGGCCCTGCGCATCGGGCTCGGCGAGGTCGCCACCCGGGACTGGATCCGCTCCGAGCTCCAGGATCTGATCAAGGAGATGGAGGAGCGGCAGGACGGCCACCGCCACCGGGACGGGGTATTCCCGGCGGATCGGTCCACCGGGCGTGACGTACACGACCGCTGACGGGGCTTTCCGCGTCCC
Source organism: Streptomyces sp. NPDC127100 (assembly GCF_042724095.1). Taxonomy (NCBI): domain Bacteria; kingdom Bacillati; phylum Actinomycetota; class Actinomycetes; order Kitasatosporales; family Streptomycetaceae; genus Streptomyces; species Streptomyces sp. NPDC127100. Next base: position 11,956 of record NZ_JBHXFL010000014.1, read on the forward strand.
CCGTGCGGCGCCGTACCATCGTCTCTATGGCTACGGAAGACGCGGTGCGCGAGGCACTGGCGACGGTGAACGACCCCGAGATCAACCGGCCCATCACCGAGCTCGGGATGGTCAAGTCGGTGGAGATCGGCGCGGACGGAGCGGTCGCGGTCGCGGTGTACCTGACGGTCTCCGGGTGTCCCATGCGGGACACCATCACGCAGCGGGTGACCGACGCCGTCTCGCGGGTCGAGGGCGTCACGCGGGTCGACGTCGAGCTGGACGTGATGAGCGACGAGCAGCGCCGTGAGCTGGCCTCCGCGCTGCGCGGCGGCCAGACCGAGCGCGAGGTGCCCTTCGCCAAGCCGGGCAGCCTGACCCGGGTGTACGCGGTCGCCTCCGGCAAGGGCGGCGTCGGAAAGTCGTCCGTGACGGTGAACCTGGCGGCGGCGATGGCGGCCGACGGCCTGAAGGTCGGTGTCGTCGACGCCGACATCTACGGCCACTCCGTGCCGCGCATGCTGGGCGCCGACGGGCGGCCCACCCAGGTCGAGAACATGATCATGCCGCCGTCGGCCAACGGCGTGAAGGTCATCTCGATCGGCATGTTCACCCCGGGCAACGCGCCGGTCGTCTGGCGCGGCCCGATGCTGCACCGCGCGCTCCAGCAGTTCCTGGCGGACGTGTACTGGGGCGACCTGGACGTCCTGCTGCTCGACCTGCCGCCCGGCACCGGCGACATCGCGATCTCCGTCGCGCAGCTCGTCCCGAACGCCGAGATCCTCGTCGTGACGACGCCTCAGCAGGCCGCCGCCGAGGTGGCGGAGCGGGCCGGCGCGATCGCCGTGCAGACCCACCAGAAGATCGTCGGCGTGGTCGAGAACATGTCCGGCCTGCCCTGCCCGCACTGCGGCGAGATGGTCGACGTGTTCGGCACGGGCGGCGGCCAGGCGGTCGCCGACGGCCTGACCCGCACGACCGGCGCCTCGGTCCCGGTCCTCGGCTCCATCCCGATCGACGTCCGCCTGCGCGAGGGCGGCGACGAGGGCAGGCCCGTGGTCCTGTCCGACCCGGAGTCCCCGGCGGGCGCGGCCCTGCGGTCGATCGCGGGCAAGCTGGGCGGCCGTCAGCGCGGCCTGTCGGGGCTGTCGCTGGGGATCACGCCCAGGAACAAGTTCTGACGTCCCGTACGGACCTGGGGCGCTGTCCTGAGGGACGGCGCCCCGTGTCGTACGCCCGGCCGCCGGTCAGGCGTCGTAGGCGGTGATGTCCTTGACCACGGAGAAGGCGAGCCCGTAGGCGCTCATGCCCCGGCCGTACGCCCCGAGGTGGACGCCCCGGTCGGTGGAGCCGGCGAGCACCCAGCCGAACTCGGACTCCCGGTAGTGGAAGGACGTCGGCACACCGTCCACGGGCAGGGAGAGCGTCGTCCAGTCCTCCCCGTCGAGGTCGTCGGCCAGCACCCACGCGGTCTCGGTCTGCTGCTCCAGCCAGTTGTCCCGCAGGGAGTGGTCCATCTGTCCGGGCCAGGTGAAGGACAGCAGCCCCACACCGGCGAGCCACGCCGCCGAGGACACCGAGGTGGCCTCCAGCAGCCCCGTGCCGTCGGCGCTGTGCCGGTCGGGGTTGGCGGCCACCGTCACGACCACCGCGAACTTCTCCCTGGCGTCCTGCTCGTCGCCCGCCACGTGCTCGTTGCGCACCGACGGTTCGTCGCCGTGCCCGATGGAGCCGTGTTCCACGGCCCCGTCGGCCGCGGTGCCGACCTGCATCAGCCACCGCCGGCCCGTGAACGCCTCGTCGAGGCCGTACCACGGGAAGTGCGCCCGCAGATAGCCGTCGACCGTACGCCGGGCGGAGGGGACCGGTGGTCCGTCCTCCGCGGCCGGCGCCTGCGCGACCGCCGCGTTCGTCGTCTCCATGTGCCCGGACGCCTCCTCGCTCTCGTCGGAGCGGATCGGCCCGCCCCCCTTCGGGCGCACTCGTCCGCTCCGCACAACAACTCGGCAGCATAGCCACACGATTGCGGACAGCCGAGAAAGCGCCCGGCGCGTGGGGCGCACCGGCACCGTGATCAGGCCGCACGCGACCGGTTCGGAGTATGAGACGCGTCACGTTCGGCGGTGGGGAGGGTGCCCTTCCCCCTGTACGGCGGGGGGTGTGCCGGGCTCAGGTGGCGTCGGCGTCGAACGGCGGGCGGTCGTCCCGGGCGGGGGCCTCGGGCTTCTTGGCCATGTCGATCTTCTTGGTCATGTCGATGGCCCCGCCGGAGGAGGTGGACGGCGACGTCTCCGACTCGCGGCCGTGGACCGCGTCGGTGACCTCGGCCATCTCCTTCTTCAGGTCGAAGGTGTTGCGGATCTCCTTGAGACCCAGCTCGTCGTTGTCGAGCTGCTTGCGGATGAACGTCTTGGGGTTGAGGTCCTCGAACTCGAAGTCCTTGAACTCGGGGCCCAGCTCCTCCCGGATGTCCCGCTTGGCGCTGTCCGAGAACTCCCGGATCTTCCGGATGGTCCGCGTCACGTCCTGGATGACCTTGGGGAGCTTGTCCGGACCGAACACGAGCACGGCGAGGACGACGAGCGTCACCAGCTCGAGTGCGCCTATGTCATTGAACACCTGAAGCTCCTTGCGATGTCCGGGCCGCAACCACGGTACCCGCCGATCCTGCCCTGCCGGTACCGTCCCGTGACCGTCGGCTGTGCGTATGCGAGCGCTTTCCCGATTGTTTGCCTTCCGGGCCCCTCTCCCGGCCTCGCGCCGGTCCGTCCGTCTCAGCCTCCGCCGGAGGAGCCGAGCACCAACGAGACGTTCGTCTCCCTGCCCTCGCGCTCCACGGTCAGCTCCAGGCGGTCGCCGGGGCGGTGGGCGCGGGTCCTGACGATGAGTTCCTCACCGGAGTGCACGCGCCGGCCGTCGACCTCCGTGATCACGTCGCCGGCCCTGAGGCCGGCGTCGGCGCCGGGTCCGCCCGGGGTGACCGGGGAACCTCCGTCGCCGCCCCGCGTGCCCACGCGGGCGCCGTCGCCGGCGTAGCTCATGTCGAGGGTGATGCCGATGACCGGGTGCGTCGCCCGGCCCGTGCTGATCAGCTCCTCGGCGACGCGCTTGCCCTGGTTGATGGGGATGGCGAAGCCCAGTCCTATGGAGCCGGCCTGGCCGCCGCCGGACTCGGTGCCGCCGGCATCGGCGGACCGGATGGCGGAGTTGATGCCGATGGCGCGGCCCCGGGAGTCGAGGAGGGGGCCGCCGGAGTTGCCGGGGTTGATGGGCGCGTCGGTCTGCAGCGCGTCGACGTACGACACGTCGCTGCCGTCGCTCTCCTCGCCGCCCGCGGTGATGGGCCGCTCCCTGGCGCTGATGATGCCGGAGGTGACCGTGCCGGCCAGGTCGAAGGGGGCGCCGATGGCGACGACGGGGTCGCCCACCTGCACGTTGTCGGAGTTGCCGAGGGGCAGGGGGGTGAGTCCTTCGACGCCCTTCACCTTCACCACGGCGAGGTCGTATCCGCTGTCGCGGCCGACGACCGTGGCTTCGGCGGTGTCACCGCTGTTGAAGGTCACAGTGATCTCGCCGCCGTTCCCCGCGGGCTCGACGACGTGGTTGTTGGTGAGGATGTGGCCGCGCCCGTCGAGGACGAAGCCGGTGCCGGTGCCCGCCGCGTCGCTGCCGCTCACGTGCAGCGTCACCACGCTGGGCAGGGCCCGCGCGGCGATCCCGGCGACGCTGTCCGCCGCCCGGTCGGCCGGTTCCCTGCCGGCCTGGGGCAGCTCCACGCTCCCCATGCCGCCGTTGCGCTCCAGATAGGTCCCCACGGCGCCGCCGATGCCGCCGGAGACGAGGGCCACCAGCACGATGCCGACGGCGAGCGTGCGCCGGGTCCGCTTGCGCGGCCGCTCCGGCGTGCCGACGGCGCCGCCGGCCTGCTGGAGCGGCCCGGCGGCGGCCCACGGGTCGTAGCGCCGCCAGGGGTCGGGCACGGGGGCGCCCGGGGGCGGGGTGCCGCCGGGGGGCGGGGACGCGGCGGGTGCGGTGGGCGTGCCCGTGGCGGGCGTGCCTGCGGTGGGCGCGGGGGGTGCCGGGTGCTGGAGCGGCGGGGCGGGGGGCGGGGCGTCCGCGTAGGCGGGGTCGGGCACCGGGGTGCCGGGGGGCGGCGCGGAAGCCGGGGGCGCCGGCGGGCCGTGGGGCGGTGTGGTGGTGCCGTGGGGTGGCGTGGTCGCCGGATGCTGGACCGGCGGGGCGGGGGCCCAGGGGCCGGGCTCGCCGTACGGCGGGGTGCTGTACGGGTCGGGATCGTGCAGCGGCCGGGGGCGCTCGGCGGCGTCCGGCGCGTCCGTCGTGGCGGGGCGGGGGTCCGGGACGGTGGCGGGGCTGTCCGGGGCGGCGTCGGGGTGCGTCGCCGGTGCCTGGGAGCGGGGCGCGGGACCGTCCAGCTCGTAGTCGCCGTCGTGCCGCCGCTCGTCGCCTGCCAGGGGTGCCGCGGGGCGCTCCAGCCGGAAGTCGCCCCCGTCGCGCTCGTCGTCGCCGCTGCCGTGGGCGGCGCGAGGACGTGCCAGTTCGAAGTCTCCGTCGGAGCCGTCCCCGGACGGTCGAGGACGGCTCCACCACTTCGCCTTCGTGGGTTTCCCCTCGTTCATGCTCTCCCCGCACCTGGCCGCGAATCGTCGGCTCCAAGGGCTCTGGCGCCATCCCGGATTCAATCAGGTCCGCGACCCGGCGCGCAGATCCTTGTCAGGGGAGGGGACGGTGGGGCACGGCGGGCAGCGCCGTGGCCCGGGGGGCGGAGACCGGGTCGGGGGCGGGTGCGGAGAAGAGGCCCGGGGGCTCGGTCACGGGCGGCGACGGCAAGGCGGCCAGGGCGAGCGGCGGGACCGCGTCCAGCGGCCGTATCAGCGGGGACACCGCGACCGCGCCGACCGTCACCGGCGTGGTCAGCGCACGCACGGACGGGTGCCGCGGGTCGGCGGCCGCGGGGGCCGGCAGGCCGGGCAGCAGCGGCGCGGTCACCTCGGTCGGGGCCACGGGGGTCTCCCCGGGCGTCCGGTGGCCCTGGGTCTGCCCGAGCAGTGGCCCGGCCGAGCGGCGGCGCTGGTTCTCCGGGTTCTTGGCCGCTCCCGTGCCCTGGCTGCCCAGCGGCGTCACATTGCTGCCGGCGCCCGAGCCCCGGGCCTCCGTCGCCGTGTCGGGCGTGCCGAGGGTGACACCGCCCAGCGCGATCGCGGCCAGCGACACCGCTCCCGCGGCGACGAACGCGAAGCGCATCCCGCGCGAGGCGGAGCGCTCCGACTCGTGCCGGCTCACGTCGTGGATCCGGAAGCCCCGGTCCGCCGAAGAGGAGGGCAGCAGAGAGGAGTGCGGGCGGGCGGGGACGTAGCCGAACTCGAACCTCCCGGGCATGCCGGGCATCGGGTCGGAGAAGTCCCCGCCGGTCAGCGGCGAGTCGCGGCCGTCCGTGTCACCGCCGCCCGGAAGCCCCTGGAGGCGGGCCAGGAAGCTCTCGGACGGGGCCGGCGGGGCGGCCGCCGCGAAGACGTTCTTCAGGCGGCGCTGCGCGTCGACCTCCGCCTTGCACTTCGGGCAGGTCGCCACGTGCGCCAGCACGCGCTCACGCGCGTCATGACCGAGCTCTCCGTCCACCAGGGCGGAGAGTCGGTCTCCCAGGTGCTGCTCCGCGAGGTGTCCCTCCGGTTTCGGCCGTGACCCACTCACGCGCTCGTGCCCCCTCCTCCCAGTGCGGGAACGCGGGCCACGAAGGAGCGGCGCTCCGCGCGGGCCTGGGGGGAACGGTGCGCGAGGGCCTTGCGCAGCTGGGAGCGGCCGCGGTGGATCCGCGAGCGGACGGTGCCGAGCTTGACGCCGAGGGTCGCGGCGATCTCCTCGTACGACAGTCCCTCGATGTCGCACAGGACGACGGCGGCGCGGAACTCGGGGGCGAGCGTGTCCAGCGCCTGCTGGACGTCCGCGTCGAAGTGGGCGTCGTGGAAGAGCTGCTGCGGGGTGGGCTCCTTGCTGGGCAGCCGCTCGGCCGCGTCGTCGCCGAGCGCGTCGAAACGGATGCGCTGCTTGCGGCGCACCATGTCCAGGAACAGGTTCGTGGTGATGCGGTGCAGCCAGCCCTCGAAGGTGCCGGGGGTGTAGGTCGACAGGGACCGGAAGACGCGGACGAAGACCTCCTGGGTGAGGTCCTCGGCGTCGTGCTGGTTACCGGTGAGCCGGTAGGCGAGGCGATAGACCCGGCCGCTGTGCGTGCTGACGATCTCCTCCCAGGTGGGCGGAGTCCACGCCTGCCCGTCCGCGTCGCTGGTGAAGGTCGCGGTCTGGGTGGGCCCTGAGGCAGGACCGGTGGCGTGGCTGTGGTCAGCAGCGGTGTCGTTCACGGATTTCGGCCTGCCCGCCGATCCGAGAAAGCGCCGCAGCACTCCTCCCCGATCCACAGGTGCGGCCGCACCTCCCCTGTCGGCTCTGGTGGTGTCCAGTGGAGCCCCTACCATAGCCACCTCGCCCGTTAGCTCCGGATAAGCGGTTTTACGAGAATTTGATCTGAGCTCGCACCGCTCGTACGGCTGCGTCAGCACTTGCTCGGTGCCCTGGCCCATCCGCCGCCCCCTCCGCAGTGCCGATCGCTCCGTCGTGTCTTCCCGTATCCCTTTAAACGACCGGTCCCATCTGCGGGTTCCCGACGCCAACGGATACAGTCACGCCGAGGCAACGACGGGGACAGGAGAGGGTCATTACCGGCAACCGGCAGACGAGCTGGGCGTTCGCCGACGCCTATGTCGCCGAGGACGACGCGCTGCGCTGGGCGCGCGACCGGGCCTGCGAGGCGGGCCTGCGCTCGGTGACGCCCGGCACGGGGTCGGCGCTCGGGTTGCTCGCCGCCGCCGTGGACGCCAAGGCGGTCGCGGAGATCGGTACCGGCTGCGGCGTGTCGGGGATCCATCTGCTGCAGGGGATGCGGCCGGACGGCGTGCTGACCACCGTCGACCCGGAGCCTGAGCACCAGCAGTTCGCCCGGCAGGCCTTCCGGGCCGCGGGCTTCGCCAGCAACCGGGCCCGTTTCATCCCGGGCCGGGCCCTGGACGTCCTGCCCCGGCTGGCGGACGCCGGCTACGACCTCGTGTTCTGCGACGGCGACCGGCTGGAGTACCTGGACTACCTCGCCGAATCGTTGCGCCTGCTCCGTCCGGGGGGTCTCGTCGCCTTCGAGGGCGTCTTCGGCACCGGCAGGACGATCGACTCCGGACCTCAGCCCACCGAGGTGCTGCGGCTGCGGGAGGTGCTGCGCGCGGTGCGGGAGAGCCAGGAGCTGGTGCCGTCGCTGCTGCCGGTGGGCGACGGGCTGCTGTGCGCGGTGAAGCGGTAGCCGGCCCGGAGAAGCCGCCGCCGGCTACGGGAGAACCCGGCGGACCGGTCCGGGGAATGCCGGAGAACCGCGGGAAACGGGGAGAACAATCGCCCCGGCACCAGGTACGGCACCGGGGCGACTGAACGGGTATGGTCGCTTGCGCGTCAGCCGACGACCTTCTTGAGGGCGTCGCCGAGCGCGTCGGCCTCGTCGGGGGTCAGCTCGACGACGAGTCGACCGCCGCCTTCGAGCGGAACGCGCATGACGATGCCCCGCCCCTCCTTGGTCACCTCGAGCGGGCCATCGCCCGTCCGCGGCTTCATGGCCGCCATGCTCGTTCCCCTTCCTGATACCAGCTCACCGTCACCGCCGACGGCCCGTGAGGGCACGCGCAGTCCGGCACGGGACGCGCGACACCGGCATCGAACACATTGCTTCCCAGCCATTATCCCGCATCCCAGGACCCGATGACCAACATCAGTCGGCATCGCTTGGGCAACGCGCGCGAGCAAAACCACTCAATTCGGCGATGTGGCTGCGATACTGCGCGCCCCGCCCCACTCCCACCGAATCGATACGGACCGGAATTCTTTGACGCAGGTCACATCCCCGCGGCGGTCCGCGGCCGGTGATCTCCGTCATGCTGTCCTGCAGACACAAGCCGCGACGCGGAGGGGATATCCATGGCCGACACCGTGCTCTACGAGGTGAGCGACGGGCTCGCGACGATCACGCTGAACCGCCCCGAGGCGATGAACGCGCTGAACATCGAGACCAAGGTCGCGCTCCGGGACGTGGTGCGGTCCGCCGCGGCGGACGAGGCCGTACGGGCCGTGCTGCTGACGGCGGCCGGAGAGCGGGCGTTCTGCGTGGGCCAGGACCTCAAGGAGCACATCGGGCTGCTGGCCTCCGACCGCGAGACGGGCGAGGGCCGGACCATGAGCACGGTCCGCGAGCACTACAACCCGATCGTGCGGGCGCTGGCCGAGGCGCCGAAGCCGGTGGTCGCCGCCGTGAACGGGGTGGCGGCCGGGGCCGGCTTCGGGTTCGCGCTCGCCGCGGACTACCGGGTCGTCGCGGAGACGGCGGCGTTCAACACGTCCTTCGCGGGCGTGGCCCTCACCGCCGACTCGGGCATCTCCTGGACGCTGCCGCGGGTCGTCGGCCCCGGGCGCGCCGCCGACCTGCTGCTGTTCCCACGGAGCATCGGCGCCCAGGAGGCGTACGAACTCGGCATCGCGAGCCGGGTCGTCCCGGCCGCCGAGCTGCGCGCCGAGGCCGAGCGGACGGCACGGGCCCTGGCCGAGGGGCCGACGGTGGCCTACGCGGCGCTGAAGGAGTCGATGGCGTACGGGCTGACGCACTCGCTCTCCGAGACGCTGGAGAAGGAGGACGAGCTGCAGACGCGGGCGGGCTCCTCGGAGGACCACGGGATCGCGGTGCGGGCGTTCGTCGACAAGGAGAAGCCGGTGTACCTGGGGCGCTGAGTCCGGTGCGGGCGGGCGGCGCGGGCGTGGTCCGCGCCGCCGCTCACGCCCGCCGGGTCGCGCAGGCCGCCAGGTGGTCGTCGACCAGTCCGCACGCCTGCATCAGGGCGTACGCCGTCGTGGGGCCGACGAAGCGCAGGCCGCGCTTCTTCAGGGCCTTCGACAGGGCCGTCGACTCCGGTGTGACGGCCGGGACGTCGGCGAGGGTCTTCGGCACCGGGCGCCCGTCCGGGTCGGGGGCGTGGGACCAGATGAGCTCGTCCAGCTCGCCGGGGGCCCACCCGGTGAGCACGCGCGCGTTGGCGAGGGTCGCGTCGACCTTGGCGCGGTTGCGGATGATGCCCGGGTCGGCGAGCAGCCGTTCGCGGTCCTCGTCGGTGAACCGGGCGACCTCGGCGATCTCGAAGTCCGCGAAGGCGGCGCGGAAGCCGGGGCGGCGGCGCAGGATGGTGATCCAGGACAGGCCGGACTGGAAGGCTTCCAGGCTGAGCCGCTCGAACAGGGCGTCGTCGCCGTGGACCGGGCGCCCCCACTCCTCGTCGTGGTACGTCACGTAGTCCGCGGTGGACAGGGCCCAGGGGCAGCGCGGCACGCCGTCCGGGCCGGCGACGGCCTCGCCGGCGCTCACTGCCGCTCCTCCGGGGCCGGCTTCTCCATGGAGACGTGGTGGGCGGCGGCCCGGGCGCCCGCCAGCGCGGACTCCAGGTCGGCGATGCGGGCGTCGCGCTCGGAGAGCTCGGCGCCGAGCCGGCCGAGGGCGTCGTCGACGTCCGCCATGCGGTAGCCGCGGACGACGAGCGGGAAGCGGAGCCGCTCCACGTCCGCGCGGGCCACCGGGCGGTCCGGGGGCAGCGAGTCCCGCAGCTGCTCGGGGGCGGCCTCGGGCAACGGCCCGCTGTCGCCGCCGCTCACCACGGCGAGCGTCACCGCGGCGACCACGACGGCGAGCGCGACGACGAGGAAGAGGAACATGACCACCGCTGGGGCCCCCATGGTCGGATCGAGCGCTGCGATCCCATTGTCCATCGATGGGTCGCGTCGGCTGGTTGGATCGGAGTCGTTGTGTCGGGTCCGATCGTGCCATGCGAGTCTGACAGCCGGGATCGCAGGCGGTCGAGGGACCCGGGCGGACGCCGAAGGGCGGGACGCCGGAGCCGGAGCGGGACGTGAGGGACGAAATGGGCGAGGAGATGTCACAGGGGATGCTCAGGCTGGGCAGGCGTGAGTTCGCGGCGCACGAGCCGGTGATCATGGCGATCGTGAACCGGACCCCGGACTCCTTCTACGACCAGGGCGCCACCTTCCGCGACGAGCCGGCGCTCGCCCGCGTGGAGCGGGCCGTGGCCGAGGGGGCCGCGATCATCGACATCGGCGGGGTGAAGGCCGGGCCCGGGGACGAGGTGTCGGCCGAGGAGGAGGCGCGGCGGACCGTGGGGTTCGTCGCGGAGGTGCGGCGGCGTTTCCCGGACGTCGTGATCAGCGTGGACACCTGGCGGCACGAGGTCGGCGAGGCCGTGTGCGAGGCGGGCGCGGACCTGCTGAACGACGCGTGGGGCGGTGTCGACCCGAAGCTCGCGGAGGTCGCGGCGCGGTACGGGGTGGGGCTGGTGTGCACGCACGCCGGCGGCGCGGAGCCGCGGACGCGGCCGCACCGGGTGACGTACGACGACGTCATGGCGGACATCCTCGACGTGACGGTGGGGCTGGCCGAGCGGGCGGTGGCGCTGGGCGTGCCGCGGGAGTCGGTGCTGATCGATCCCGGGCACGACTTCGGGAAGAACACGCGGCACAGCCTGGAGGCGACGCGGCGGCTCGGGGAGATGACGGCGACGGGGTGGCCGGTGCTGGTGTCCCTGTCCAACAAGGACTTCGTCGGGGAGACGCTGGACCGGCCGGTGAAGGAACGGGTGCTGGGGACGCTGGCGACGACCGCGGTGTCGGCGTGGCTGGGCGCGCGGGTGTACCGGGTGCACGAGGTGGCGGAGACGCGGCAGGTGCTGGACATGGTGGCGACGATCGCCGGGCACCGGGAGCCCGCGGTCGCCCGGCGGGGGCTGGCGTAGGGAGCGGGGCGTGGCGGCGCGTCGGACGCCGACGCCCCCGCCGCCCCTGCCCACTCGTCTCCCGCTGCCGCCGGGTCCTAGCGGCCGGCCTCCTTGGAGACCAGGGCCACGGCCTCGTCCACGTCGTCCGTGACGTGGAACAGGAGCAGATCCTTCTCCGCGGCCTTGCCCTGGGCGACCAGGGTGTTGCGCAGCCAGTCGACCAGGCCGCCCCAGTAATCGGAGCCGAACAGGACGATGGGGAACCGGGTGACCTTCTGGGTCTGCACCAGGGTGAGCGCCTCGAAGAGCTCGTCCAGGGTGCCGAGGCCGCCGGGCAGGACCACGAAGCCCTGGGCGTACTTCACGAACATCATCTTGCGGACGAAGAAGTAACGGAAGTTCAGCCCGATGTCGACGTACGGGTTGAGGCCCTGCTCGAAGGGCAGTTCGATGCCGAGGCCGACCGAGATGCCCTTCGCCTCCAGGGCGCCCTTGTTGGCGGCCTCCATCGCCCCCGGGCCGCCGCCGGTGATGACCGCGAAGCCCGCGTCGACCAGGCCGCGGCCCAGCTGGACGCCCGCGTCGTACTCCGGCGAGTCGACCGGCGTGCGCGCGGAGCCGAAGACGCTGATCGCGGGCGGGAGTTCGGCGAGCGTGCCGAAGCCCTCGATGAACTCCGACTGGATCCGCAGGACGCGCCAGGGGTCGGTGTGGACCCAGTCCGTCGGGGCGCGCTCGTCCAGCAGACGCTGGTCCGTGGTGCTCCCCTGGACCTGGTCCCGCCGCCGGAGGACCGGGCCCAGGCGCTGCTCCTCCGGTGGCCGCTTCTTGCCCTCGGGGTTGCCGGTGGCCATGTGCGCTCCCTCCGTTTGCTGGTGGTTCCACCTCAGCGTAGATCTACGCGGGTTACGTACGGGGGACCTCAGCATGTCCGGCACGCAGCGGCGTAAACCCGGGCGGGATCACGCCGTCAGCCAGGACCGCAGCCGCTCCTCGCCCGCGAGGACCTTCGCCGTCTCGACCCGCTCGTCCCGCTTGTGCGCCAAGTGCGGATTGCCCGGGCCGTAGTTGACGGCGGGGACGCCGAGCGCGGAGAAGCGCGAGACGTCCGTCCAGCCGTACTTGGGCTGCGGGGTGCCGCCGACCGCCTCGATGAAGGCCACCGCGGCCGGATGGGACAGGCCCGGCAGGGCCGCGCCGCTGTGGTCGTCGACCACGAACTCGGCCACCCCGCAGTCCGCGAAGACCTCGCGGACGTGGGCGAGGGCCTCCTCGGGGCTGCGGTCCGGGGCGTAGCGGAAGTTGACGGTGACCACGCACTCGTCCGGGATGACGTTGCCGGCCACACCGCCGGTGATGCCGACCGCGTTGAGGCCCTCGCGGTACTCCAGACCGTCGATCACGGGGTAGCGCGGCTCGTACGCCGCCAGGCGCGCGAGGATCGGGGCGGCGGCGTGGACGGCGTTGGAGCCCATCCAGCCGCGGGCGGAGTGCGCACGCTCCCCCGTGGTCTTCAGAAGGACCCGCAGGGTGCCCTGGCAGCCGCCCTCCACCTGGCCGTCCGACGGCTCCAGGAGCACCGCGAAGTCGCCCTCCAGCCACTCCGGGTGGGCCTCGGCGACGTGCTTGAGACCGTTGAGGTCGGCGGCGACCTCCTCGTTGTCGTAGAAGACGAAGGTCAGGTCGCGGTTGGGGGCCGGCACCGTGGCCGCGATGCGCAGCTGCACGGCGACGCCCGCCTTCATGTCGCAGGTGCCGCAGCCCCACAGGACGCCGTCCTCGTCCAGCCGGGAGGGGACGTTGCCGGCGATCGGCACGGTGTCGATGTGGCCGGCGAGGATCACGCGTTCCGTCCGGCCCAGGTCCGTGCGGGCCACGACGTTGTTGCCGTACCGGTCGACCGTCAGGTGCGGCAGGGCGCGCAGCGCGTGCTCGATCGCGTCCGCCAGCGGCTTCTCGGAGCCGCTCTCGGAGGGGAAGTCGACGAGCCGCGCGGTGAGCTCCGCGGCGTCCAGCGTGAGGTCAAGCGGGGTATCGGCCATGCCCTCGACCCTACCCGCCGGGTCGTCCGCGGCCTTCTCGCACATCATCCGCACCAGCCGCCCCAGGAGTCCTACTCTCCAGTACCTTGTACGCGTGCCTGAGCCGTCCCCCCTCCGCAAACGCCGCGGCCGCCTCCTCCGTGCCGGGGCCGCCTCCGCGGTCCTGCTCGCGGTCGCCGGTTACCTCACGGTCCAGTACGTCACCGGCGGCACCGCGCCGGGCTGCAAGGTCGTCTCGGGCGAGGACGGCCGCACGGCCTACGAGTTCACGCCGGAGCAGGCGGTGAACGCGGCGACGATCACCGCCGTGGGCACCGCGCGCGAGCTGCCCGAACGGGCGGTGACGATCGCCCTGGCGACCGCGTTGCAGGAGTCCGCGCTGCGCAACATCGACTACGGCGACCGCGACTCGCTCGGCCTGTTCCAGCAGCGGCCCTCGCAGGGCTGGGGCACCACGAAGGAGATCATGGACCCGGCGTACTCGGCGGGCATGTTCTACGACCACCTGGTCAAGGTGCCCGACTACCCGCGGCTGCCCCTCACGGTCGCCGCGCAGCGCGTGCAGCGCAGCGGCTTCCCCGACGCGTACGCCAAGCACGAGCCGGACGCCGAGCTGCTGGCGGCGGCCCTGACCGGGCGGTCCGCGGCGACGCTGACCTGCCAGGGGCGTCCCGGCGCGCACCGCGCCGAGGGGCCGGACGCGGTACGCGCGGCGCTGGTGCGGGACTTCGGACGCGACGTGCTCCAGCCGGCCGGCGCGGAGGTGGGCCCGTCGGCGCGGCCGGCTCCGTCCGCGTCCCCGGGCGCCGGCGGCTCCGACGGGCGGACCGTGACGCTGCCCGTGGGCGCCGGCTCCGGCCCGGGCGCGGACCGCAACGCCGCGCGGCGCGGCTGGCAGCTGGCGCACTGGGCGGTGGCCAACGCGTCCGCGCTGCGCATCGAGCGGGTCGACTACGCCGGGCGGCAGTGGACCGCGGGGAACACCGACAGCAAGTGGCACGCGACGGGGGCCGGCGCCCACGGTGCGGGACAGGGCACGGGGCCGGTCCGGATCACGACCGCGCGGTAGTGCGAGCCGTCACCCGTGAGGGGTGAACCTGGCCGGTGTGCGGCGAGCGGATGCGGGGTGCCGCGTCGTCGTCGCCGGATGCCCCGGAACCCGGGAGAGCCAAGGGCCGTGAGGGCTGCGCGGGCTTGTCGTGCGGCGACCTTTTGCCCGCTTTTCCGGGCACCTGATAATGCGACGTATTGCCAACTCTTTACGTCGGCACGCCGCAACCTTCGACGCCCTCGAGCGGTAGTCACTGCGTCCGAGCCCGGCGATCACCCGCCGGGACGGGCCGGAACCTCATCGTTGTCTTGCGTCGAAGGAGCATCATGTCCCTCCCCCTGACCCGCCGGATCGCCCGTGCCGCGCTGCTCGTCGCTGCGGGAGCGGCTGCCGGGGTCGGTGCGGCCGGCTCCGCCAGTGCGGCTCCCGAGCTCCCGGCCACCCCGAACCTCGGCGGGCTGACCGCGCTGGACGCGGCGAACGTCGGCGCGTCCGTCGACGGCGCCGCCCGGAGCGTCACCGCGGTCGCGGGAGGCGCCGGCAGCGGGGCCCTCAAGGAGACGGTGCCCGCCGCGGGCAGGGCCGGCGGCTCGGTCGTCAGGAAGGCCACGCCGGCGGCGCAGAAGACCACCGGGAACGCGGCGGACTCGGCTACGGGGCTCGTGGGTGACACGGCGGCGACGGCCATGAAGGGTGGGCTGCCGCTGCGCTGACGGTCGGCTGCCGCCGGCTGTACGGCGACGGGGTCCGGGGGTGCCTCCCCGGGCCCCGTCGCTTTTGCTGTGCCGGTGCCGGTGCCGGTGCCGGTGCCTGCGTCCGTGCGGCGGGCGTCCCGTCGATCCGTGCCCGGCGCCGGTGGCTGTGCCCACCCGTTCCGCCCTGCGGAACGACTGCCCACAGCGGGAGCGGGGGCGGAAGCGCACGCACGCCCCGGCGGGAGGGGGCGGTGGTGCGTGCACGCCCCGGCGGGAGGGGGCGGTGGTGCGTGCACGCCCCGGCTGGAGGGGGCGGTGGTGCGTGCACGCCCCGGCTGGAGGGGGCGGTGGTGCGTGCACGCCCCGGCTGGAGCGGGAGCGGCACCGCATACCCGCCCCGGCGGGAGCGGGAGCGGCACCGCATACCCGCCCCGGCGGGAGCGGGAGCGGCACCGCATACCCGCCCCGGCTGGAGCGGGAGCGGGAGCGCCGCGCCCGCCCCGGTGGGAGCGGGCGGGGCTGTCGGGGCGGCGGGGGTTACAGGCGGGCCACTGCTGCCGCCACGCGGGCGTCCGTTGCCGTGAAGGCGACTCGGACGTGGTTCTCTCCCGCCGGGCCGTAGAAGTCGCCGGGGGCCACGAGGATGCCGCGTTCGGCCAGGTGGGCGACCGTGTCCCAGCAGGACTCGTCGCGGGTGGCCCACAGGTAGAGGCTGGCCTCGCTGTGCTCGATGCGGAAGCCGTGGCCGAGGAGCGCCTCGCGCAGGGCCGCGCGTCGGGCCGCGTACCGCTCGCGCTGGACGCGCACGTGCTCGTCGTCGCCGAGGGCCGCCACCACGGCCGCCTGCGTGGGCGCCGATGTCATCATGCCGCCGTGCTTGCGGATCTCCAGGAGCGGACCCAGGACGGCCGGGTCGCCGGCCAGGAAGGCCGCGCGGTAGCCCGCGAGGTTGGACCGCTTGGAGAGGGAGTGGACGGCGACGAGGCCGTCGTAGGAGCCGCCGTTGACGTCCGGGTGCAGGACCGAGACCGGGTCGGCCTCCCAGCCCAGCTCGAGGTAGCACTCGTCGGAGACGACCAGGACGCCGTGCTCGCGCGCCCAGGCGACGATCCGCGTCAGGTCGCCCTTCGAGAGGACCTGGCCGGTCGGGTTGGACGGGGAGTTGAGCCAGAGGAGCTTCAGGCCCGCCGGGTCCAGGTCGGTCGGGCCCGGCGCGTCGGCGCCCGGTGTCAGCGTGTACGCCTCGTACTCGGCCCGGGCCAGGCGCGCGCCGACCTCGTACGTCGGGTAGGCGAGGCGCGGGAAGGCCACCCGGTCGCCGGGGCCGAGGCCGAGCTGGGTCGGGAGCCAGGCGACGAGTTCCTTGGAGCCGACGATCGGCAGGACGTGGCGGTGGGTGACGTCGCGGGCGCCGAGGCGCCGCTCGACCCAGCCGGTGATCGCGTCGCGCAGTGCCGGGGTGCCCCAGACGGTGGGGTAGCCCGGGGAGTCCGCCGCGTCGATCAGGGCCTTCTGGATCAGCTCGGGGACCGGGTCGACCGGGGTGCCGACGGAGAGGTCGACGATGCCGTCCGGGTGCGCGGCGGCCGTCTTCTTGTACGGCTCCAGCTTGTCCCAGGGGAAGGTGGGCAGGCGGTCGGAGACTGCGGACACGTTACTGGCTCACTTTCGTCGTGGCCGCCCGGTACGGCAAACGCCTCGGTCCCGTGCGGCGCCGATCGGGTGACCGGGCCGTACGGGACCGAGGCGGCGCGCGTGCGGGCCGCCGTTACTGGTTCTGCGGCGGCAGCGCGGCGACGAAGGGGTGGTCGCGCTCGATCAGACCCAGCTTGCTGGCGCCGCCGGGCGAGCCGAGCTCGTCGAAGAACTCGACGTTCGCCTTGTAGTAGTCCTTCCACTCCTCCGGAGTGTCGTCCTCGTAGAAGATCGCCTCGACCGGGCAGACCGGCTCACAGGCACCACAGTCGACGCATTCGTCCGGGTGGATGTACAAGGACCGCTGGCCCTCGTAGATGCAGTCGACCGGGCACTCCTCGATGCACGCCTTGTCCTTCACGTCGACACAAGGCTGCGCGATGACGTAGGTCACGCTGTCGTTCCTCCTCGATTGGGCGCTGGCGGGCCTCCTCAGGCTCCGCCGCCTGGCGCGCGGGAGCGCGGCGTCGTCGATGCCCGCCCCTAGTATCTCCGTTCTTGGGCATGATCCGAACAGGAGGGGTGGACCGACCCGTGGAAATCTCTGCCGCCGGCCGACTGGAGGTCCGCATCACGGCCGCTGACGTGGGCAAACGAGTATCCGTCCGGCGCTTGAGCGAACCTGGTGTCGCAGGTGAGAAGTTCACCGACACGGTCGGCGTTCTCACATCATGGGACAATGGTGTGCTCCAGATCACACGGAGGGGCGGCGAGTCGGTCCGGATCGCGGAGTCCACGCTGGTCGCGGGCAAGCTCGTGCCGGCCGCCCCGGCGCGTCGCCGCGGACCCGCCACGTCCTACGAGGAGCTGGCGCGGGTCGCCGCGCGGGCCTGGCGGCCGGTGGAGAGCGAGCGGCTCGGCGCGTGGGAGCTGCGGGCGGCGTCCGGGTTCACCCGGCGGGCCAACTCCGTGCTGCCGCTCGGCGATCCGGGGATGCCGCTCGACGACGCGCTGACCGCCGTACGCCGCTGGTACGGCGCGCGGGGACTGCCCGCGTACGTCCAGACCGCCACCGGGGCCGAGGGCACGCAGGAGCTGCTGTGCGCCGAGCTGGAGCGGCGGGGCTGGGTGCGGGAGGTGACGGCCGAGCTGTGGACCGGAGGGCTCGCACCGGTCGCCGACCGGGCCGAGGGGACCGGCGTGGTGCTGTCCCGGGAGGCCGACGAGGCGTGGCTGGCACGGTACGGGCGCAAGGGCGCGAGCGACGTGGCGCTGCGGGTGCTGCACAGCGGACCGTCGGTGTGGTTCGCGACGGTGCCCGGTCCCGGGGCGCCGGCCGCGATCGGCCGGTGTGTCGTGGACGGGCGGTGGGCCTCCTTCGCGGCCGTCGAGGTCGATCCCGGACAGCGGCGGCGGGGGCTCGCCACCGCCGTCATGGCCGCGCTGGCCCGGCGGGCGCTCGACGAGGGTGCCTCGGCGGCCTGGCTCCAGGTCGAGGCGGACAACGCGGGGGCGCGGGCGCTGTACGCCGGGACGGGGTTCTCGGCGCATCACGCGTACCACCACTACCGCGCGCCCGACGGTGCCGACGGGGCGGGGCGGGACTGAGCACGGGCGCCGCCGCGCCGGTCGCCGGTCGCCGGTCGCCGGTCGCCGGTCGCCGGTCGCCGGTCATTCTTCATCGTTCGCCGATTGCCGTGAGAGGGCACGAGCCTGATATGCGTCACCTCCCCCACCCGCCGCCGCCCGGGCGTTCCGCCGAGGTGCGGCGCCGGTTCGCCGAAGAGGCGCGGTCCGAGCGCCCCGATCTGTCGACGCTGTGCCTCCTGGTGGGCGCCGAGGCCGACGGGGCGCTGGACGAGGCGGGCATGGACGCCGCCCAGATGGAACTCGACCGGCTGGCCGGGCAGGTGCCGTTCCGGCCCGGTTCGCCCCGGGCCTGGGCGGTCGCGCTGCGGGACCTGCTCGGCGAGCGGTACGGGTTCCACGGGGCCGCGGCGGACTACCGGCGCCTGGAGTCGTCGTTGCTGCACGAGGTGCTGCGGCGCCGGCGGGGGCTGCCGATCCTGCTGTCGGTGGTGTGGCTGGAGGTGGCCCGGCGTGCGGGGGCGCCGGTGTACGGGGTCGGGCTGCCGGGGCACTTCGTGGTCGGGTTCGGGCCGGAGGGGGAGCGGGTGCTCGCCGACCCGTTCGACGGGGGCCGGGTGCTCAGCGGGGACGACGCGGAGGTGCTGGTGTCGGGGGCGACGGGGGCGGGGCTGCGTCCCTCGATGCTGGAGCCCGCGGAGCCGCTGGACGTGGTGGCGCGGATTCTCAACAACGTCCGGGTGTGGGCGGCGGCTCGGCCGGAGCGGTCGGACGTGGGGTTGTGGGCGATCGATCTGGCGCTGCTGCTGCCGTCGCACGCGGCGCGGTTGCGGTACGAGCGGGCGCAGTTGCTGGTCCAGCGCGGGGAGTTCGTGGCGGGGGCGGAGGAGTTGGACGCGTACGCCGACGTGGTCGGGGCGGTGGACGAGGGGGCGGCCGAGCGGGTGCGGGGGGAGGCGCGGGCGGCTCGGGCGTTGCTGAACTGAACGCCGGTGCGGCGGGTGGGGGACGGTGGGGTGCGGCCCTGCGCCGCGGGGTGCCGCCTGCGCCCACCCGTGCCGCCCCAGCGGCACGACTGCCCGCAGGCTGGGTGGGTGGGGCGGGTGGAGGTGGAGTGCGACTGCCCGCAGGCTGGGTGGGCGGGGTGCTAGAGCCAGCCTTTTTCTCTTGCTATGCGGACCGCTTCCGCCCTGTTGCGGGCGGCCAGTTTCTGGATGGCCGTGGAGAGGTAGTTGCGGACCGTGCCCTGGGAGAGGTGGAGGGTCTTGGCGAGTTCCGCGTTGGTTGAGCCGTCGGACGCGGCGCGCAGGATCTCGCGTTCGCGGTCGGTGAGGGGGTTGGCGCCCTCGGCGAGGGCGGCTGCCGCGAGGGTCGGGTCGATGACCCGCTCGCCCGCCAGCACCTTCCGCACGGCCTGCGCGAGTTGGGCCGCCGGGGCGTCCTTGACCAGGAAGGCGTCCGCGCCGGACTCCATGGCGCTGCGCAGGTAGCCGGGCCGGCCGAAGGTGGTGAGGACGATCAGCTTCACCGCCGGGAGTTCGCGGTGCAGCAGGGCCGCCGCCTCGATGCCGGTCGCGCCGGGCATCTCGATGTCCATCAGCGCCACGTCCACGCCGTGCGCGCGGGCGGCCTCCAGTACCTCGTCGCCGCGCGCCACCTGGGCGACGACCTCGATGTCCTCCTCCAGGCCGAGCAGGGCGGCCAGTGCCTCGCGGACCATGGCCTGGTCCTCCGCCAGCAGGACCTTGATCGTTCGGCTCATGCCCCGGATCCTACGTCCGCGGCGGCGCCGACCGGCACGCGGGCGACCAGCCGGAATCCGCGCCGGGTCCGGCCGGCCTCCAGCTCGCCGCCCGCCTTGCCGAGGCGCTCGGTGAGTCCGGTCAGGCCGTTGCCGGGGGCGGCCGCGGATCCGGGGCCGCCGGAGCCGTCGTCCTCCACCGACAGTTCGAGCACCCGCCCGTCCAGGGTCTGTCGCCCGAGGAGCTCCACCGTGCAGCGCCGGGCGCCGCTGTGCCGTACGACGTTGGTGACCGCCTCGCGCAGGGCCCAGGCGAGGGCCGACTCGGACTCCTCGGGGACCCCGGTGAGGTCGGGTTCGGCGGGCAGCTCGGGGACCACCCCGGCGGCCGTCAGCGCCACCTGCGCACCGGCGAGTTCGGCGTTCAGCCGGGCGCGCCGGTAGCCGGTGACGGCCTCCCGGACGTCGACGAGGGCCTGCCGGCTGACCTGCTCGATGTCGGCGACCTGCTGGGCGGCCTTGTCCGGGTGGCCGGGGAGCATGCGGCCGGCCAGTTCGCTCTTCAGCGTGATCAGGGACAGCGAGTGGCCGAGCAGGTCGTGCAGGTCGCGGGCGAGCCGCAGCCGCTCCTCGTTGGCGGCGAGGTGGGCGACGGTGGCGCGGGCCTCGCGCAGGGCGATCGTCGTCCGGATCAGCTCGCGTACGCCGGTCATGGCGAAGCCGCCCAGCAGCGCCGGTATGAGCAGGCCGCCGAGGAAGCTCCTCGCGTCCGGCACGACGAACGCCAGGGCCGTCATCAGCGCGGACGCGCCGGGAATCGTCCAGCGGGCCTGGCGCAGCGGCAGGGTGGCGCCGGAGGCGATGGAGACGTACACGAACAGGACCAGCCACTCCCGGCCCAGCGTGAGGGCGAGGAGCGTCGACTCGGCCGCCAGGACGGCGAGGGAGACGAGGACCGCGTCGGTGCCGTCGCCGCGTCCGGTGCGGAAGAGCAGCAGCATGTACCAGACGACGAAGACGACGAGGCCGGCCCAGCCGAGGATGCGCGCGGCCGTGCCGTGGCCCCCGTTCAGCAGGTCGGCGACGGGAGCGCTCAGGTAGACCAGCCAGATGCCGGCCCACAGTGACTTGATGACCTTCTGCCTGCGGTTCTCCGGGCGTTGCCCGATGCCGACGCCGCTCACGCCTTCAGCGTGTCCTTCCGGTAGAGCCATGCCGCGCCGCCGGTGAAGAGCACGAACGAGACGGCGAGGACGGCGAGATCCTGTGGGTGCGGGGCGTGACTCTGTTCGATCGCCTGCCCCAGGGCAGCGTACGCGTGGGTGGGCAGCCACTCGGCGACGTCCTGGAGCCGGCCGGGGAAGGTGGTCGTGGGCATCCACAGGCCGCCGAGCACGGACAGGCCGAAGTACACGATCATCGTGACCGGGCGGACGGCGTCGCCCGACGCCAGGTAGCCGATGGCGACGCCGAGGGCGGCGAAGACCAGGCTGCCGGCCCAGATCGCGCCGGTCAGGGCGAGCCACTGCCAGGCGTCCAGGCGTACGTCCTTCACGGCCGCGGCCACCACGAAGACGATCACGATGGAGGGCAGGCTGACGACGGCGGCGCTCGCGGTCTTGGCGAGGACGTAGCCGCGGCCCGGGAGCGCGGTCAGCCGCAGCTGCCGTACCCAGCCGCTCTCGCGCTCCTTGGCGATGCGTTCGCTGTTGCCCATCAGTACGGCGGTCAGGGCGCCGAAGGAGGCCATGGAGACCATGAAGAAGGCCGGCAGGGTCAGGCCGGTGCCGTCGACCTCGGTGGTGGGGTCGGCGCTGCCCGCGACGAGCAGGAACAGGGCCGACGGATAGATCACCGAGAAGAACAGGAACCTGCGGTTGCGCAGGGCGCGGGTGAGCTCCAGCTTGATGAGACCGTTCACGGCTGCTTGGCCTCCTCGGCGGCGGTGATGGCGACGAAGGCCTGCTCCAGTCCTAGGCCGGCGACTTCGAGGTTGCGGGGGTACAGGCCGAGGCCGTACGCGGCGTGGACGGTGGCGTCTGCGTCGGAGGACCGGATGCGGACGGTCCGGCCGGAGACGGCGAGCGAGGTGAGGAAGGGCAGGCCGCGCAGCGCCCGTTCGTCGATCGTGCCCTCGAGGTCGAAGGAGATCCTGCGGGCCCCGGCCCTGGCCTTGATCTCGGCGGCGGTGCCGTCGGCCAGCAGCCGGCCCCGGTGCAGGACGAGCACCCGGTCGGCGACGGCGTCGGCCTCCTCCAGGTAGTGCGTGGCGAACAGGACCGTGCGGCCCCGGTCTGCCTGTTCGCGCAGGGTGGCCCAGAAGGCCTGGCGGGCGGTGACGTCCATGCCGGTGGTGGGCTCGTCCAGGACGATCAGGTCGCTGTCGCCCGCGGTGGCGAGCGCGAAGCGGACACGCTGGGCCTGGCCGCCGGAGAGCTTGTCGACCCTGCGGTCGGCGATCTTCGTGAGGCCGGCCCGCGCCAGGACGTCGGCGACCGGGTGGGGCCTCGGGTGCAGCACGCAGCCGAGCCGGACGAGCTCGGCGACGGTGATCCCGTCCATCAGCCCGCCGCTCTGGAGCATCGCGCCCACCCGCCCGGCGACGATGGCCTCGCGCGGGGCGGTGCCGAGGACCCGGACGGTGCCGCTGTCGGGCCTTCCGAGGCCGAGCAGCAGGTCGAGCGTGGTCGACTTGCCCGCCCCGTTCGGTCCCAGCAGGGCCACGGTCTCCCCGGGGCGCAGGGTGAGCGTCAGGCCGTCGACGGCGCGGACGTCCCCGTAGCTCTTGGTGACCCGGTCGAACCCGACCGCCTCTGTCGTCGTCATGGCAGCCATCGTGGCCGCCGCGGCCGGGTGGGCGGCAGTGTCGCCGGTCCCGGGTGACGCATGACGGATGTCATGCGTCACCCACCCCGCGGGGGTGCGGCGAGGGGGCGTCCGGTGTCCGCCGGGCGCCCCCTCGTGTGCGATCCGGGTGTCAGCTGGGGTCGGTGTCGATGACCCCGACGCGGTTGCTCCTGCTCGTCAGCGCCGGGCGCAGGGCGCCGATCACGTCCTGGACGGTGACCGGGGTCTTCTGGCCGGTGGCGCGGGTGATGAGCACGCCGTCGAAGGTGTCGCCGTACAGCTCCTTCAGGGCGGCCTGGTCGTAGTACTCGACCAGCTTGCCGTTCTGCGGCTTGACGGCGAGGAACTTCCACAGCGACTTGCCGGGGCTGAAGGAGACCGAGTGCGCGGCGTCGGTCTGGACCGTGACCAGGCCCGACATCGCCGGCTCTGCGAACTCCTTCATCATCCGGTCGACCTCGGCGTCGGAGACGGTCGGCTGCCGTTCGGTGGTCGGCACGTTCACCGCGGTGGAGGTGCCCGTCTCCACCTGGCTGCGGTACGCCGCCTCCACCGCCTCGGTGGACTTGGCGACGTCGATTCCCTTGCCCGCCTTGCCGTACACCGGGACGGCCTTGCCGGACTGGAACGTGATTGTTCCCTCGGTCACCCCGCCGGCGCCGCCCGCCGCGTCCTTCAGGGCGGCGTGCAGCTTCTCCTCGTCGACGGGCATGACCGGGTCGACGACACGGTGGTTGCCGAAGAGCGAGCCGATCACGGAGACCGGGTTGTAGTCGCTCTGCGCCGCGTCGCTGGCCGTGGCCTGGGTGTCGAACTGGAGCCCAGCCTGGTCCGGCTTCAGGGAGACGCTGTCGCCGCCCACCGTGAGCTTCAGCGGCTTGTTCACCCGGGCACCGAGGGCGCTGTCCAGCTTCTCGACGGCGTCGTCGCGGGTGCCGCCGCCGATGTCCACGCCGAGCACGGTGGTGCCCTTGGGCACGTCGGAGTGGTTCATCAGCAGGCCGGCGCCGTAGGCGCCGCCGACGACGACGATCAGGACGCCGACGAGCAGCGGGAGCTTCTTCCGCCCCTTCTTCTTGGCCGGCTTGGCGGAGCTCGCCGGCGCGGGCGCCGGTGCGGGCGCCTTGGGGGGCGTGTGCGGACGCGGTCCGTCGGGGGACGCGCTGGGGAACGGGGTGTCGCGCCCGCCCGGTACGACGGGGATGCCGCTGGTGACGGTGTTCCCGGAGACGTTGTCCGGGTTGCCGTAACGGGCGCCGCCCGGCGGTTCGGGGGCGGGCCGCTGCGGGGTGAGGATCGCGGTGTCGTCGCTCAGCCCGCCGCCGGGGCCGGGACGGGCGGTGCCGGGGCCCTGGCCGGGTCCCTGGGGTCCGGCGGGAACGCCGGGCACGGCGAGGCCGCCGGGGCCGCGCGGGCCGGCGGGGCCGCGCTGTCCGTCGGGCCGTCCCGGCGCGCCCGGTCCGCCGGCGGCGGGCGGCACCCGCGGGCCGTCCCCGGTGACCGGGCCGGTCGTCGGGCCGGTGGGCGTCTTCGGGCCGCCGAAGACGAGCTGTCCGTCGCGGACCGGGCCGCTCTGCTCGCCGGGGCCGTCGGGCGTGTTCCGGTCGCGCCCGTCCTCGGAGGGGAAGGAACGGCCGGGTTCGGTGGCGCCGTTGCCGCCGGGGCGCGTCCCGTTGCCGCCGAGCGGTCCCGCGGCCAGCGCCTCGGTCACGTCGAAGGAACCGGTGCCGCCGCCGTGTCCGGGCGCCACGGGGCCACCGGTCGCGCCGGGCAGGCCGGCGCCGTTGGTGGAGCCGGGACGGGGGCCGCCGGGAGCGCTCATCGAGCCGACCACGCCACCGGGCCGGCCACTCCCGCCGCCCGGTCGCGCACCGCCGGACGCGCCGGCGCCCGGGGCCGCCGGAGCCGGGCCGGTACCCGCGCCGGGGGTGCCGGCGGCGGAACCACCGGGCAGACCGGCACCGTTGGTGGAGCCACCGCCCTGACCGCCCTTGCCCGGCGCCGACTTGCGGGGCGCGAACCAGTCGCTGGTCGGCTTGTCCTCGGCCTGCTGGGCGGGATCGGCGGGAGTCTCGACGGTGCCCGTGGGCGCGGTGGCGCCCGGCCCGGAGTGCTCGGCCGTCTCCGTGTCCGCGGCCTCGCCGTCGGCGTCCGCGACGGGCTTGCGCACGACGACCGGCGGAATGGGCCGCGACCCGGGGATGTTGATCCGGATCCGGGTCGTCAGCGTCGTCTCGGTCTTGCGCTCTTCCGGCCGCGCGGCCGAACGGCCCGCGTCCGCGCCGGCTCCGGGGACCACGGGGGTCCCGTAGGGCGGGGTGCCCGACGGGTACGCGGCTCCACCGCGCCCGTGGGGCCCGGAGGACGGACTGTCAGTTTCACGACTCAAGGCAGGTTCTCCCGGTTGGCTCCGCCGCCCGGCACACCAGAAAGCGGGCGGCCCGGCGGCGCGCACCACCATACTGGCCACTTCTCACGCGTATCCCATGACTGCCTGGGAAACCCACACCGGACTCGCACGCCCGCGCCACGGCGAAGTAGTACGTCATTTCCCAAGTCGGGCGCCGCCGCCGTCCGGTTGCCGTACCGGCGCGAGGGTGGCGCACATCACAGCCACGGCGATTCCGCCGAGGAGGAAGAGATAGGATCCGCTGCCCGCGGCGAAGACGAAGTCCCCCTCCGGGCGGCTGGTGGTGAGCAGCACGACGGCGACCGCCCAGCCGACGGCCGGCGCCACGGCCCCGCCGCGGCGGCCCAGGGCACGTCCGGCGCCGAGGCACAGGCCCGCCTCGGCGGCCAGCGCGAGCAGCAGCCCGCCGGGGAACCAGGCGCCCTGCACGAGCGCGCCCGCCACGCCGGTCAGCGCGCCGAGGACGAGCAGCCCGAGGTAGACGGCGGCCCGCCCGGGGGACGGCGGTCGCAGCGGCCTGGCCAGGGCGGAGGCCGGCGGCTCGGTACGCCCGCTCACGACGCTCCCCCGGTCCCGGTCCCGGCGAACAGGTCGCTCTCCCGCCGCGCGGGGCGGTCCCCGCGCACCAACTCGTAGTACTCGGTGGTGAAGAGCGGCTGCGCGAGTTCGTTGGAGAGCACGAAGTACGGTTCGGCCACCGTGATCTGCGTGGCGTGCGCCCGCATCGCCGCGGCCTTGGCGGCGGCGTACGGGGTGCCGTCGATCTCGGTGGTGATCCGCTCGTCGGCGACGACACCCGGTACGTCACCGACGGCGGCCGCCTTCTCGAAGGGCAGGCCGGGCAGGTCGCGCTCGAGGCGGGCGAAGGACTCCTCGGCGACGGACCGGGGCACGCGGTTCCAGTAGACCTTGGGGACGTCCCAGCCCTGTTCGGCGGCCAGCTCGACGGCGCGCATGGCGACGCGGTGGGCCTGGATGTGGTCGGGGTGACCGTAGCCGCCGTCGTCGTCGTAGGTGACGACGACCTGGGGGCGGGTCTCGAGGATCACCTCGGCGAGCAGCCCTGCGGCCCGGTCGACGTCGGCCTGCCAGAAGCAGCCGGGGTCGTCGTTGTCGGGCAGCCCCATCATCCCGGAGTCGCTGTACCGCCCGGCCCCGCCGAGCAGCCGGAAGTCCTCGACGCCGAGCGCGCGCATCGCCTCCTTCAGCTCCCCGAGCCGGTGCCCGCCGAGGGCGGCCCCGCTCAGGTGCCCCAGCTCGGGCGGGATGACCTCGCCCCGCTCACCGAGCGTGCAGGTGACCAGCGTCACATGGGCACCTTCGGCGACGTACCGGGCCATGGTCGCGCCGTTGTTGATCGACTCGTCGTCCGGGTGAGCGTGCACCAGCAGCAGACGCCGGCCGGAGCGGGAGGGGGGCTGTTCCGTCATGGGGCCAGCCTATGAGGCGCCCGGCCGGTCCGCGGGCCCGGCGCCGCGGATCGCGTCCCTCGCGGGTGTCGCAGCCCACCGTGGCCGAGGCGGGTCCCGGCGCATGCCCCCGCCGGGGCCCTCCGTCGCCGGGTACGCTCACCGGCCCCGCCCCGCCGGACCGTCCTGCACCGCGCCGTCGTCCGGGTAGCGCGGCAGGCCGCTCGTGGAGATGGTCCACTCGCCGATGGTGATGTCCTCGCCGTAGACGAAGTCCTTGCGCACTGCGTAGCGGGGACCGTCCGGGGTCGAGTGGATGTCGGTGAGCACGGCGCCGCTGCCGGTGCGGGGGTCGAAGACCGCGTAGACCGGTACGCCCATCAGCGGGTAGTCGCCCATCTTGCCCACCCAGTCGTTGTCCGGGTTGGACCGCGAGACGACCTCGATGGCGGCGATGAGCGTCCGGGGATCGAAGCTGGCCGGCACGTCCATGTCCGACAAGGCGATCACCATGACGTCGGGGCGTCGCATGATGCCCTCGTACTCGTCCTCGACATCGGGCTCCCCCGTGTGAGCGACGATCTCCTCCGGCATCACTTTCTCGAGGCGTCTACGCAGGTGCAGGGTGGTCAGCTCGTGCGGGCCGATGGGCGCCATCATGTCGTGGACGATTCCCTTGCTGGTGATCTCGAATTTGCCCGGGAGCGTGTCGGTGTCGTCCAAGGACTGAACGACGTCCCGCATGGCCCGGTAGACGTGGGAGCCGCCACCCTGCGCGTCGTGGGGTGCGATGGTCATGGCGCTCGCTCCTCGTCGTCTGTGCCCAGGGGCAAGGATCGTCACGTTCATGCTAGGCGGCTCCCTGGAGCTCGGTTCGGCAGGCGCGGCAGTGGCCGGGGCGGGGGGCGCGGAACGCGTGGTCGCAGCCGTCGCAGTTCTGGAGGGGGTGTCGTACGGGCGGCGGCGGGGCGGCGGCATGCGCGTGGAACGGGGGCGGGGGCGGGAGCTGGTCGGCGAGGCGGTGGGCCAGAAAGGCCGCGGGCCGCCGTCCCGCTCCAGCCAGGCGGCGACCCCGGGGGTCAGGTGGGCCGTGTCACTGGCGGAGAGGAGCAGCCGGGGCTCGTGGCGGTGGAGGTCCGCGAGGAGGTCGGTGGCGGCCCCGAACAACGCGGGCACGTTGCACTCGGGTCGGGGTACGGCGGGAAGCGGTTTGCGCGGTGCCCGTTGCTCGCGCGTTTCCCATGGAGCGCGTTCCTCGCAGGTCTCCTGCGGCTGCGGTTTCGCCGCCGGCCGGGCGGGTGCCTCGGCGGGGTGGCGGGCGGCCGGCGGCTGGTTGCACGAGATCGTGCGGGTCACGATGCGGCCGGCGGAGGTGCGGACGCGTTCGCGGCGCAGGTAGCCGTGGGTCTCCAGCTCGCGCAGGGCGGCGGCGATTCGGGCGGTGCCCTCGGGGAAACGGGCGGCGAGGGTCTTGATGTCCGCCGGGGCGCCCATCGGCAGCGACTGGAGGTGCGTGCCGAGCCCGATGGCGAGGAGCGAG
Organism: Streptomyces sp. NPDC127100; assembly: GCF_042724095.1. NCBI lineage: Bacteria > Bacillati > Actinomycetota > Actinomycetes > Kitasatosporales > Streptomycetaceae > Streptomyces > Streptomyces sp. NPDC127100. The sequence goes on from NZ_JBHXFL010000014.1 coordinate 39,769, forward strand.
AGCTCCCGGTGCTGGGCCAGGTGGTTGCCGATCACCACGAAGCGAGTGGTATGGCGGGTGTTGTCGTGCTGGAGCCCGCCGCCGGTGCGGTGGACCCGGTTCGGGTGCTTGTTGCCCGCAACGCGGGCCTGGGCGCGCGGGGGCACGCTAGGGTTCGGGATACCCATCGGGAAGCCTCTATCTTCCTCGGTGGTCAGGCCCTCGCAGTGGGATTGCAGTCCCGGCGGGGGCCGTCTCATGTCTGCGGTTGTGTGGTGGTGCGTTGTGCTGAGCGTCGGGCCTGGGGGCTCGCGAATTCCAGCCGGTTCGGGGATGTTCACTCGCCCGAGTGAGTGCGACCACGGACGGGAGGGGTGGGGTTCGGCGGGGTGCTTTCGCCCGGAGTTCTTTGTCTTTCAGTCGCCGACGGCACCGGAGCGCGAAAGTGCGGGTTCCGGTGGTGTGAAGCTCAGTCAGGCCCGGACGGATCTTGCGCGGGAACCGCCCGTCGGTAGTGCCCCCGTGCTCGGCGAATTACTGATTCACGTCACCGAGCGTGGCCGGCCGCACGTACCGTGACATGTGATCGCCCTGTTACGCAGAGCCACGGTCCGTGCCTGCGAGCGGAGCGGGACGGTACGTGGCAGCACTACGGAGGGGCGCGCATGTCGGTGAACGGTGAGGCGGTGCGGGTCGGGGCCGGGACGGACCGGACGGACGAGCCGGGCTGGGAGGTGGACCCGGACGACGACTGGGCGCTCGCCGTGGTCGCCACGGTGGGACGCCAGTTGAGGCTCCGGCGGGAAGCGGCGGGGCTGCGGGTCGGCGAGTTCGCGGTGGCCGTCGGATACGGCGAGGACCTCGTCTACAAGATCGAGACCGGCAAGCGGATCCCCCGGCCCGAGTACCTGCTCATGGCCGACGAGGTGCTGCGCGCCGGTGGTCTCGTCGCGGCGATGCAGGAGGACGTGAGGAAGGTCCGGTACCCGAAGAAGGTGCGGGACCTGGCGCAGTTGGAGGCGCGGGCGGTTGAGATGGGGATCTACGAGTGCAGCAGCATCGCTGGTCTGCTGCAGACGCCTGCGTACGCACGTGCCCTGTTCGAAGTACGCCAGCCTCCGTATCCGGCCGACGAGGTGGACCGTCTGGTGGCCGCCCGTATGGCGCGGCTGTCAGTCTTCGATCGCTCACCTGCGCCCTCCCTCAGTTTTGTCCTTGAGGAGGCGATCCTCAGCCGCCGAGTCGGGGGCACAATGGTGCGCAAGGAGCAGTTCGAACGGCTCCTGGAAGTAGGCCGGTTGAACAATGTGTCGCTCCAGGTCATGCCGATGAACAGCGTGGCCCATCCCGGCATGAGCGGCAGGATCGAGTTGCTGAAGTTCGAGGACGGGACAGCGGTAGGACGCTCCGACGGTGCGTTCAACGGCCGTCCGACCTCCGACCCACGGCAGCTACGCATTCTCGAACTGCGCTATGGCACCGTCCGGGCGCAGGCTCTTACGCCCGGGGAGACACTGGCCCTCATCGAGAAACTGCTGGGAGAGACATGATCCGCAAGACATCCTCCAGGGGCACCACCTCCCTGGAGTGGTTCAAGAGCAGCTACAGCAGCGGCCCCGAGGGCGACTCCTGCGTCGAGGTCGCCACCGAACCCGGCATCGTTCACGTCCGTGACTCGAAGAACGTCGAAGGCCCCCGTCTGGTCTTCGCCCCCGCCGCCTGGACCGGCTTCGTGCCGTACGCCGTCGAGGGCTGAGCCGGCGACTCCTACCGGAGCCGCCGGAACGGCCGGTCCGCCTCCAGTTCGAACGCCAGCTCCAGCAGCGTCCGTTCGGCTCCCGGGCGGCCCGAGAGCATGACGCCGATCGGCAGCCCGTCCGCCGTCGCGCTCGCGGCCGGTACCGACATCGACGGGGTGCCGACGACGTTGTCGACCGGGGTGAACGCCACGTAGGCGAGGATCCGTTCGATCAGCGTGGCGTAGGGGACGGCCGGGCTGAGGTGGCCGATCGGCGGGGTGGTGTGGGCCAGGACCGGGGAGAGGATCACGTCCAGGCCCCGGAAGCCCGCCGCGTACGCCTCCCGCGTGCGCTTCAGCCTGCGCACGACGCCCGGCGTCCGCTGCCACTTCCGCACGTACGTCTCGCGCAGGCCCCGGCTCAGGCCGTCCATGCGGCTCCGGTCGAAGTCCGCGCCCAGCGTTCTGCCGCTGACGCCGAGCAGGAACGACAGCATGCCCCAGTAGGTGAGGAAGTCGTCGGTGAAGTGCGGGTCGAGGGGCAGCTCCACCGGTTCCACGGTGTGACCGAGCCGCTCGAGGCGCTCGGCCGTCTCCGTGACGGCCGCCCGGGTGCCGGCGTCGGCCCGGACGCCGTTCGGGGAGTCCACCAGGAGGCCGATGCGCAGGCGGCGGTCCGAGGGGCCCTCGACGAGGCCCACGGGCGGCAGCCCCGGGTTCCGCCAGTGCTGCTCCGCGGCGGCCAGGAACGCCGCGCTGTCGCGCACCGAGCGGCTCACGACGCCGTCGGCGACGAGGTCGATGGGGAGCCTGCGGCCCTGCGCGTTCGCCACCACCCGGCCGCGGCTCGGCTTCAGGCCGACGAGTCCGCACGCGGCGGCGGGGATGCGGATCGAGCCGCCGCCGTCGTTGGCGTGGGCGATCGGCACGGCACCGGCGGCGACCAGGGCCGCGCTGCCGCCCGAGGAACCGCCCGCCGAGTGGCCCGTGTGCCACGGGTTGCGGACGGGCTCGGCCCCCTCGAACTCCGTGGAGGGGCTGAACCCGAACTCGGGCAGCCGGGTCTTGCCGAGCACCGTGACACCGGTGCTCAGGAACTGGCGGGTGAACGGGGCGTGCCGCCGGGCCGTCCGGGGCGCGAAGGCGGCGCTGCCGTGGCCGGTGGGCAGGCCCCGGTAGTCGGTGTTGTCCTTGACGAAGGTCGGCACCCCGGCGAAGGCGCCGTCGGGCGCGGAGGCGTGGGCCGGGAGGTCGAGGCGGACCTGGACGGCGTTCAGCCGGGACTCGACGGCCCTGACCCGGGCCCTGGCGTCGCGGGCGGCCTCGGCGGCGCCGACCTCGCCCCGGCGGATCGCGCGGGCGAGGCCGACCGCGTCGTGGTCGCCGAGGGCGTCGTCCCGGAAGGCGTGCACCCTCGTCCGCGACCCGTCGCGTTCCTCGCTCTGTTCCTCGGAAGTCGTCACCGTCGGCTCCGCCCTGCACGCGTGGATGATGGCCCCGCCATCATTGCCTACCGGCGGGTAACACGCGAGGGGCCGGTGGGCGCGCGTCGGAACGATCACCCGTTCCGGCCGTCGTCGACGGCCGGCTCACGGACGGGACCTGGACTCCGGCCGGGCCCCGGGACGCGCCACGGGTCCCGGCCGGGAGACGGTGCTCAGAAGTTGATGCTTCCGATCATCCCCGCGATGTTCGTCGTCACCTCACTGATCGTGGGGGCGACGGTCGAAGAGGCCAGGTAGAAGCCGAGCAGCATGCAGACGACTGCGTGCCCGGCCTTCAGTCCTGACTTCTTGACCAGCAGGAAGACGACGATCGCCAGCAGCACCACCGCCGAAATCGAGAGTGCCACGGCGGATCACCTCCAAAGAACCCAGGGACATGGGAAGGTCGGACGCGGTCGGACTATCGGAACACTGTGGAACGCACGAGCAGATAAATCCACGCAGCAGGCACCCAGTTGATACCCACTGTGCGCTAGTGATCATAACTATCCGTACGCGCGCATCGATCGGCGCACGGCCGCACAAGGGGGCGCATGGCCAATATGGTCAGGGCATGACGACCGAGTCCGACTCCTTCCCCAAACGGCACGCCCGCACCCAGCGGTTCACGCTCGGCGCGCCGCGTTCGTTCACCGTGGCACCCGACGGTTCACGGGTCGCCTTCCTGCGTTCCGGCTCCGGTACGGACCGGGCCAACGCCCTGTGGGTCCTCGACGTCGGCGACGGCGGGGAGCGCGTCGCCGCCGACCCGCGCGCCCTCCTGGGCGGCGCAGAGGAGCGCCTGTCGCCCGAGGAGAGGGCACGGCGCGAACGCAGCCGCGAGGGCGGCGCCGGCATCGTCGGGTACGCCACCGACGCGGCCGTCGAGCTGGCCTCCTTCGCCCTGTCGGGGCGCCTCTTCACGGCCGAGCTGCGCGCGGGCACGGCCCGCGAACTGCCCGTCCCCGGCCCGGTGATCGACCCGCGCCCCTCCCCCGACGGACGGCACGTCGCGTACGTCGCCCGGGGTGCCCTGCGGGTCGTGGGCGCCGAGGGCGACGGGGACAGGGCGCTGGCCGAGCCGGACGCCGAGGGCGTCTCCTACGGGCTCGCCGAGTTCATCGCCGCCGAGGAGATGAGCCGGACGCGGGGCTTCTGGTGGGGCCCGGAGTCCGACCGGCTGCTGGTCGCGCGGGTGGACGACACGCCGGTCAGGCGGTGGTGGATCTCCGACCCGGCCCACCCCGGACGTGATCCACAACACGTCCCGTATCCGGCTGCGGGCACCGCCAACGCGGACGTGCGGCTGTTCGCGATCGGCCTGGACGGCGGGCGCACCGAGGTTCTCTGGGACCGGGCGCGGTACCCGTATCTGGCCCGAGTGCACTGGTCAGCGGCGGGCGCGCCGCTGCTCCTCGTACAGGCGCGCGACCAGCGCAGTCAGCTGTTCCTGGCCGTGGACCTCGCGTCCGGGACGACCCGGATGGTGCACGCGGACGAAGATCCAGTTTGGCTTGAACTGTTCCCCGGCGTGCCCTGCTGGAGCCCGTCCGGGCAGCTCGTCCGGATCGCCGACGAGGGCGGGGCGCGGGTGCTTGCGGTCGGGGAACGCCCGCTCACCGGTGCCCAGTTGCACCTGCGGGCGGTGCTGGACGTCTCCGACGAGGACGTGCTGGTCTCCGCGTCGGCGGGCGAGGAGGCGGCCGCCCCGGAGACCGGCGAGGTCCACGTGTACCGGGTGAACGAGCTCGGCGTGGAGCGCGTCTCGCAGGAGCCGGGCGTGCACTCGGCGGTGCGTGCCGGGGGCGTGACCGTACTCGTCTCCGCGACCCTGGACCGGCCGGGGGCCCGGGTCCAGGTGCTGCGGGACGGGAAGGTCGCGGCCACCGTCGCCTCGTACGCGGAACACCCCGGTTTGTCCCCGCGCGTGACGCTCACCCAGGGGGGCGCACGCCGTGTCCCGTGCGCCGTGCTTATGCCAACGGACTACCACGGTGACACCCTCCTCCCCGTCCTCCTGGACCCGTACGGTGGCCCGCACGGCCAGCGGGTGGTGGCCGCGCACAACGCCCACCTGACCTCCCAGTGGTTCGCCGACCAGGGATTCGCGGTGGTCGTCGCCGACGGACGGGGCACGCCGGGGCGCTCGCCCGCCTGGGAGAAGGCCGTCAAGGACGACGTGGCCGCCGTCGTCCTCCAGGACCAGGTCGACGCGCTCCAGGCCCTCGCCGCCGACTTCCCGCTCGACCTGGACCGGGTGGCCATCCGCGGCTGGTCCTTCGGCGGCTATCTGGCGGCGCTGGCGGCACTGCGCCGGCCGGACGTGTTCCACGCGGCGGTCGTGGGCGCCCCGGTGACGGACCTGCGGCTCTACGACACCCACTATCAGGAGCGTTACATCGGCCACCCGGACGAGCAGCCGGAGGTCTACCGCCGCAACTCGGTGATCGACGACGACGGCCTGGTCGACGCCGCCGAGCCGCACCGCCCGATGATGATCATCCACGGGCTGGCGGACGACAACGTGGTGGTGGCGCACTCCCTGCGCCTGTCCTCGGCCCTGCTGGCGGCCGGACGCCCGCACGAGGTGCTCCCGCTGTCCGGCGTCACGCACATGACCCCGCAGGAGGCGGTGGCCGAGAATCTGCTGCTTCTCCAGGTGGACTTCCTCAAGCGGTCCCTCGCCTGAGGCCGCGGCCACGAGGGCACCAACCGCTTTAACACGCGGGCAACTTCGCCGAAGCGGCACCGATATACGGACGCGCGACACTGAACGTCGTACGGCCGTGCGGGTGCCGTAGGCGGGCCGGGGGACCTTGTCACCCCGGCCCGCCGCCGTGCTCGCCCGGGTCCTCGGCGTCCTCCCGGTGCGCCCCGTGCGGGTGCCGAGGGGCGGTCTCCTCCGGCGGGACCACCTGCTTCTCCTCCGCGAAGTGGCACGCCGAGTCGTGTGCCGCGGGGCCGGAGACGCCCCGGAAGCCGGCGGGCACCGCCAGCGCCGGCACCTCCAGGGCGCACCGCTCCCGCGCCTTCCAGCAGCGGGTGCGGAAGCGGCAGCCGGAGGGGATGTCGGTCGGGGAGGGCACGTCACCGGCCAGGATGATCCGTTCGCGGTGCTCCCGGGCGTCCGGGTCGGGCACCGGCACGGCGGACAGCAGTGCCTGGGTGTAGGGGTGCGTGGGATGGTCGTAGATCTCGGCGTCGCGGCCGGTCTCCACGATGCGGCCCAGGTACATCACACCGACCCGGTCCGAGATGTGCCGGACGATCGACAGGTCGTGGGCGATGAAGATGTACGACAGCTCGAACTCCTCCTGGAGCCGGCCCATCAGGTTGATGACCTGCGCCTGGACGGAGACGTCGAGGGCGGAGACCGGCTCGTCCGCGACGATGATCTCCGGGCGCAGGGCGAGCCCGCGCGCGATGCCGATGCGCTGGCGCTGTCCCCCGGAGAACTGGTGCGGATAGCGGTTGATGTACTCCGGGTTCAGGCCGACCACGTCCAGCAGGTGCTGCACCCGCCGGCGCCGGTCGCCCTTCGGGGCCACCTCCGGGTGGATGTCGTACGCCTCGCCGACGATGTCGCCCACGGTCATCCGGGGGTTGAGGGAGGTGTAGGGGTCCTGGAAGACCATCTGGATGTTGCGGCGCACGGCCTTGAGGGCCCTGCCCGACAGGCGGGTGATGTCCTCGCCCTTGTAGCGGATCTCCCCCGCCGTCGGCCGCTCCAGGTTCACCAGCATCCTGGCGACCGTGGACTTGCCGCAGCCGGACTCGCCGACGATGCCCAGGGTCTCGCCGCGTCCGAGTTCGAAGTCCACGCCGTCGACCGCCTTGACCGCGCCGACGTGCTTCCTGAAGAGGATGCCGGAGGTCAGCGGGTAGTGCTTGACGAGGCCGCGGACCTCGAGGATCGGTGCGGTGGCCTCAGCCATGCAGGCACTCCCTCCAGAAGTGGCAGGCGCTCCCGCGTTCCGCGCCGGTCCACTCCGGGGGCGTCACCCCGTACAGCGGCGGTACGTCGGTGCGGCAGACGTCCCGGGCCATCGGGCAGCGGGGGTGGAAGGCGCAGCCGGGCGGGATGCGGCTGAGGTTGGGCGGCAGGCCCTTGATGGCGTAGAGCTCCCGGCCCTTCTGGTCCAGGCGCGGGATCGACTCCAGCAGGCCGCGGGTGTACGGGTGCGCCGGGGCCTTGTAGATGTCGTGCACGGGGGCCGTCTCCACGATCCGGCCGGCGTACATCACCGCGATCCTGTCGGCGACGTCGGCGACCACGCCCAGGTCGTGGGTGATGAGGATCAGGCCCATGTGCAGCTCGCGCCGGAGTTCCGCGAGCAGCTCCATGACCTGGGCCTGGACGGTGACGTCGAGGGCGGTGGTCGGCTCGTCGGCGATGATCAGCTTCGGTTCGAGGGCCATCGCCATGGCGATCATGATGCGCTGGCGCATGCCGCCGGAGAACTGGTGCGGGTACTGCCTCACCCGCTCCCTCGCGGCCGGGATGCGCACCCGGTCCATCAGCTCGACGGCCTTGGCGCGGGCGTCCTTGCGGGACATGCCCCGGTGCACGGTGAACATCTCGCCGAGCTGGTCGCCGACGGTGAGGACCGGGTTGAGGGAGGACAGCGCGTCCTGGAAGATCATCGCCATCCCGGCGCCGCGGACCTTCCGGCGCTCCTGCTCCTTCAGCTTCAGCAGGTCCCGGCCCTCGAAGAGGACCTCGCCCCCGGTGACCCGGCCGGGCGGGACGTCGAGGATGCCCATGATCGTCTGGGCGGTGACGGACTTGCCGGAGCCGGACTCGCCGAGGACGGCCAGGGTCTCGCCCGCGTCGACGCCGTAGCTGACGCCGTTGACGGCCCTGGCGACGCCGTCCCGGGTGTGGAACTCCACGTGCAGGTCGCGCACTTCGAGCAGCATGGCGGCGGCTCACCTCAGCTTCGGGTCGAGGGCGTCGCGCACCGCGTCACCGAGCATGATGAACGCGAGGACGGTGATGGCCAGGGCTCCGGAGGGCCAGAGCAGCGCGTGCGGGGCGTTGCGGACGTAGGGGGCGGCGGCGGAGATGTCGATGCCCCAGGAGACGCTGGGCGGCTTCAGGCCGACGCCGAGGAAGGACAGGGTCGCCTCCAGGGAGATGTAGGTGCCGAGCGCGATGGTCGCCACGACGATGACCGGGGCGACGGCGTTGGGCGCGATGTGCCGCAGCAGCAGCCGGGAGTTGGAGGCGCCGAGCGCGCGGGCGGCCTGGACGTAGTCGTTCTGCTTGGCGGTGATGACGGAGCCGCGGGCGATGCGGGAGATCTGGGGCCAGCCGAGCAGCACGATGAAGCCGATGACCGGCCAGACGGTGTTGCTGGTGATCACGGAGAGCAGCACCAGCCCGCCGAGGACGACCGGGATCGCGAAGAAGACGTCGGTGATCCGGGACAGGACCGCGTCGCCCCCGCCGCCGAAGAAGCCGGCGAGCCCGCCGAGCACGCTGCCGAGGAGGGCGACCCCGAGCGTGGCGAGGACGCCGACCTCCACCGACGTGCGGGCGCCGTAGACGGTGCGGGTGTAGACGTCGCAGCCCTGGCCGTTGTAACCGAAGGGGTGGCCGGGCTGGGAGCCCTCCTGGGCCTTGGCCAGGTCGCACTGGAGGGGGTTGCCGGAGGTGATCAGGGACGGCCAGACGGAGATGACGATCAGGAAGAGGATCACCAGGCCCGAGACGATGAAGACGGGGTTGCGGCGCAGGTCGTGCCAGGCGTCGGACCAGAGGCTGCGGGGCTTGTCCCGGGGCCCGGTGCCGTCGGGGCTCTCCGGGGGCCTCTCCAGGGTGATGGCCTCGCTGGTGCCGAGGTCCATCGTGCCGCCCATCCCGGTCCCGGCGATCGCGCGTTCGGGTTCGTAGGGCTCCTGCTCAGGCATAGCGGATCCTCGGGTCGAGTACGGCGTACAGGAGGTCGACGACGAGGTTGGCGACCAGGAAGACGAGGACCAGGACGGTGACGAAGCCGACGACGGTCTGCGTGTTCTGGCGCAGGATGCCCTGGTAGAGCTGGAAGCCGACGCCGTGGATGTTGAAGATCCGCTCGGTGACGATGGCGCCGCCCATCAGGGCGCCGATGTCGGTGCCGATGAAGGTGACGACCGGGATGAGGGAGTTGCGCAGCAGGTGCCGGGTGATGACCCGGTGGCGGGGCAGGCCCTTGGCGATGGCCGTGCGGACGTAGTCGGAGCGCCGGTTCTCCGCGATGGAGGTGCGGGTGAGCCGGGTGACGTACGCGAGGGACACGGAGGCGAGGACCAGGCCGGGGACGATCAGCTCGTCGAAGGGGGCCGCCGTGGAGACCGCCGGGTCGATCCAGCCCCACTTGACGCCGAGGAGGAGCTGGAGCAGCAGGCCGGTGACGAAGGTGGGGACCGAGATGACGACGAGGGTGAGCAGCAGCGCCCCGGTGTCGACGGGGCGTCCGCGGCGCAGGCCGGTGACGACGCCGAGCACGATGCCGACGACGATCTCGAAGAGGATGGCGACGAGGGTCAGCCGGATGGTCACCGGGAACGCGGTGCCCATCAGCTCGGTCACCGGCTGGCCGTTGAAGGCGGTGCCGAAGTCGCCGGTGAAGACGTTGTCCATGTAGGTGAGGTATTGCTGCCACACGGGCTTGTCGAGGCCGAACTCCTTCCTCAGCTGTGCCGCGGTCGCCGGGTCGCACTCCCGGTCCCCGCACAGGCCCGCGATGGGGTCGCCCATCACGTTGACCATCAGGAAGATCAGCAGCGTGGCCCCGATGAAGACCGGGATCATCTGGAGCAGCCGCCGGACGACGTACCGTCCCATGGCGCCTCCTCAGCTGACCTTGATCTCGTTGTAGACGGGGACGCTGAAGGGGTTGAGCTCGACGTTGGACAGCCGCTGCGAGTAGCCGGCGCTGCCGTTCTGGTACCAGAGCGGGATGGCGGCCATGTTGTCCCGGACGACCTCCTCGGCCTGCTGGAAGGTCTGGACGGCCTTGGCGGTGTCGGACTCGCCGTTCGCCTGGTCGACGAGGCCGTCGAACTTCTTGTCCGACCACTTGCCGTCGTTGGAGGAGGCGTTGGTGTAGTAGAGCGGCTGGAGGAAGTTCTGGATGAGCGGGTAGTCCATCTGCCAGCCGGCGCGGAAGGGACCGCTCATCTTCCGGTCGGTGATCTGGTTGCGGAAGTCGGCGAAGGTGCCGACCGGGTTCCCGACACAGGCGCGGTCGTTGTCCAGGGCGTTGTTGATGGAGTTGCAGACGGCGTCGACCCACTGCCCGTGGGAACCGGTGTCGGCGTTGTAGGTGATCTTGACCTGGCCGCCGGGCAGACCGCCGCCTTCCTTGATCAGCTTCTTGGCCTGGGCGGGGTCGTACGAGCAGGCGTCCCCGCACAGGCCGGCCTTGTAGCCGCCGTCCGCGCCGAGGACGGGCGAGGTCCAGTCGGTGGCCGGGGTGCGGGTCTGCTGGAAGATCGTGTCGGTGATCTGCTTGCGGTCGATCGCCATGGACAGGCCCGTGCGGACCTTGTCCGAGCCGGGCTTGTTCCAGTCCTTGTCGTAGTACGGGAAGGCGAGGGTCTGGATGATGCCGGCGGGGGTGTTGATGTAGCGGTCGCCGAGGTCGCTCCTGACGTTCTTGAGCTGGGCGGCGGGGATGTCGTCGGCGAGGTCGAGGTTGCCTGCCATCAGGTCGGTGTAGGCGGTGTTGTTGTCGGTGTAGACCTTCAGGTCGACGCCGCCGTTGACGGCCTTGTCCGGGCCGGGGTACCGGTCCCACGTCCGCAGGGACATCTGGGAGCCCCGGGTGTAGTTGTCGACCTGGTAGGGCCCGTTCCCGACCGGCTTCTTCACCCAGGCGTCGTGGTCGTCGAAGAACGCGGTGGGCAGCGGGGCGAAGGCGGGGTAGCCGAGGGTGTCGGGGAAGGTCGAGAACTTCTGGCTGAGCTTGACCGTGAAGGTGCGGGGGCCGGTGACCTTCAGCCCGGAGAGCGTGTCGGCGCTCTGCCCGCTCCCGTCCTCGGGGTGCACCTTGTCGTAGCCGTCGATGTAGGCGAAGAAGTAGGCGTTGCGCTGGTTGTTCCGCAGGCTCGCGCCGTAGTTCCAGGCGTCCACGAAGGACTGTGCGGTCACCTTCTCGCCGTTGCTGAAGGTCCAGCCGTCCTTGACCGTGATGGTGTAGTTCTGCGAGTCGGAGGTGTCGATCTTCTCGGCGAGCATGTCCTTCGCCTCGCCGGTCTTCGGGTCGTACTTCTTCAGCCCCCGGAAGATCATGTCGAGGACCTTGCCGCCCTGCACCTCGTTGGTGTTGGCCGGCTCCAGCGGGTTCTGGGGGTCGCCCCAGGAGGAACTGAGCACGGCCCCGCTGTCCGAGCCGCCGCCCCCGCCCCCGCCCCCGCAGGCCGTCGCCGTGAGGGCGACCGCCACCGCACAAGCGGCCCCTTTGGCGTGCGTGGCTCCGCGCATGGCCTGCCTCCCAGTGCCCGACTCGTCCGCTGTCCGTTCCGGCCAGCATCGGGGGGCGGGGCACCCGGCGCACATTCGTCCGGTCCGTACGGGTTCGGGGCGTCCTCCGGATGGACGTACGGCGAACGGCGCACCGGCACGGCGATCGGGTGGCCGGCCGAAGTGCCCGGCGGCACGCGAAGGACCGGGGGCGGGAGAGTCGTCCTCCCGCCCCCGGTCCTCGGGCCGTCGGGTGGCCGGCCCCTGCCGGGGCCGGACCCCGCCGGGTCAGCTCTTCGAGACGTCGGCCCCGCCCTCGGGGCCGTCCTCCAGGGCCGCGAGGGCCGGGTCGAGGACGATGTCCTCGGCGCGCGCCTCGACGGTCGGCTCCTCCGGGAAGTGGCAGGCCGTCAGGTGGCCTGCCTTGCTGCCCTCGATGCGGACGAGCGGCGGCTCCTCGGTCGCGCACTTGTCCTGCGCCTTCCAGCACCGCGTACGGAAGCGGCAGCCGGACGGCGGGGCGATCGGCGAGGGCACGTCGCCCTGGAGGCGGATGCGCTCCTTCTTCACCGCGTCGATGTCCGCGTCCGGCACGGCCGACAGCAGCGCGTGCGTGTACGGGTGGCGGGGCCGCTCGTACAGGGAGTCGCGGTCCGCGATCTCCACGATCTTGCCCAGGTACATCACCGCGACGCGCTGCGAGAAGTGCCGCACGATCGACAGGTCGTGGGCGATGAAGACGAACGCGATCCCCATCTCCCGCTGCACCTCCTGCAGCAGGTTCACCACCTGGGCCTGGATCGACACGTCGAGGGCCGAGACCGGCTCGTCGGCGATGATCAGCTTCGGCTGGAGCGCGACGGCGCGCGCGACGCCGATGCGCTGGCGCTGACCGCCGGAGAACTCGTGCGGGAAGCGGTTGTAGTGCTCCGGGTTGAGACCCACGATCTCCAGGAGCTCCCGGACCCGCTTCTCGCGGCCGCCGGGCGGGTTGATCCCGTTGATCTCCATCGGGCCCGAGATGATCGTGCCCACGGTCTGCCGCGGGTTCAGCGACGCGTACGGGTCCTGGAAGATCATCTGGATCTCGGACCTGATCGGCGCGAGCTGCGCCCGGTTCGCCTTGGTGATGTCCTGCCCGTTGTACTCGATGGTGCCCTCGGTGGGCTCGTACAGACGGGTGATCAGCCGGCCGGTCGTCGACTTGCCGCAGCCGGACTCGCCGACGAGGCCGAGGCTCTCCCCCGCGAAGACCTCGAAGTCGATGCCGTCGACGGCCTTGACCGCGCCGACGGTGCGCCGGATCGGGAAGCCGCCCTTGATCGGGAAGTGCTTCTTCAGGCCCTTGACCCGCATGAGGGGTGCGCCGTCACCGTCCCGCTGCTGCGGGATCGAGTCGGCGACCGCCGTGTTCGTCTTGCTGTTGTCGCTCATGGTGATGCCCCAGTCGCCGGTTTCCGCTCAGCCCAGCCGGGGCTGAATCGTCTCGATGAACACCTGCTGCCGCTGGTCCCCCGTCATGTGACAGGCGGCCGCGCGACCCACGCCGAGCTCCGGACGCTCCAGCGAGCAGCGCTCGCCGGACACCTTGTCGGTGAACGCGCACCGCGGGTGGAAGGCGCAGCCCGAGGGCGGGTTGAGCAGCGAGGGCGGCGATCCGGGGATCGGCATCAGCGGCTCGTCGACGTCGGAGGCGAGCCTCGGCATCGATCCCAGCAGGCCCCAGGTGTACGGGTGCTGAGGCGACTTGAGCACCTCGCGCACCGTGCCGCGCTCGACGGCACGCCCGGCGTACATCACCAGGATGTCGTCGGCCATGTTGGCGACGACGCCCAGGTCGTGGGTGATCATGATGATCGAGGAGCCGAACTCCTGCTGCAGGTCCTTGAGCAGGTCGAGGATCTGCGCCTGCACCGTCACGTCGAGCGCGGTGGTCGGCTCGTCGGCGATGAGCAGGTCCGGGTCGCACGCCAGCGCCATGGCGATCATGGCGCGCTGGCGCATACCGCCGGAGAACTGGTGCGGGTAGTCGTCGACCCGCTGCTGCGGGTGCGGGATGCCCACCTTCTCCAGCAGGTCGATGGCGCGCACCCGGGCGTCCTTCTTGGAGGCGCCGGTGTGCTTCATGAACGGCTCGCCGATCTGACGGCCGATCGTGTAGTACGGCGACAGCGCGGTGAGGGCGTCCTGGAAGATCATCGCCATCTTGTTGCCGCGCAGCTTTTCCATCTGCTTCTCACTGGCGTCGGTCAGCTCCTGACCGTCCAGTGTGATCGACCCGTCGATGGCGGTCTTCTTGCGGTTGTGCAGGCCGAGGACGGCCAGGTTGGTCACCGACTTGCCGGAGCCGGACTCGCCCACGATGCCGAGCGTCCTGCCGCGCTCCAGATCGAAGGAGAGCCCGTCCACCGCCTTGACGATGCCGCCCTCGGTGGAGAAGTGGACCTTGAGGTCGCGCACCGACAGGAAGGCGTCCCCCGCGGCGGCGGCCGCGGCCTCTTCGGGCTTGGTCTGAGTGGTCACGGTGGTTCTCCTAGGACAGGCGCACGCGCGGGTCGATGACGGCGTACAGGGCGTCCACGATCAGGTTGAAGACGATGATGAGCGCGGCGCTGACCAGCATGACGCCCATCAGCATCGGCAGGTCCTTGTTGGTGACGGAGTCGAGCGCCAGCCGGCCGAGACCGGCCAGGCCGAACGTCAGCTCGGTCACCATGCCGCCGGACAGCAGCGAGGACAGGTCGATACCGAGGATGGTGACGATGGGGATGAGGGAGCCGCGCCAGGCGTAGCGGAAGAAGACGTAGTTGCCCGACATGCCCTTGGCGCGGGCCGCCTTCACGTGCTCTTCCTGGAGCTGCTCGATCATCGACGACCGGCTCATACGGGTGTAGTTGGCGGTGAAGATCGTCGCCATGACGAGCCAGGGGATCAGCAGCCCCATGAACCAGCCGCCGAGGTCGTCGGAGAACGGCACGTACTTGGGCTTGTCCAGCCAGCCGGTGTTGTAGACGAAGAGCAGCAGGACCAGCGGGCCGAGGAAGTAGATCTGCATGGAGCTGATCACCAGGGAACCCGAGCTGAACGTCTTGTCCAGCCAGGTACCGCGGTTCTTCGCGGCCAGCATGCCGGCGCCGAGACCGACGATGAGGAAGACCAGGAGGCTGCCGACGGTCAGCGAGAGCGTCAGCGGGAAGCGGTCGACGATCGTGTCCCAGACGTTCTGGTTGTTCGCGAAGGAGACACCGAAGCAAGGCGCGGCGCAGTGACCGACGGCGAAGTCACGGCCGGCGAAGATGCCGACGATGAAGTTCCAGTACTGAACGGGGACCGGCGAGTCGAGGCCGAGGTTCTTGTGGATGATCGCCAGCGCGTCCGGGGTGCAGTTCTTGCCACAGGCCAGCATGGCCGGGTCCTGCGGGATCGCGAAGAACATGAAGAACGTGAACGCACTGATCAACAGCAGAATCAGCGCCGCGCCGAACGTCCGGCGAATGAGGAATTGAAGCATGGCAGGCAGCTGCTCTCAGGACGGCGGCAATCGGTTGGGAGGTCTGAAGGGATCCGGGCCCCGGTGGTGGGCGCTCCGCCGCGCGCCCACCACCGGTTTCCCGACAGGGCGGGTTACTTCTTGAGGAAGACCCGGGTGACGTCCACGTAGCTCGAGTCGGAGCTGTAGCGGATGCCGCCGATGTTCGAACCGAAGATCTGGAAGACCTTGGTGTAGTAGATCGGCGCGGCCGGGTTGATCTTCTCGGTGATGTAGGTGCTCAGCTCACCCCACGCCTTGGTGGCCTCGGCGGTGTCGGTGATCTTCTGGATGCGGGCGATCTCCGAGTTGACGTGCGGGTCGTTGATGTGCGAGTAGTTCGACGCGCCGTCCTGGATCTGCGTGCCGTCGTACACGGGCGGGAAGACCGTGGACGCGGACGGCCAGTCCTGGCCCCAGCCGGTCATGTACAGGTCCAGACCGTTCTTGACCTTGCCGACCTGCTCGTACCAGGTCGCGGCGTCGATCTCCTTCTTCTGGATGTCGAGGCCGATCTTGCCCAGGGCGTCGGCGATCAGGACGGCCTGCTGCTGACGGGTCGGCGTGTTGCCGTAGGCGTAGACGAGCTTCTTGCCCTCGAAGCCGCCTTCCTTGATCAGCTTCTTGGCGGCCTCGATGTCGCCGTTGGGCTTCTTGGCGCGGTTGAACGGGTCGTAGGACTCGTCGTAGCCCGGGGTGGTGGGCGACATCAGCGAGTTGGCGACCTCACCGCCGTAGGCGCCGCCGTCGGCCTTGAAGACCGAGGTGGCCGGCAGGGCCAGGGCGATGGCGTCACGGAGCTTCTTGTCCTTGACGCGGTCCATGTTGAAGTTGAGCTGCCACACGTAGGGCGCGTAGCCCTGGATCGTGCGGTTGGTCATGGCGTTCTTGTCGCTGACGACCTTCTGCAGCTGCGTGGTGGCGACCTGGCCCGTGAACATCATCGCGTTCTTGGCCTCGCCCTGGTCGGCGAGCAGGGTCTTGGTCTGGTCTTCGTCATCGTGGTTCATCTCGATGTTGAAGCCGTCCACGTACTGGTGGCGCACCGAGTCGGACTTCGGGTCCCACTGGGTGTTCTTGACCAGCGTCATCGACTTGCCCGGCTTGAAGTCCGAGATCTTGTACGGACCGGAGGCGACCGGGTCGGTGTCGTACTTCTCCTTGGTGTCCGTCTCCTCCGGGACGACGCTGTAACCGGGCATGGTCAGCATCTGCGGGAGGTCGGGCTGCGCGTCCTTGAAGTGGAAGACGATCGTCTTGTCGTCCGGCGTCGCCAGGACGTTGTCGGGCAGGTGCTTGCCCTTGTCCGGACCCTCGTAGGCCTTGCGGTACGTGGTGCCGGCACCGGACAGCCACTGCTGCAGGTAGACCGGACCGTCGGTGATGTACGAGGCGTACAGGCGCTCGACCGTGTGGCGGATGTCCGCCGAGTTGATCGGGTTGCCGTTCTCGTCCTTGAGGTTGTCCTTGAGGGTGTACGTCCAGGTCTTGCCCCCGTCGGACACCTTGCCGGCGTCGGTGGCGAGGTCGCCCACGACGGTCAGGTTGCCCTTGTCGTCCTCGGAGTACTGGGTCAGGCCGCGGTAGATGAGGCGGCTGAGCAGCTTGCCGTCCGAGACGTAGATCTGGCCCGGGTCCAGGTGGGAGAAGTCGTCCTCCTGGTACACGGTCGCGACACCGCCGGGCTTGGCACCGGGAACCTCGGCCGCGGGACCGGTGGACGCCTGGGCGTCACCGATCTGCACCGGCTTGGACTGCGACGCGGCGTCCTGCTTGCTCTTGCTGTTGTCCTTGGACGAGTTGCCGCTGTCGCCGCCGCCGCAGGCGGTGAGGGTCAGGGCGCCCGCCGCCACCGCGACGAGCGCGGCCGTAGCGGTGCGGTTTCGGAAGATGCTCATGGAGTCGAATCCACCTGCCTGTGAGTAGTGAGCACTGCTGGTACGTGGCCGGAGACGGGCTGTGTGGCACCGAGCCCGACCTGGGGCAGAGCGAGGAGTCCCCGTGGGGGCTCAGCGGCCCGTCTTGGGATCGAACGCGTCCCGCACCGAGTCGCCGAGGAGGTTGAAGGCCACGACGAAGATCACCATGGCGATGCCGGGGAAGAGCATGTAGTAGGGGTCCTGCTCCACGATGTTCGCGCCGATGGCGAACATGCGGCCCCAGTCCGGCGTGGGTTCGACGTATCCCACACCCACGAAGGAGAGGAAGGCGATGCTCAGGATGGTGCTCGGCAGCGTGAGGGTCGCCTGCACGAGCGTGGGCGTGACGATGTTGGGAAGGAGTTCCTTGCGGATGATCCGCCAGGACGAGGCGCCGGAGATGCGCGCCGCCTCGACGAACTCCCGGTCACGCAGGGACAGCGTGGCGGCCCGGACGATCCGCGCCATGCTCATCCAGCCCAGGAAGGCCATCACGATGATGATGGCGCAGGTGCGCACGTAGGTGGGCGTCTCCTCGTCCGGGGCGACGAACACCGTGGTGATCACGGGCATCGCGGCGACGAAGAACAGCTGGCTGGGCAGGGCCATGAAGAAGTCGGTCACCCGGCCGAGCCAGTAGTCGGTCTTGCCGCCGAAGTAGCCTCCGGCGAGGCCGATCAGCACACCCACGATCGTCATGATGAGCGTCGCGGCCAGCGCCGTGGCGATCGAGGTCCGCATGCCGTACAGCAGCTGGGTGAAGACATCGCGGCCCAGACCCGGTTCGATGCCGAACCAGAAATCGCCGTCGATGCCGCCGGCCGGCTTCGCCGGCATGGTGAACATGTCCAGGAGGTCGGGATTGTCCTGGCCGTAGAGCGTATACGGGTTCTTGCCGTACACCTTCGCGATCAGTGGCGCCGCTGCCGCGACCACGAAGAAGAACAGGACGACGAATGCGGAGACGACACCGGCCCGGTCGCGCTTGAAGCGACTCCACATCAACTGCCCGGGGCTGCGCCCCTCGGAAGACTTCTTCGACTCCTGGGCGTCACCCTGCGGTGCGCTCTCTTTGTCCAAGACGGAAGAGGCTTCAGCACCCTCAATCTCGATTGGACTCGTCATGATTCGTCCATTTCACAGGTGTTGGAGACCGTCGGAGGTGCACGAGTGGTCCGACGGCCTTCGCACGGCGTATGTCATTCGAAGCGCGCGAGGGGAACAACGACTGGCGGGCGAACCCGCCCTTGGGGAACCCTGGCTCGCGGCCGGCGTCGACCGGCCGCGGGAACGAGCCGTCAAGGAAGTCCGCGCCACCGGATCGCCACGGCGGCGACGGCAACGGAACTGAACCCACCCACGGGACCTGCACCTGCCACCGGGGACGACGCGACCCATATGGCGCTTGTGGCACCTCGCATGGGTTCCTCCTCATGAATCCGCTGGTTCACCGCAAAGAGGAGCACACGCCAACTCCCGGCCCCGTCACCGGTGCCTGGAATCCGCCAAGTGCCCCCGCGCTCGCGAGTCTGCGCCGTCAGCGCGTGACCCGTTCATACGAGCTCTACGCGCCTAACTATCTGCCATCCGCCAGGGACCGAACCACACTCTCGAGGTCTCGGTTCGATCACAGATAGGGGCTAGATCTTCCAAAATCCGGACAAAGGGTTTGGTGAGAGATCACTGCGAAACGGACTTGTTACACATCTATCGGGAACGGGTGCCCGCATAGCGGACGCCCGTGTCAGGAAAAGAGATTGCGAGTAACGTGCCCGCCGTGCAGGGTGCCCCAGGTGTGCCCCGCGCCCGCCACGCTCCGTGCACACGGACGTCGGCCACGGTGACACCGGTCCCCGCGCCACCGGCCCCTCCGGGCGCGTGACTTCCGGGCAGGGTAGTGCGAGCCGGCCCCCCGGACGGCATCCCCGCACGAAATCGAGGGTTTTCCCTACGCTCCCGCGGTCCCCTCTCCGGAGCGGTCCCCTCTCCGGAGGATCGCACCCCGGCCACGAAAACGGCACCGGGCACCCCAGGAGAGGGGTGCCCGGTGCCGTCCGGCGGGTGGGATCAGCCGTGCTTGGCGCGGCTCGCGGCGCGGGCGCGCTCACGGGCGTCCAGGTTCACCTTGCGGATGCGGACGGCCTCGGGGGTCACCTCGACGCACTCGTCGTCGCGGCAGAACTCCAGCGACTGCTCCAGCGAGAGCTTGCGCGGCGGGACGATCGCCTCGAACGAATCGGCCGAGGACGACCGCATGTTGGTGAGCTTCTTCTCCTTGGTGATGTTGACGTCCATGTCGTCGGCGCGGGAGTTCTCGCCGACGATCATGCCCTCGTACACCTCGGTGCCGGGCTCCGTGAAGAGCACGCCGCGCTCCTGGAGGTTGGTCATCGCGAACGCGGTGACCGCACCCGAGCGGTCGGCGACCAGCGAGCCGTTGTTGCGGGTCGTCAGGGTGCCGAACCAGGGCTCGTGGCCCTCGTGGATGGAGTGGGCGATGCCGGTGCCGCGGGTCTGGGTCAGGAACTCGGTACGGAAGCCGATCAGACCGCGGGAGGGCACGACGAACTCCATGCGCACCCAGCCCGAGCCGTGGTTGGACATGTTGTCCATCCGGCCCTTGCGCACGCCCATGAGCTGCGTGACCGCGCCCATGTGCTCCTCGGGCACGTCGATCGTCATGCGCTCGACGGGCTCGTAGGTCTTGCCCTCGACCTCCTTGGTGACGACCTGCGGCTTGCCGATGGTCAGCTCGAAGCCCTCGCGGCGCATCTGCTCGACCAGGATGGCCAGCGCCAGCTCACCGCGGCCCTGCACCTCCCAGGCGTCCGGACGCTCGGTGTCCAGGACGCGCAGCGAGACGTTGCCGATCAGCTCGCGGTCCAGACGGTCCTTGACCTGGCGCGCGGTGACCTTGCGGTCCTTGACGACCGCCTTGTTGTCCGCGCCCTTGCCGGTGGCGCCGCGGCCGACCAGCGGGGAGGTGTTGGTGCCGATGGTCATGGAGATCGCCGGCTCGTCCACCGTGATCAGCGGCAGCGGGACCGGGTTCTCCGGGTCGGCCAGCGTCTCGCCGATCATGATCTCCGGGATGCCCGCGACGGCGCAGATGTCACCGGGGCCGGCCTTCTCGGCGGGCTTGCGGGTGAGCGCCTCGGTCATCATCAGCTCGGAGATCCGCACGTTCTGCACGGAACCGTCGCGCTTCATCCAGGCGACGGTCTGGCCCTTCTTCAGCTCGCCCTGGTGCACGCGCAGCAGCGCGATGCGGCCGAGGAAGTTGTCGGCGTCCAGGTTGGTGACGTGGGCCTGGAGCGGGGCGTCCTCCTCGTAGGTGGGCGCCGGGATGTGCTCCAGGATCGTCGAGAAGAACGGCTCCAGGCTCGTGGAGTCGCTCGGGACGGTGCCGTCCTCGGGCTTGGTGAGGGAGGCGACGCCGTCGCGGCCGCAGGCGTAGACGATCGGGAACTCGATCTGCTCCTCGTCGGCGTCCAGGTCGAGGAAGAGGTCGTACGTCTCGTTGACGACCTCGTCGATCCGGGAGTCCGGGCGGTCCGTCTTGTTGATGCAGAGGATGATCGGCAGACGCTGCTGGAGCGCCTTGCGGAGCACGAAGCGGGTCTGCGGCAGCGGGCCCTCGGAGGCGTCCACGAGGAGGACGACGCCGTCGACCATCGACAGACCGCGCTCGACCTCGCCGCCGAAGTCGGCGTGGCCCGGGGTGTCGATGATGTTGATGGTGATGACGTCGCCGCCATCCTTCGGGTGGTACTTCACCGCCGTGTTCTTGGCCAGGATCGTGATGCCCTTCTCACGCTCCAGGTCGTTCGAGTCCATCATGCGGTCGTCGACGGAGTCGAGCTGGTGCGCGGCGAAGGCACCGGCCTGCTTGAGCATCCCGTCGACGATGGTGGTCTTGCCGTGGTCGACGTGGGCGACGATGGCGACGTTGCGGATGTTGTGACGCGTAACAGACACAGCCATGTGTGGCGTACTCCCGGAGGGTGTGAGGACGGCCCTCGCGGACGTCCGTGTCACGCGGGCCTGCCGGGCGATACATGCCACGGCCTCACCCAATGGTACGGGGCCGCGAGGGCTGGAGCTTGCCGGGCCGTGCGCGGGGGGCCGCCCCGCCCGCTCAGGACGACGGGCCGGCCGACCGCGGCGCGCCCTCGGCGCCCTTCTTCAGGAAGCCCATGTCCTCGTACACCGGGGTCCCGAAACCGAAGGCTCCCGCGTTGACGAGGTTCCTGCGGGCGGCGGTCAGCTGGGGCCGCTGGTAGAGGGGAATGGAGCCCGCCGCCGCCCAGATCCGCGAGTCCGCCTTGCGCAGCAGGTCGCGGGCCTCCCTCTCGTCCAGCGTCGCCAGGGCCTGGTCGAAGAGCTGGTCGACCTGGTCGGTGCCGACCCGGGTGTAGTTCTGCGCGACGTTCAGGGAGCCGTCGGCGGCCGGCACGGGCTTGGCGTAGATGGGGCGGGCGTCGGTGGCGGGGAAGGCGGTGGTCGGCCAGGAGTAGAGGGCCAGGTCGTACTCGCCGGAGGCGATGTGGTCCTTGAAGTAGCTCTCGTCGGAGACCTTGGTGACGTCGGTGGTGATGCCGACCTTCTTCAGCATGCCGGAGATGCGGTCGGCCACCGTGCGCAGCGCGTCGGAGCCGGGGCCGGAGGGGAGCACGAAGCGCAGGGTGAGGGCCTTGCCGTCCTTGGCCATCGGCTTCACCGCCGGGCCCGCCGGGGCGGCGGTGCCCTTGGGGGCGTAGGCGCCGGGGGCACCGCCCTGGGCGGTGTTCTTCTCGTTCCGGTGCTTCTCGCCGCTCTCCTCGTCGCTGTCGTCGTTCTTGTTGTCCTCGCCGACGATGTAGGTGCCGTCGTCGCCGCCCTCGGACTTGTCCTCGTCCTTGTCGCCCTTGCCGTCCCTGTCGCTCTCGTCGCTCTTGTCGCTCTTCGACTTCTCGCCCTCGGCGCCGGCCGCCTTCTCCTCCTTGTCCACGGGCCCGCCGGGCACCCACCCGGCGTCGGCGAGGAGGGCGCGGGCCTCCTTGGCGTCCTGGTCGCCGAGCGCTCCGCTGTTGTCGGCGTACACGGGCTGGCCGGACAGGGCGAGGTGGCTGCCCACGGGCTCGGCGGGCAGGCCCAGCGGGCCCAGGACCGCCCTGGCCAGTGCGCGGCGGTCCAGGGCGCGGGCGACGGCACGGCGGACGCGCTCGTCGGCGAGGGGGCCGTCGGCGCCGTTGAGGGCGAGCTGGGTGTAGGCGGGCTCCAGCGACTTGCGGAGCTCGAATCCGCGCAGGGCCTGCTGCCGGCGCTCGGCCTTCTCCGCCGCCTCGCGGCGCTCCTCGCGGGCGAGGGTCTCCTCGTCGGCGGCCTCCTCGTCGGAGCCGTTGGCGACGGCCCAGGAGCGCAGGTCGTCCGCGGCGGACCGCTTGCCGTCCTGGCCGGACGCCGGCGTACCGCCCGGTCCCGCGGCGGGGCTGCCGCTCGCGCCCATGACGGGGCTCCCGGTGCCCGCGTCCCGGGGGCCGGCGGCCACCGCGACCTCACCGGCGGTGTCCGGGTCGAGCTCGGCCAGGTCCACCTCGCCTGCGGCCAGTGCGGAGACCCGCTTGTCGCGCGGGACGGCGCTCAGCACGATCTCGGAGAGCTTGGGCTGGTCGCCCCACCAGCGGGGGTTGCGGGTGAGGACGATCTCGTCGTCCTTGGTGTCGGCCTTCTTGACGGCGAAGGGCCCGGCGGTGACCTTGAGCTTGCGCCGGGCTCCGTCGTTGAAGGAGTCCGGGGTGCCCATGACGTCCTTCGGGTACAGCGGGGTGAACAGCGACTTCCAGTCCGCGTAGGGCCGGCTGAAGGTGACCTTGACCTCCAGGTCGTTGGCACCGCGCTCGATCTTCTGGATGCGGTCGTAGCCGGCGTTGCGGGCGGTCCAGTAGGCGCTGTCCCTGCCGGACAGCGCGCGCCACTGGGCGGCGAAGTCGGCCGCGCCGATCTCCCGGCCGTCGCTCCAGACGGCCTGCTGGTCGAGCTTGTACAGGACGACCTGCTTGGGCTCGGTGTCGACGACCTTCGCGGACTCCAGGTAGTCGGCGTTGCGCACCGGGCGGCCGGTCGCGTCCGTCCGGTACATCGAGGGCAGCACGGCCTGCGCGACGCGGGCCGTGGTGGCGTCGGCGTCCGACTGGAAGGTGTTCAGGGTCTCCGGCACGGAGTCCACGGCCCAGTGCAGGGTGCCGCCGTCGGCGATCCGGGCGCGGTCCGCCCGGGCGATGTCCTGCCCGGCGAGCGGCTTCCCGGAGGGGTCCTCGGAGCTGCAGCCGGCCAGCGCGGGGAGCGTGAGCACACCCGCGGTGAGGAAGACGACCGAGCGCGTGACCGCGCGAGGTCCGACGCCGACGTGGGTCATCTGTGCTACCTCCGGAAGGCCGCGGGGATGGTGATCACGTCCGTAGTGATCGCTTCTAGCGGTATATGAGGTTGATCATTTGTATCCGTGCGGTATGCGGCCACTGAAGAGGAAACGGTTCGGCTGCGCGGGGAGACACGGCGGTGGCGGTGCGCAAGCCCACCCGTGCGGCGCAACGCACCGCCTCGCGCACCCGTACGCCCCGGCCAATCGGTGCACGTCCCTTCCCAGCGGCGGGTGTGACGCGCGACACTCTCAGGCGCATGAACGTCGCCGTCCAGGGCCGGCCGGGTGCCGCGCCCAACGGAAGTGAGGTCACGTCATGTCCGTGCACGACGACCTGTCATCCCTCCAGCGCTGCCTCGACGACCTGTCCCGGTCCGTGAGCCGACTGGCACAGCAGCTCGGCGGCGACGGCCTGGAGATGCGCCGGGTCCGCACCGACGCCGACCATCTGCGGGAGAGCGTGGCGCTGCTGCGCGCGACGGCCGCCTCCCCCGTCGCGGCCGAGCGGTCCGACCTCGTCCCGATCCCGGACACGCCGTACGACGGCTCCCTGTGGACGGACTCGGACGACGAGGGCCTCGGCGCCCGCGACCGCCGCGCCCCCTGACCCCGATCCGGAGCCGACCCGTGGCCACTGGAACCGAACCACCCGGAACGGAACCCCGCCCCCGCGGCGGCGTCCACTCCCCGACGCGCGCCGCCATCCGCGCCCCGCACCTGCGCACCGACCGCTGGTGGCTGGCTCCGGCCGCGACCGCCGCGGGACTGCTCGCCTTCGTCGTCTACTCGACCTGGCGGGCCTTCGCGAACGCCGACTACTACGCGGCCCCGTACGTCTCGCCCTTCTACTCGCCCTGCCTGGCGGAGAACTGCGAGCCGATGCGGGCCGGCCCGAACTGGGGACTCCTCGGCACCTGGTGGGGCATCTCCCCCGCGGTCATCATCCTGATCTTCCCGCTCGGCTTCCGCCTGACCTGCTACTACTACCGCAAGGCCTACTACCGGGGCTTCTGGGCGTCCCCGCCGGCCTGCGCGGTGGCCGAGCCGCACAGGAGGTACACCGGCGAGACCCGCTTCCCGCTCGTCCTGCAGAACGCCCACCGGTACTTCTTCTACGCGGCGCTCCTGGTCGCGGGCATCCTCACCTACGACACCGTGCTCGCCTTCCGCGACGAGCACTACGCCTGGGGCCACATGGGCCTGGGCACCCTGGTGTTCCTGGCGAACATCGGGCTGATCTGGGCGTACACCCTGTCCTGCCACTCGTGCCGGCACATCGTCGGCGGCAAGCTCAGGCACTTCTCCCGGCACCCGGTGCGCTACCGGATGTGGCGGCTGGTGGGGCGGCTCAACGCCCACCACATGGCCCTCGCCTGGGCGTCGCTGCTGAGCGTGGCGCTCGCCGACTTCTACGTGTACCTCGTCGCGTCCGGCGTCTTCGACGATCCGCGCTTCTTCTGATGAGTTCCGATGAGTGAGGCCTTCTGATGTCCGTGGTCGACCGGCAGGAGTGGGACGTCGTCGTGGTGGGCGCGGGCGGCGCCGGACTGCGCGCCGCGATCGAGGCCCGCGAGCGGGGCGCCCGTACGGCCGTGATCTGCAAGTCGCTGTTCGGCAAGGCGCACACCGTGATGGCCGAGGGCGGCATCGCCGCGGCCATGGGCAACGTCAACTCCGGCGACAACTGGCAGGTCCACTTCCGCGACACCATGCGCGGCGGCAAGTTCCTCAACCAGTGGCGGATGGCCGAGCTGCACGCCCAGGAGGCCCCGCAGCGGGTGTGGGAGCTGGAGACCTGGGGCGCGCTGTTCGACCGGACCCGGGACGGCCGGATCTCGCAGCGCAACTTCGGCGGCCACGAGTACCCGCGCCTCGCCCACGTCGGCGACCGCACCGGCCTGGAGCTGATCCGCACGCTCCAGCAGAAGATCGTCTCCCTCCAGCAGGAGGACTTCGCGGAGACCGGGGAGCACGAGTCCCGTCTGAGGGTCTTCCAGGAGTGCACGGTCACGCGGGTGCTCAAGGACGGCAACCGGGTCTCCGGGGTCTTCGGCTACGAGCGCGAGTCGGGACGCTTCCTCGTCCTGGAGGCGCCCTCGGTGGTGATCGCCA
The DNA here is from genome assembly GCF_042724095.1 of Streptomyces sp. NPDC127100. Lineage (NCBI taxonomy): Bacteria > Bacillati > Actinomycetota > Actinomycetes > Kitasatosporales > Streptomycetaceae > Streptomyces > Streptomyces sp. NPDC127100. Next base: position 65,382 of record NZ_JBHXFL010000014.1, read on the forward strand.
CGGGCGGCATCGGCAAGTCCTTCAAGGTGACGTCGAACTCGTGGGAGTACACCGGCGACGGGCACGCCCTGGCGCTGCTCGCCGGTGCGCCGCTGCTGAACATGGAGTTCGTGCAGTTCCACCCGACGGGCATGGTCTGGCCGCCGTCGGTCAAGGGCATCCTCGTCACCGAGTCGGTGCGCGGCGACGGCGGGGTGCTCCGGAACTCGGACGGCAGGCGCTTCATGTTCGACTACGTCCCCGACGTGTTCAAGGAGAAGTACGCCGAGTCGGAGGAGGAGGGCGACCGCTGGTACGACGACCCGGACCACAACCGGCGCCCGCCCGAACTCCTCCCCCGCGACGAGGTGGCGCGGGCGATCAACGCCGAGGTGAAGGAGGGCCGAGGCTCCCCGCACGGCGGGGTCTTCCTGGACGTGTCGACCCGGATGCCGGCCGAGGTGATCAGGCGGCGGCTGCCGTCGATGTACCACCAGTTCAAGGAGCTGGCCGACGTCGACATCACGGCCGAGCCGATGGAGGTCGGGCCCACCTGCCACTACGTGATGGGCGGTGTCGCCGTCGACTCCGACACGGCCGCCGCGCGCGGGGTGCCGGGACTGTACGCGGCCGGTGAGGTGGCCGGCGGCATGCACGGCTCCAACCGGCTCGGCGGCAACTCCCTGTCCGACCTGCTGGTGTTCGGGCGCCGGGCGGGCCGGCACGCGGCCGAGTACGCGGCGGGCCAGGAGGCCGGTGCGCGGCCCCGGGTGGACGACGGCGAGGTCGACGCCGCCGCCGCGGAGGCGCTGCGGCCGTTCTCCGCCGAGACGGAGGGGCCCGACGACGGGCCGCCGGAGAACCCGTACACCCTCCACCAGGAACTCCAGCAGACGATGAACGACCTGGTCGGCATCATCCGCCGGGAGCCGGAGATGAAGCAGGCCCTGGAGAAGCTGGCCGAGCTGCGGGTACGGGCCCGCCGGGCCGGTGTGGAGGGACACCGGCAGTTCAACCCGGGCTGGCACCTCGCCCTCGACCTGCGCAACATGCTGCTGGTCAGCGAGTGCGTGGCGCGGGCCGCGCTGGAACGCACCGAATCGCGCGGCGGGCACACCCGCGAGGACCATCCGTCGATGGACCGCCGGTGGCGTCCGGTCAACCTGCTGTGTTCCCTGGCCGACCCGACGGGCCACCTGGCGGCGACGGACCCGGAGCGCGGCCGGATCAGCCTGGAGCGGCAGCCCACCGAGCCCGTCCGCCCCGACCTGCTGGCCCTCTTCGAGAAGGAGGAGCTGGTCAAGTACCTCGCCGAGGAGGAGTTGTCCGAATGAGCGGCTACGAGGCCGGCTTCAGGGTGTGGCGGGGCGACGCGGAGGGCGGTGGCCTCGAGGACTTCCGCGTCGAGGTGAACGAGGGCGAGGTGGTCCTGGACATCATCCACCGCATCCAGGCGACCCGGGCCCCCGATCTGGCCGTGCGCTGGAACTGCAAGGCCGGCAAGTGCGGTTCGTGCTCCGCGGAGATCAACGGGCGCCCGCGGCTGATGTGCATGACCCGCATGTCGGTCTTCGGCCCCGAGGAGACGGTCACCGTCACCCCGCTGCGGGCCTTCCCGGTCGTCCGCGACCTGGTGACGGACGTCGGCTTCAACTACACCAAGGCCCGGGAGATCCCGGCGTTCGTCCCGCCCGCCGAGCTCGGGCCGGGCGAGTACCGGATGGCGCAGGAGGACGTGGACCGCTCGCAGGAGTTCCGCAAGTGCATCGAGTGCTTCCTGTGCCAGGACACCTGCCACGTCGTCCGCGACCACGAGGAGAACAAGCCGGCCTTCGCCGGTCCGCGTTTCCTGATGCGCGTCGCCGAGCTGGACATGCACCCGCTGGACGCGGCCCCGGAGGCCGGCCTGGACCGCGGGCGCACGGCCCAGGACGAGCACGGCCTCGGCTACTGCAACATCACCAAGTGCTGCACGGAGGTCTGCCCCGAGGGCATCAGGATCACGGACAACGCGCTGATCCCGCTGAAGGAGCGGGCCGCGGACCGCAAGTACGACCCGCTGGTGTGGCTGGGGTCGAGGATCAGGCGCCGCTCGTAGCGGCCCGCGGCCCGCTCAGCGGACCCAGCCCTCGCGGTACGCCGTCCAGTCCTCCTCCGTCGCCGCGAAGTCGATGTACGCGGCGACACCGAAGCGGGCTCGGTCGGCGTCCGTGCGGGACAGGCCCAGCCGGACGCCGCGGACGGCGGCGCTGACGGTCTCGGCGTGAGCCCAGTGGCCGAAGCGGTTCTCGTGGTAGAAGGGCAGGCCCATCAGCAGGTGGGTGGTGGGCGGCGTCACCTCCAGGGCGAGGGAGGTCTGCTGGGCGACGTAGCCGCCGTACAGGCTCTCCAGGGGCTGCATGGTGTCGTACGACATGACGGCGATCTGGTCGACGCGGCGGGCGACCTGGCCGAAGAACTCCTGCGACCACCACTTGGGGTGCCCGGCGACCGTGCCCCAGAAGGAGTGGAAGCCGGGGAGCGGGTCGATCTGGTGGGCGGCCACCGAGAGCTGTGCGCCCTCGGCCCGGGTCACGGCGCGCAGGTCGTCCAGGAGGGACAGGTAGTTCCGGTCTCCGGAGTGGAGCGGCTCCAGGTCGAGGTGGACGCCGTCGTACCCGACGTCCAGGACCTGCCGGGCCGAGCCGACGACCGCGGCCCGGGTGGCGGGCTTCTCCAGCCGCATGCCGTCGGGGCTCTCGGTGGCGAGGACGTCGCCGAGGAAGGCCTGGACGCGGACGCCGGGCATCTCCCGGTGCACGGCGTCGGTCAGCCAGCGTGCCCTCGGGTACAGCGACTTCGGCAGGGTGCCGTCGTGCTCCATCGGGCCGGTGTGGACGTACAGGTCGCGGATGCCGGTCGTCCTCAGCCGGCGGGCGAGGGCGGTGAGGTCCGCGTCGTCCTTGCGGCCGTCGACCCAGGCGTGGCCGAGCCAGACCGCGTCGCGGTTCCGGGTGTACGTGCCGTCGGCGGGGTCGCCCATGTAGTTCACCCGCAGGGCCGTCCCGGCGGTGAGGAGCGGGACGATCAGGACGAGCAGGACGGCGAGGACCGTCCGGCGGAGGCGGCGCAGCCGTCGTCTCCGCTTCGGGTGCGCCCCCGCGCCGCCCGCGCGGCCCTCGCCGTCGCCCCCGGGCGGCCCCTGCGTGCCGTCCTCACCGCCGGCGCCCGCGGGGGCGGTGGGTTCGGGGTCGGTGGACTTCGGGTCCGTGCTGCCCGGGGCCGTGCTTCCCGGGTCGGTGTTCGGCTCCGTGCGCTCCACGGCGTTCCCCTCCCTGTGGCCGTCCCCGGTCGCGGTGGCCGGATCCGGCGCATACGCTCCGAGCGTGTTGCCAGCGGGGACGACTCGAACCGGTGTTCCGGTTGCGGTCAGGGGTGTCACGTGATGATCACCGCGGACCTGGTGCCGCCCCTGGTCGCGGCCGGGGCGGCCCTGGCGCTGGCCGGATGCGCCCGGGCACGCCGCACCCGGCGCGCCCGGACCCGTACGACACCGGGGCGCGTCAGAAGAGGCTCAGCAGAGCCTCCGCCGGGTCGGTCAGCCGGGTGTCCTCGCCCGGCAGCGGCAGTTCGAACCACACCGTCTTCCCGTGCGGCGTACGGCGTGAGCCCCAGGCCGCGCTGAGCAGGCCGACCAGTTGCAGGCCGCGGCCGCCCTCGTCGGTGTCGCGGGCGCGGCGCCGGCGGGGCTGGACCAGGCCGGAGTCCCAGACCTCGCAGACCAGGGTGCGGTCGAGCAGCAGACGGAGCCTGATCTCGCCCTCGCCGTACCGCAGCGCGTTGGTGACCAGCTCGCTGACCAGCAGCTCCGCGGTGTCGACCAGGGGCTCCATGTCCCAGCTGAGGAGCTGCGCGCGGGCGTACTCGCGGGCCCGGCCCACACTGCGCGGTTCACGCGGCAGGGTCCAGTCGCCGACGGACTCGGCGGGCAGACCCTGGACGCGGGCCATCAGCAGCGCGATGTCGTCCTCGCCGTGGTGGCTGCCCAGGGTGTCGAGGACCTGGTCGCACACGTCCTCCAGGGGACGCGTGGGGTCGGTGAGCGCGCCGACGAAGGCCCGCAGACCCTCGTCGAGGGGGTGGTCGCGGCTCTCGACCAGTCCGTCCGTGTAGAGCGCGAGCAGGGCGCCCTCGGGCAGTTCGACCTCCACCTCCTCGAACGGCTCGCCGCCGACGCCCAGCGGCAGACCCGGCGGCACGTCCAGCATCAGCGCGGACTCGCCGGGCTCCACCAGGACGGGCGGCAGATGGCCCGCGTTGGCGAAGGTGCAGCGCCGGGTCACCGAGTCGTACACGGCGTACACGCAGGTCGCCAGGTAGACCTCGGACAGGTCGGCCTCGCGGGGCCGGCGGGCGGCCCGCGTCGCCTGCTGCACGCCTCCGGGGGCGCCGAGTCCGCGGGCGATCTCGTCCAGGTGGGAGAGCACCTCGGCCGGTTCGAGGTCGAGCTGCGCCAGCGTCCTTACGGCGGTGCGCAGTTCACCCATCGCGACGGCGGCGCGCAGTCCGCGTCCCATGACGTCGCCGACGACCAGGGCGGTGCGGTGACCGGGGAGTTCGATGACGTCGAACCAGTCGCCGCCGACCTCGCTGGGCCGGCCGGTGGCCGCGTTGCCGGGCAGGTAGCGGCAGGCGATGTCGAGGCCGGAGGCCTCCGGGTCGCCGGGCGGGAGCAGGGAGCGCTGGAGGATCAGCGCGCGTTCGTGCTCACGCCGGTACAGGCGGGCGTTGTCGATGCAGACGGCGGCCCGCGCGGCCAGTTCCACGGCGAGGTCGCGGTCGCGGTCCCCGAAGGGCTCGCTGCCCTTGGTCCGCGCGAACTGCGCGAGTCCGACGACCGTGTCGTGGGCGACCATCGGGACGGCGAGGGTGGACTGCACGAGACCGCCGTCCTCGGCGGGCACGACGCGCGGGCGGGCCGTGCGCAGGGCGTCCGCGCAGGGCGAGTTGAACGGGTAGTGGTGGACGGCGCCGAGCTTGACCCGCTCGCCGGCGCCGTGGAAGGGAGCGTCGGAGACGGCGCTGGAGAAGGCGACCCGGCGCAGTTCGGCGCTGCCGTCGGCGAGGCCGGGCGGGGTCTCGTCGCCGGCCAGGAGGCCCTGGTAGAGGTCGACGGTGGCCAGGTCGCAGAAGCCGGGGACGACGACGTCGAGGAGTTCGCGGGCGGTGGTCTCCAGGTCGAGCGAGTTGCCGATGCGGGCACCGGCGTCGTTGAGGAGGGCCAGGTTGCGCCGGGCGGCGGCGGCCTCGCGGGCGGCGGCGCGGCGGGCGGTGATGTCGGTGCCGAGCCAGGCGATGCCGATGGGCCGGCCAGAACCGCTGTGGACGCGGTACAGGTTGACGGACCAGTGGCGGCGCTCGTCGGAGCCGGGCACGTAGCCCGTGACGTGCATGTCGGTGATGGACTCGCCGGTCTCCAGCACCCGGCGCAGGGTGGCGGAGACCCGGTCGGCCTCGGCGCGCGGCAGGTAGTCGTGGACGCCCTTGCCCCGGTGGGTGTCGGGCGTGCCGCCGAAGATGGAGGCGAACCGCTGGTTGGCGCGGCGCACCCTCAGCTCGGGGTCGATCAGCAGGAACCCGAACGGCGACTGGCCGAATATGGCCTGCGAGGCGGCGAGGTCGGTCTCGATGCTGCGCAGGGTGCGGACGTCGACGACGATGCAGACGGCGGCCTTCTCGCCCTCCTCCGTGCGGGTCGGCATGACGTAGACCTCGGCGAGCCCGCGCGGCCCGCGGCGCTCCCGCCCGTCCTCCCCGGTGCCGACGGCCGGTGCCCGGAAGGGGACCACGCCGGTCCACTCCCGTCCGTCGAGGATTTCGGCCATCTTGCGCTGGCCCCGTTCCCGCAGGTCGGGGTCGATGAAGGTCTCGATGGGGTCGGTGCCGACGGCGTGCTCGGCCGGGATGCCGAGCAGCTGCTCGGCGCGCAGGCTCCACTGGTCGACGAGGCCGTCGGCACCGATGGAGAAGGACGCGACCTTGATGTAGTCGTACATGGAGCCGGGGGGGCTGCTCTGCCACACGGCGTCACCGGACGGCACGTCACCGGACGGGCCGCCGCCGAATCCGGTGCCCGTCGCAGCGCCGGCGGCGCCCGCGGCGCCGTTCCTGGCATCGTCCGACGGACCCTCGGACCCCGTGGCCCTCGCTGGTATCTCGCTCACGCGAACCGTCCCCTCCAGCTCACCGCACCCGGCACCGGTCACCGGGGGCGGCTGCCCGCAGTATCCAGCACTACGGCGCCGCACGACACGGTGTTCACGATCACAGCACGGTCCCGATGCTTTTCGGTCCGGACCGTGACAACACTTCCAGTCTTCTAACCAGCGGACACGGCATCGAATCACGTACGTCGACAACTGCCACTGGCCGGATCCGGTCGGCCGGCGGGCCGGTACCGCATGTCGGGACATGTCGGCACGGCCCCCGCGCGTCATTCGGGCACCACGAGCTCGAACCAGACCGTCTTGCCGGCCCCTCCCGGGCGGGTGCCCCAGCGGCGGGCGGAGGAGGCCACCAGTTGCAGGCCCCGGCCGCTCTCGTCCTCGGGGCGGGCGGCACGTTCACGGGGCGGATCCGGGAGCGGGTCGGAGACCTCCACGAGGAGGACGCCGTCCAGGCCGTCGGGGCAGAGCACGAGGCGGACCCCTATGGGGCCGGTGGCGTGCCGCAGCGCGTTGGTGACCAGCTCGCTGACCAGCAGGGCGGCGATGTCGCCGACGCTGTCGAGGCCCCAGCCGCGCAGCCGGTCGCGGACGAGGGAGCGCGCGGTCCGCACGGCGCCCGGCTCCCCCGGAAAGACCCACTCGACGCAGTCGTCCTCGGTCTCGGTCACGCCGCTCACTTCCCCGGCCGGCCACCCCACCCTGTCCGATTTCGTGGGGTTAAGTGGCCCATACCCGATATCTGCGGCCCGGTACCGTCCGAAAAGAGACCCGGGGCCCTACGGGCGCATGGAAGCACCGGCGGCGTACGGGGGCGGTCGCCTCCGCTTCTCCTACGCGCCCCGCGCGTCGCTGTCCGCCGGGGTCAGGTGCGCGAGCGCCCGTTCGACGGCCGGCACGTCCTGGTCGAGCCAGGGCACGTCCCAGATCTCGGCCGGGGTGAGCCAGCGCAGGACGTCGTGGTCCTGGAGGGGTTCGGGGGCGGCGGAGCCGGGCAGCAGGCGGGCGGTCCACACCTGGAGGACGTACGGGGGCCGGAGCGGCCACTGCCCGGGAACGCGCTCGCCGGTCCCGGCCGTCACTCCGAGTTCCTCGCGCAGTTCGCGCACGAGGGCGGCCTCGGGCGTCTCGCCCGCCTCGACCTTGCCGCCGGGCAGCTCCCAGCGTCCGGCCAGCTCGGCCGGCGCGCTGCGCCGCGCGGCGAGCAGACGCCCGCCGTCGACCAGCGCGGCGGCCACCACGATCCGTTCCGTCATGGAGCGGAGCCTAGTTGCCCGGCGGAGCCGGGCGGTGTGGCGGTGGTGCGGTCGTGCGCCGGTTCAGCCGGCCGGGCCGGTGGTGTCCGGGCCGAGCTTCTCGACCCGGTAGAGCTGCTTGTGACCGCGTCCGTCGAGGGTGTCCGCGATCTTCTGGGCCTCGGCCCGGGTCGCGTACCTGCCCACGCGATAGCGATTGCCGTTGTCGTCCTGGCGGAAGACCAGCCAGGGAAGAGTGACCGTGCTGTCGTTCATCGCGCCCCTCCGCTTCCCACCCGCGGTCCTCGCGACGCCCCGCCCGCCGAGGAAACCGCACTCCGCATATGCCCGAGCCTACGCCTAACCTTCACGCACCGAATACGGCTTTTCACGAAGAGGTACGCAACCAGCCATAACGCAGGGGGCGCACGATACCCAACGCGCCGTCCAGGGACACCGATGCTTCCGGTCAGGGGTATGTGCGGCGGTACGGAGGCGACCTGCGAGAACGACCGGAAGACCACGGTGCGGGGCAGGGAGGCGGGACGCTTCGGCGCGGCGCCGACGCGGGCGAGGGGGCGCGAGAGGCGCGCGGCGGCGTGCGCCATCTCACAGCGTGGCGGGCCCGGTTGGCGGCGGACGGCCGCCGTCGACGGGCCCGCGGCCCTACTTGACGGGCAGGTGGTAGGCCACCTGGTACCGGTCGGCCGGGACGACCACGTCGGCCGTCTCGACCGCGCGGCCCGAGGCGTAGAAGGTGCGCCGGACGACCAGCACCACGTGCCCCGGGACGCCGCCGAGGGCGAGCAGCTCCTCGGCGAGGCCGGGGCGGGCGCCGACCTCCTCGGTGACGTTGTCCACGACGACGTCGATGGCGGCCATCCGCTCGACGACGCCCATGCCGCCGAGCGGGCCCTCCTCGGGCAGCATCACGGGGGTGCGCCCGGTGAGGTCGAGCGGCTCCCAGGAGGTGGAGAGCATCATCGCCTCGCCGCCCTCCCGGAAGACGTACCGCGTGCGCATCACCCGGTCCCCGGGCTTGATCCCGAGCCGCTCGGCGACGGCACCGCTCGCCTCGGTCTGCTCGCTGCGGGACTCCCAGGTGCCGCGCGACCCGACGTCGGCCTGCTCCTGCCGGAAGGGCGTGGCGCCCCCGGCCGGCCGGTATCCGGAGCGGGCGATGCGCCGGGGCTCGGGCCGCTCGCGCACATAGGTGCCGGAGCCCGAGCGCCCCTCGACCAGTCCCTCCGCCATGAGCACCTTGCGTGCCTCCAGGGCGACGGTGTCCGAGACGCCGTACTCCTCGCGGATCCTGGCCTGGGAGGGGAGGCGGGTGTGCGGGGCCAGCAGGCCGTCGACGATCTTCTTGCGGAGATCACCCGCGACACGCAGGTATGCCGGCTGCTCACCGAATGTCACTGGCCGCTCCCATCAGCTTGTACAGACAGCAACAGCGTCGCAACCGTACGTTGTGCCAGGCAAGCGAAGGCCAGAGAATCACTCGAAGTGATGACGTGTGCCCCCGGGAGGCTTCACGCAGGCACTTTCTCCCCGCTGTGGACGCCCTCACACCTCCATGCCGGCACCGGCTCCCCCGCCGCCGCCGTCCTCGTCGTAGACCGGCGGCGTCGTCGCCAGACCCAGAGCCTTGCGGGCCGTGACCGTCGAGTCGGCCTCGACGAGCGCGAAGGCCTTGTCGAGGTGCTCGTAGTACGTGTCGGCGTCGGCGGCCCCGGACGCCAGGTCCCATTCCTCCCGCGCCGCCTCCAGGTCGCGGACCAGGTCGGCGACCGGCTGCTCGGCGCCCGCGGACCAGCCGTGCCCGCGCAGCATCCGGGTCTCCCGGTCCAGCGCCGTCGACATCCGTACCGCCCAGGACCGGTAGCCCGCGAGGTCGTCCTCGACGGTCTCCGCCTCCGGGACCGCGTCCATGGCCAGGTTGAGCTGGAACTCCGCCGACAAGTACGTGTGCTGGTCGGGGTCGAGCCGCGTGCCGTCGTTGCGCAGCGAGCCGGTGAGCGTCCCCTCCTCGTCCGTGTTGCCGAACAGGCAGGTGATCTCCCGGTCGCCCGCCCGCCAGCTCGGCCGGGTCGGCGTCAGGTAGTACACGTCGACGTCCGCGGGCAGGGCCCAGCGGTCCATGGCGTAGGTGTCCTGCAGCGCGTAGCACCGGTCGTCGGCGGAGCGGGCGACCTCGTCGTCACCGGGGTAGGCACCGCCGGGCAGGTCGAAGGCGGCGAACACCTCGCCGTCGTGCTCCTGGGCGCAGGGCACCACGTCGACGTCGTAGGTGACCCCCTGCAGGGACCCGCTGGGCGTGGTGAAGCACTGGCCCTCGGAGAGCGCGTACGCGGTGCCCTCGCCCCGCGCGGCGTCCCTGAAGCCGTGCCAGAAGTCGGCGGCGGCACCCGTGGAGAGCGACACCGCCCACAGGGCGAGCCCCACGGAGGACAGCACGGAACCGGCCACGGCGAACCCCTTGCCCCGCTCGCCCCGCCTCCTGATCTGGCGCAGGGCGATCAGCCCCAGCACGAGCCCGGCCGCCGGTACGAAGCAGAGCACGCCGAGCACGAACGCGGCGATGGCGACGCCGTTGACGGGCGCCTGCCGCGGGTACGGCCCGTAGGGGCCGCCCCAGACCGGCTGGGGCGGCTGCGGGGCGTACGGTCCCTGGGGGTACGGACCCGGGGAGTACGGTCCCTGGGGCCCAGGGGGCGGCGGTATGGACACGGGTGCCGTGCTCCTGATCCGTGCGGCGGCGCGAAGGCCCGCCGGGGCGGGAGCGGCCGCCCGGTACGCACGGCCGCGTGACTGAGCGCATGGTATGCGCGCGCCGGGCGGTGCGGTACGCGAGGACCGGGTACGGCGGCCCGGGGGGACGGTCCCCGGCCGGTGTGCGCCTCAGTCGTCGAAGCCCGTGGCCCGGGTGCGCTTCTCCCAGGCCGTCACGTCCGCCCGGACCTGCTCCAGGTGACCGAGGACCGCGCCGACGCCGTCGTCGCCGAGCGGCAGTCGCAGCGGGGTGTCGTCGGCCGCCAGCGCGTCGAGGACGAGGGCCGCCGCCTTGGCCGGGTCACCGGGCTGGCCGCCGTCGCCGCCGGTGACGAGCCCGCGGGTCTCGCTCACCTTGGCGTACACACCGCTGTCCGCGCTGAGCCCGGCCGCGCCGCTCGCGAACAGGCCGGTGCGGAAGGCGCCCGGCTCCACGATCAGCACCTTGATGCCGAACTCCCGCACCTCGTCGGCGAGCCCCTCGCTCATGCCCTCCAGCGCGAACTTGGTCCCGCTGTACGCCGAGAAGCCCGCGAAGGACATCTGCCCGCCCATGCTGCTCATCTGCACGATCGCGCCCGTCCGCCGTTCCCGCATGTGCGGCAGCACGGCCCGCGTCAGGGCGGCCGGCCCGAAGACGTGCACGTCGAACAGGGCGCGCAGCTCGTCCTCGCGGGTCTCCTCGAAGGCGCCGACGTGCGTGCGGCCCGCGTTGTTGACCAGGACGTCGATCCGCCCGTGCCGCTCGACCACGTCCCGCACGGCCGCCCCTGCGGCGGCCGTGTCGGCGACGTCCAGGCGCAGCGCCTCCATCTGGTCGGGGTGGGCGGCCACCAGGTCGTCGAGCCCCTCGGGCCGCCGTGCCGCGCCGACGACCACATCGCCCTGGGCGAGGGCCGCCTCGGCGATCGCCCGCCCGAAGCCGCTGCTCGCACCCGTGATCAGCCACACCCTGTTCATTCCGGCTCCTCGCCATTCGTTCTCCGCAACTGCCAACCACCCTGCCGGGAAAGCCGGTTGCCCGTCCAAGACCCACGGTGATAGCCAACGGTCATGACGACGGACGTGCATGTGCGGGAGCTGCGCTACTTCGCGGCGGTGGCCGAGGAACTGCACTTCACGCGGGCGGCGGAACGGCTGTACGTGTCCCAGCCGGCGCTGAGCAAGCAGATCCGGGCGCTGGAGCGGCAGTTGGGCACCGAGCTGTTCCGGCGCGAGCCGCGCGGGGTGACGCTCACCGAGGCGGGCACGGCCCTGCTGCCGTACGCCCGGCGGGTGCTGGCCGACTGGGCCGAGGGCGCGGCGGCGGTGCGGGCGGCGCGGCACGGCACCCTGGTGGTCGGCATGAGCACCAGCCCCGGGCGCGGTGGTCTGCTGCCGGCGATCCGCTCCCGCTTCACGGCGGCCCATCCCCAGGTGCGGCCGCGGCTGCGGCAGTCGAGCTGGCACGACCCGACCGCGGGCCTGGCCGACGGCACGGCCGACGTCGCCCACGTGTGGCTGCCGCTGCCCGACGCGGGCCGCTACGCGTGGACCACGGTCGCCGAGGAACCGCGCCTGGTCGCCCTCCCCGACACCCATCCGCTCGCGGCCGTGCCCGAGGTCGACTTCGCGGACCTGGCCGACGAGCCGTTCCTCGCCCTGCCGCCGGAGGCCGGCGTCCTGCGCGACTTCTGGCTGGCGCTGGACGAACGGCGTGACCTGGGCGTCCGCCCGCCGCGCGTCGGCGCGGAGATCGCCGGCACGGAGGAGACGTACGAGGCCCTCGTGGCCGGCCTCGGCATCTGTCTCGTGGCCGTGGGCAACGCCCCGCTGATCACCCTGGGCGGCGTCACCACCCGCCCGGTGCGCGGGCTGAGCCCGAGCCGCTACGTGCTCGCCTGGCGGCGGGAGGACGAGGAACGGACGCTGGTGCGGGGATACGTGGAGGCGTGCCGGCAGGTGGTCGCCCGCGGGTGACACGCACGCGGAGGTCCCGGACCGCCACCTCACCGTCGCCGAGGTCACCGCGGCGGAAGAGCGCACTGCGGGGCTGAGCCCGGCGGTACGGCCGCGGCCCACCGGACGGAGCGGCGCCGCCGGGGCCCACGCGGCCCGGCGGCGCCACTGCCCGTTGCGCCGGTGTGCTCAGTGAGCGGCGACGGCCACCCCGTCCTCGGTGCCGTCCGCCGTCTCCTCGGCGCGGCCCCTGATGCCGGCGACCGCGGCCACCGCACCGATCAGGCCCAGGATCCCGGTCACGGTGACGGCGGAGTGCAGACCGTTCACGAACGCCTGGCCACTGCCCTCGACGACCGCGGCCCTGATCTGCGCCGGCATGTCGGAGGAGACCGGTGCGATGCCCATCGCGACGGCGTCCTCGGCCTTCTCGAGCCCGTGGGCCAGAGGTACCGGGACGCCCGCGCCGGTGAGCTCGCCGAACAGCGAGGAACCGACCTTGCCGGCGATCACGGAGACCAGCACGGAGGTGCCGAGGGCGCCGCCGATCTGCAGCATGGTGGACTGCAGGCCGGAGGCCACACCGCCGTCCCGGACCGGCGCGCTGCCGATGATCGCCGCGGCGGTGGCGGGCAGCACGATGCCGACGCCGAGGCCCATCGCGATGAACGGCGGCCACATGGTCGCGTAGGAGGAGTCGACGGTCCAGGTGAGCATGCCGAACATGGCCGCGGCCGAGAGGACCAGACCGAGCGGGATCGTGACACGGGGCCCGAAGCGCGTGGTGAGCTGGGAGCCGACCGGGGAGGCGAACAGCGAGGCGATGGACATCGGCAGCGTGCTGACGCCGGCCTCGACCGGCGTGTAGCCGCGCACGTTCTGCAGGTACAGCATGATGAAGAAGATGCCGCCGAGCATGACGAAGAAGTTCAGCAGGGTCATCACCGCGCCGGTGGTCAGCGAACGGTTGCGGAACAGGCGCATCGGCAGCAGCGGGTGCTCCTGCCGGGTCTCGTACCAGCCGAAGAGGACCAGGAGCACCAGGCCGAGGGCGATGGTGCCGAGGGTGCCGGCGGACGCCCAGCCCCACGTCTCGGCCTTGACGATGCCGAGGACGAGCGCGAGCAGCCCCGCGGCGAGCAGGACGACACCGGCGACGTCGAAGCGTTGGCGGCCGGTGGAGTTCCTGGACTCGGCGAGGACCGACATGCTGAACAGCAGGGCGACGACGCCGATCGGCGCGTTCAGGTAGAAGACCCACGTCCAGTCGACGTGCTCGACGAGCAGGCCGCCGATGATGGGCCCCAGCGACGTCGAGACGGCCGAGACCATGCCCCAGATGCCCACCGCGAGCGGGAACTTCCTCGGCGGGAAGACGGCACGCAGGATGCCCAGGGTGTTGGGCATCAGGATGCCGCCGCACAGTCCCTGGAGGGCGCGGAAGACGATGACGCCCTCGATGCTGCCCACCAGGCCGATGGCGACCGAGGTGACGACGAAGCCGCCGACGCCCGCGAGGTAGTGGAAGCGCCGGCCGAACCGGTCGCCGAGCCTGCCGCCGAGGATCATCGAGGCCGCGAGCGCGAGCAGGTAGGAGTTGGTGACCCATTGCAGCTCCGCGGTGCTCGCCCCGAGGTCCTTGCCGATCGCGGGGTTGGCGATGGCGACGACGGAACCGTCGAGCTGCACCATGAGCAGGCCGAACGAGACTGCGATCAGAGCGAGCCAGGGGTTGCCCCGGCGGTCCGCGGACTTCCGGCGCTCGGAAGCAGCCGTGGGCGGGACGGAGTTGCCCACTGAAGGGGACGCCATGAAAGTGGCCGTTTCTCTTTCGAAGGAAATGTACGAAGTGCGCGACGAGCGGCCGCACGGCGGCACCCGGGGCCGGCCCCGCCGGCGGACGCCGGGGGGCGGGGTGGGTGCGTGGGCGCAGGCCGGGACCGAGGGCTGCCGCCAGGGGCGTCCCTCGGGACATGGGAGGACGGCGGGAGGCCTGACGCCTCACCGCTCGTGCGTGCGCGAGCCGGTGACCCTGCCGGTCAGCCGGCCGCGGGGTGGAGGTGGCGGCTCAACGCGCTCAGCGCGCCGAGGGCGGACCCGAGTGCGTCCAACTCACCCTCGGTGAGCGACAGCATCGCGTGACCGAGGTGCTCCTGTTCGAGGGCGGACACCTCGGAGATCCGCTGCCGGGAGGACGCGGTGAGGTGGAGGTGGGCGATCCGCCTGTCGGCGCCGTCCTGCCGGCGCTCCAGCTCCCCCAGCTCCGTGAGCCGGGACACCAGGGCGCTGACGTTGTTGGGCTTCATCAGCAGTGCCGCGGCCGCCTCGCGCACCGTCGCGCCTTCATGCTGGGCGACGAACCGCAGCAGCGCGAGCTGCCCCTCGGGCGGCTTGGGGTGCGGGTACTCGCTCGCGATGCGCCGCTCCAGGGCCCGGTGCAGCGCGGGCAGGCACGCCGCGAGCCCGGAGGCCACGTGGTCGATGCGCTGCTCGGAGGCACTGCTGTCGGGCATACGGAGACTATAGGTATGGCCTCATACCTATGTCAAAACCGCGGAGATTCCAGCGGCACGCGAAGGGGCGCGGCATCGCGCCGCGCCCCTTCCACCGTCCGTACCCCGCCGGCCCTAGGTCCTGGAGGGAGGCGAGGCGGTCGACGCCCTCGGCACCAGCGACGGCGTCGGGACGGGCAGGGACGTCACGTCGTGGCCCGCGAGCACCTCGAACAGCACCCGTGCGACCTGCGCCCCGAAGCCGTGCACGTCGTGGCTCATCGCCGACAGCGTGGGATGCGTCAGCCGGCACAGCTGGGAGTCGTCCCACGCCAGCAGCGACAGGTCGTCCGGCACGGAGACGCCCATCTCGGCGGCGACACCGAGTCCGGCGACCGCCATGATGTCGTTGTCGTAGAGGATCGCCGTGGGCCGCTCGGCGGACAGCAGCAGGGAACGGGTGGCGCGCGCGCCGTCCTCGCCCGAGAAGCCCGTCTCGACGTGCGGGCCGCGTTCGAGGCCGAGTTCGCCCAGGGTCCGCTCGAACGCGGTCGTCCGGATGGCGCTGTGCCCGAGCCCGCGGGGGCCGCCCACGTGGGCGATGCGCCGGTGCCCCAGCACCGCCAGGTAGCGCACCGCCTCGGCGACGGCGGCGGCGTCGTCGGTCCACACCGACGGGAATCCGCCGGTGAGGGACGGGTGGCCGACCGCCACCGCCGGGAGGCCGATCCGCCGCAGCGGGCCGATCCGCGGGTCCTCGTGATGGAAGTCGACCAGGATCGAGCCCCCCACCTGCCGCTCCCGCCACCAGCGCTCCTGAAGCCCGATCTCCTCCTCCAGCGAGCCGACCAGCCGCAGCAGCAACGAGCAGTCACGCTCGGCCAGCACGCTCTCGATGCCGGAGACGAACTCCATGTAGAACGGCTCCAGGCCCAGCAGCCGGGCCGGCCGGCAGATCGCCAGCCCGACGGTGTCGACGGACCGGCGCGACAGGCTGCGGGCCGAGGAGTTCGGGGCCCAGCCCAGTTGCCTGGCCGCCGCGAAGATCCGCTCCCGGGTGGCGTCGGAGACTCCCGGTTTGCCGTTGAACGCCAGGGACACGGCGCCCTTGGAGACGCCGGCGGCCGCGGCGACGTCCTTGATGGTGACGCGTACGGACGGTGCGCTCACGCCGGTTCCACGCAGAACAGTGCCGCCCGCACGGCGTTGGCCCCGGTCTCCGCCGCGCCCGTGACCCGCAGCCGGAGCCGCTCACCGGGAAGCAGGGTCCGCAGCCCGGTGTCGCAGACCGCGTCCGGTCCCAGCCGGTCGGCCTGCAGGAGGAGGTCGCGTACGAGGGTGTGTGCGGTTACCACGACCTCGACACTACCCGTCCGGTCACCCACCGGGGTCTCCACGACCAGGTCGTAGTCCGGGACCGGGTAGGCGAACTCCCGGTCCGTGACCGGCACGTGCACGCTGCGCAGGTCCGCACTGTCGGCGACGAGGAACTCGTCGGCGGTACGCCGGTCGGGGACCAGGTCCCGGGGCACTGACTGCCGGTGCACCGTACGGGCGGCGACGGTCACGTCGAGCACGTGCCCGGCCACTTCGGTGCCGTCCGCCCGCAGCCGGCGCAGGACCACGCGCGTCTGCCAGGGCTCGGCGGACTGGTTGACGACGGCGAGTACGGCGCCGTCGCCGCCGTCGCCCGGCTGGAGCGTGAGGAGCCGGTCCGCGTAGACCCGGCGCAGCTCGTGGTAGAGGGGCTTGAGCCGGCCGTCGCCGTCGATGGCCGCCCAGGAGCTGACCGGCCAGCAGTCGTTGATCTGCCAGACGACGGTGCCGGCGCACACGGGCCAGTGCGAGCGCCAGTGCTCGATCCCGGTGGCGACCGCGCGGGCCTGCACGACCTGGGTGAGGTAGTGCCAGCGGTCGAAGTCGTCCCCGGGCAGCACGAAGTGCCGCTCCACGCCCCGGTTCAGCTTGCCGTTGCCGTCCTCCGCCTTCTGGTGGTGCAGCATGCCGGGAGAGTCGGGCGCGAGTCGTTCGCCGGGCAGCGCGCGCCGCAGGGTCGCCATCGCGGGCGGCGCCTGCCAGCCGAACTCCGCCACGAAGCGGGGCACCGAGTCGCGGTACTCGGCGTAGTCCCGGCGGTTCCAGGCCTCCCACGAGTGGTGGGTGCCGTGGGCCGGGTCGTTGGGGTGGTGGGCCCAGGAGCCGGACCAGGGGCTGCCGGCGGTGTAGGGGCGGGTGGGGTCGAGTTCGGCGACGATCCTGGGAAGCAGGTCCAGGTAGTACCCGCCGCCCCAGGAGCCGCCGTCGAGCTGCGGCTCCCAGTCCCAGTCGCGGAAGCCCCAGAGGTTCTCGTTGTTGCCGTTCCACAGCACGAGTGAGGGGTGCGGCATCAACCGGACAACGTTGTCGCGCGCCTCGGCGTCGACCTCGCCGCGCAGTGGCTGCTCCTCGGGGTAGGCGGCGCAGGCGAAGAGGAAGTCCTGCCAGACCATGAGGCCCAGTTCGTCGCAGGCGTCGTAGAAGGCGTCGTCCTCGTAGATGCCGCCGCCCCAGATCCTGACCAGGTCCACGCCCGCGCCGGCCGCCTGACCGAGCCGGGTGCGGTAGCGCTCGGGTGTGATCCGGGACGGGAAGACGTCGTCGGGGATCCAGTTGACCCCGCGCGCGAAGATCCGTTCCCCGTTGACGACGAGGGTGAACCCGGTGCCGTGCTCGTCCGCCGAGCGGTCCAGTTCCACGGTCCGGAAGCCGATGCGCCGGCGCCAGGAGTCGAGGGGACGCTCCCCGGAACCCGGCCCGTCGCCGTCCTCGACGAGCGTCAACTCCAGCTCGTAGAGGGGCTGTTCGCCGTAGCCGCGGGGCCACCACAGGGAGACGTCGGGCACCTCCAGTGTCAGCACGGCGCGCGTCCCCTCCACGACGCCGCGGGTCTCCGCGAGGCCGTCCCCGACCCTGGCACGCACGGCGAGCGGGCGGGCCGTCCCCCGCGCGGTCCGCTCGACCTCGACACGCACCTCGACGCGGCCGGTGTCGCCGTGGACCGTCACCAGAGGGCGCACGCCGGCCAGCCGGGCCGTCGACCAGCGCTCCAGCCGGACCGGGCGCCACATACCGGCGGTCACCAGGGTCGGGCCCCAGTCCCAGCCGAAGCCGCACGCCATCTTGCGGATGTACTGGAACGGCTCCGGATAGACGTTGGGGCGCTCCCCCGTCAGCGCCCGTACCGAGGCCGCCTCGTCGTAGGCGGAGGCGAAGTCCACCTCCAGGAGACCGTGCCGACCCGTGACGTCGAAGCGGTAGCGCCGGTGCATGTTCCGGGTGCGGCCCAGTTCCCGCCCGTCCAGGGTGACGGTCGCCGCGGTGTCCAGTCCGTCGAAGACCAGGTCGGTCCGCTCGTACTCCTCCCCGGCGGTGTCGGTGGCCCGCAGGTCGCGGACGTAGGTCCAGGCCCGCCGTCCGACCCAGGCCACGCCCTTCTCGTTGATGCCGAGGAAGGGGTCCGGGATCAGTCCGGCGGTGAGCAGATCGGTGTGGACGCAGCCGGGAACGCGGGCGGGCAGCAGGCTCGCGCCGTGGCGGAGGTTCCAGTCCTCGGCGAGCGGGACGACTTCCTTCATGTACGGCTCCTTCGGCGGGACGGGCCCGGTGTCGTGGGCAACACGGCTCAACCTAACCTCCTGCTTGTGAACCGGTCTAGCCCTCCTCGCCCGACCCTGGCCGTCGCTGCGACTCAACGGGGACATGGGCATTCCGGCCCCTCGGCTCACCCCAGGTAACGATTGAGCATCGCGAGCGATCAGCGAGCTTTACCGGTTCACTGCCGACTGACATAGTCGCCGTCAGCCACCACCGGAGCCCGAGCCGTGATCCTTGGAAAGGAGCTGGGCGCATGGGGAAGAGAGCGCTGAGCGTCGCTCTGCTCGCCACCGCGACGCTGACCGTCGCGGGGTGCAGTGGAGGAGGGAGCCCGAACGCCGGCGAGACCGCCGCCGCGCCGGTGAACCCGGACGGCGTCTCGGGGGACATCACCGTGCTGACCAATCGCACCGACCTGGTCGAGGACGGGACGATGAAGAAGTACGCCGCCGAGTTCAACAGGACCTACCCCGGGGTGAAGGTCAGGTTCGAGGGCCTCACCGACTACGAGGGGGAGGTGAGGATCCGCATGAACACGGAGGACTACGGCGACGTCCTGCTGATCCCGTCGGCGGTCGCCAAGGGCGACTACCCCAAGTTCTTCGCGCCGCTCGGCGACACCTCGTCGATGAAGCCCACCTACCGCTTCACCGACAAGACGGACGTCGCCGGAAAGACCTACGGCATCGCCACCTTCGGGACCGCCAACGGACTCGTCTACAACAAGGCGCTGTGGAAGCAGGCCGGGATCACCGACTGGCCGACGACGCCCCAGCGGTTCCTCGACGATCTCAAGACCGTCAAGGACAGGACCGGAGCGACCCCGTACTACACCAACTTCAAGGACGGCTGGCCGCTCGAGAGCCCCTGGACCAACGGTGTCGGCTCCATCAGCTGCGACACCCGGGCCTCCGACAAACTCGCCGCGACGGACGAGCCCTGGGCCGAGGGCAACGACCTCAACACCCTCGACACCCTGCTCCATGACATCGTCCACGAGAAGCTGTCGGAGAAGGACCCGGCCACCACCAACTGGGAGAGCTCCAAGACCCTCCTGGCCAAGGGCAAGGTGGGCAGCATGATGCTCGGGTCCTGGGCGGTCGAGCAGATGCGGGACGCGGCCGAGGCGGCGGGGCGGAACCCCGACGACATCGGATTCATGCCGGTCCCCTCCCAGAAGGACGGCACGTTCTGCGCCACCCTGGTCTCCGACTACCAGCAGGCCGTCAACATCCACTCCGACCACAAGGAAGCCGCCCGGGCGTGGATCGACTGGTTCACCGAGAAGTCCGGCTACGCGGCCGAGGAGGGCGCCGTCTCCGCCCTGAAGTCCGAGGGGATGCCGTCGACACTCAAGGACTATGTTGACAACGATGTCAGGCTGATCGAGCGTTCCGAGGCCAGGACGGCCGACGTCAACGCCGTCGACAACGCCGCCGAGATCGGGCTCAACAAGCCCGACTACCGCAAGAAGCTCATCGACATCGCCCGCGGCGCCACGGACGGTTCGCTCGAGGGCTACTTCGACGACCTGAACAAGCGCTGGTCCGAGGCCAGGCAGACCGTCGGCTCCTGACCCGGCTCCCGCCCGAACCCAGCACCCGCCGGGTTCCCGCCCCGACCCCGGCGAGCGGGACCCGGCGCCCGGTGCCCTCGGCGGACGACGAAAGGCCCTGGCTCCCCATGACCCGAACCGCTTCCACGGCTTCACCACCCACCCCGGCGGCCGAGCCGGGCCCGATCGGCAGGCAGCGCTTCCGGCACCGCGCACGGACCGGCACCTCGTGGCGTGACCGGCCGCTGAGCAGGATCACTCCGTGGCTGTTCCTGCTGGCCCCGCTCGCCCTGCTGATCACGTTCACGTACGTGCCGGTGGGCAACATGATCTATTACAGCTTCACCGACTGGGACGGCGTCAGCCCCGACCGCACCTACGTCGGCACGGAGAACTACACCGAGATCTTCACCCGGCCCGAGCTGCTGCGGGTGTTCGCGGTGAGCTTCTACTACCTGGCGGCGTCCGCCGTGCAGATCGCCGTCGCCCTGTACTTCGCCACCGTCCTCAGCTTCGACCTGCGCTTCAGGAACCTGTTCAAGGGCATCCTGTTCTTCCCGTACCTGATCAACGGCGTCGCGATCGGCTTCGTCTTCCTGTACTTCTTCCAGGACGGCGGAACGCTCGACTCGGTCCTGTCCTGGTTCGGCGCCGGCACCGACCACGCCTGGCTGGGCTCTCCGGAGTCGGCCAACACCTCCATGGCCGGCGTGTCCGTGTGGCGCTTCACCGGCCTGAACTTCGTGCTGTTCCTCGGCGCGATCCAGTCGATCCCCGGCGAGCTCTACGAGGCCGCCCAACTGGACGGCGCGAGTCGCCGGCAGCAGTTCCGGCACATCATCGCGCCGAGCATCCGGCCGGTGCTGAGCCTGAGCGTCATCCTGGCGATCTCCGGATCTCTGTCCGTGTTCGAGATCCCGTACATCATGACCGGCGGTGCGACGGAGACCTCGACGTTCGTCATCCAGACGGTGAAGTTCGCCTTCCAGTTCAACAAGACCGGCCTGGCCTCGGCCTGTGCCGTGGTGCTGCTGGCGATCATCCTGGTGATCACCTGGCTCCAGCGCCGCCTCGTGCCCGACGAGAAGGTGGATCTCGTATGACCCTCACCGCCCCCGCCCGCCCACGGGAACGAGCGCGCCGTCGCCCGCGCGTCGGTACCGCCCTGACGTACCTGTCGCTGGTCGTCGCCTCCGTCGTGGTGCTGCTGCCGCTCGTCGTGATCTTCCTGACCTCGCTGAAGTCCTACGGGGAGATCTCCGACGGCCAGGGCGCCCTGGCGCTCCCGGACGACTGGCTCAACTTCTCCAACTACGCCACGGCCTTCACCGACGGCCATCTGCTGACGGCCTTCGGCAACACGGCCTTCATCCTGCTGTTCTCCATCACCGGAACCGTGATCATCGGCTCGATGACCGCCTACGCCATCGACCGCTTCGACTTCCGCCTCAAGAAGCTCGTCATGGCCCTGTTCCTGATCGCCACGCTGGTGCCGGCCGTGACGACGCAGGTCGCCACCTTCCAGGTCGTCAACAGCTTCGGGCTGTTCAACACCCGCTGGGCACCGATCCTGCTGTACATGGGCACCGACATCGTGGCCATCTACATCTTCCTTCAGTTCATCCGCGGCATCCCCCGGTCACTCGACGAGGCCGCGCGGCTCGACGGCGCCAACTCCTTCACCATCTACCGGAGGATCATCTTCCCGCTGCTGAAGCCGGCCATCGCGACCGTGGTCATCATCAAGGGCATCACCACGTACAACGACTTCTACATCCCCTTCCTCTACATGCCCTCCGAGGAGCTCGGGACCATGTCGACGGCCCTGTTCCGCTTCAAGGGGCCGTTCGGGGCGCACTGGGAGAACATCTCCGCCGGGGCCGTCCTCGTCATCGTGCCGACCCTCGTGATCTTCCTGTTCCTCCAGCGCTACATCTACAACGGCTTCGCCCAGGGGGCCACGAAGTAGCGATTTCCGCCGTCGTGAAACCGGCACGGTCCACATGGGGTCTGCGGACCACTGCGGACAGCACAGCGGCCTGACCTGCCTTCTTGCAGGTCAGGCCGTCACCGACCGCACCGGCCCACGTCGGCTCAGTCGGCCGTACCGGGCTCCACGACCCACTCGGCCTTCAACCCGCTCACCGAGGCGATCATGTCGAAGTCGCCGTCGTAGTGCAGGACCGTGGCCCGGTGCCGTTCAGCGGTTGCCGCGATGAGGACGTCGGCCAGCGACAGCGCGCGGTGGAAGCCGGCGTTCAGCGCCAGGCCCTGGATCTCGAGTGCCCGCTCGAACTCCTGATCGTTGCAGGGCAGGTAGTCGAAGCCGCGGAGCAGGGTACGCAGCCGCAGCGCTTCCGGCTTGCCGCGAGCCGAGTACAGGACCTCGTACTCCGTCGGGGCGCAGATCGAGAGGAGCCCGTCGCGGTCCAGCACATCCAGCCGTGCCCGCACCGCTGCGTTGCCCCGACGGGCCAGCGCCGACTTGTCGATGAGATAGCGTCCCTTCACGCCGCCGAGGCCCCGCCCCCACGCTTGAGCGTGCCGTCCGGATGACGCGGCCCGGTCTGCGACCGGATCTCCGCGAACGCCTCTTCGAACTCCCCCTCGTCGATGGCATCGAACAGCTCCCGGCGCAGCCGCAGCTTCACCCCCTCTTCCATGGCTGCCCGTACCGCAGCGGCCTTGGTCTTCACGCCGTACACCCGCATCGCCTGCTCGACGATCTCGTCGTCCAGATCAATCACAGTCCTGGCCATCATCCATCCCTCCGCAGCCCGACAACGCACTAACGATATCAATTTCGACTAAGGAATGACATCGAAAACGTCGACACGGGCGCGCCCTGTCCCCCTCGACGCCGTCCGCCACGTCCTCGCAGGGCGTCCCCTCACCCCTGCGATCATCACAGCCCTCAACCCGGTCACGCTCTCGGACAAGCGTGCTGCTCCGCAGACTCGCCGCGCATCGCGAGGTCGCCGCCTACCTGGCCTGCGAGGGTGAGTTCGACTTCGACCGTACCGACCCGATCGAGCCGATCGCCCTCCCCAACGGCCTCCCGGTGGAGCCCATCGCCGGCTGCAACGCGGGCGGCACCCACTACCTCTGCGGCCCGGCCGTTGGGGCGGCAATGAGGCGGTCGCGGACGGCGGGGTGGTCCGGGTGGTCGGCGAGGTAGTCGGCGTTGAGGGCCGGGGGTCGGATGCCGGCCAGGCCGTCGTGCCAGGACGGGAGGACGATGGCGAGGGTCAGGGCCTCGGCGAGGGACTCGGCGATGAGGGAGGCCCGGCCCTCGGAGTCGGTGTAGAGGACGGGGCGGGGGGCGCCGGGACGCACCGTCCCCGACGGTTTCCTCCCTCACGACCCGAATGAGAAGGACTCCGCCTTCGAGCCGATGCTCGAACCGTCGGTCGAGTAGGGCCGACCACCAGCACCCGTCCAGCCCGGTGGGAAGTCGTCCAGTACATCCAGCCCTACTCGGCCCGGCCCCACCTTGGACGATGGTGTACACATGGCACACTCGGTACGCTTGAGCGCATGACACAGCCGCTGCCCATAGAGTCCATCCGCGACGTGCGCGCTCACCTGGCCGAAGTCGTCGAACGGGCCGACCGCGACGACGTACCCACTGTCATCACCCGTCGCGGCAAGCAGGTCGCCGCCGTGGTCTCGATCGAGGTGCTTCGCAAGTACCAGGAGTGGGAAGAGCGCGAGATCAACCGCATCATCGACGAGCGCATGGCGAGCCCGGCCGTCGGCGTCCCGATCGAGGACGTGATGAGGGAGACGCTGGCACGCAGTGAGTGACTACCGCACGGTGTTCCGGCCCGAGGCTCAGGCCGAGCTGCGCAAGATCCCGCGTGAGATGGCGCTTCGCATCCTGGCCAAACTGACAGAGCTGGAAAGCGACCCCTTCGGTTTCAACACCACCCCACTCGTATCCCAGCCCGAGCGTCGCCGCCTACGGGTCGGCGACTACCGCGTCGTCTACACGATCGACAACGGGGAACTGGTGGTGTGGGTCGTCCACGTCGGACACCGCTCCACGGTCTACGACACGTAGCTGCTCCAGGTTCTGCGGACTGCCGCGGACAGCACAACGGCCTGACCTGCTTTCTCGCAGGTCAGGCCGTTTGCCCACGTCCAATCAGACGTTGAACCTGAACTCCACCACGTCGCCGTCCTGCATGACGTAGTCCTTGCCCTCCATGCGCGCCTTGCCCTTGGCGCGGGCCTCCGGCACCGAGCCCGTCTCGACCAGGTCGTCGAAGGAGATGACCTCCGCCTTGATGAAGCCCTTCTGGAAGTCGGTGTGGATGACACCGGCGGCCTCGGGGGCGGTGGCGCCCTTCTTGATGGTCCAGGCGCGGGACTCCTTGGGACCGGCCGTCAGGTAGGTCTGCAGGCCGAGGGTGCGGAAGCCGACGTGGGCGAGGGTGGCGAGGCCGGGCTCGTCCTGGCCGACGGACTGGAGCAGCTCCAGGGCCTCGTCCTCCTCCAGCTCGGCGAGGTCCGCCTCCAGCTTGGCGTTGAGGAAGATCGCCTCGGCGGGGGCCACCAGGGCGCGCTGCTCGTTCTTGAAGTCCTCGTCGGTGAGCTCGTCCTCGTCGACGTTGAAGACGTAGAGGAAGGGCTTGGTGGTGAGGAGGTGCAGGTCGTGCAGGAGCTCGTTGCGCTCGGTGCCCTGGACGATGCCGTGGGCGAAGAGCGTGTCGCCCTTCTCCAGGATCTCCTTGGCCTCCTCGACCGCCTTGACCTTGGGCGCCACGTCCTTCTTGATCCGCGACTCCTTCTGGAGGCGGGGCAGGACCTTCTCGATGGTCTGGAGGTCGGCGAGGATCAGCTCGGTGTTGATCGTCTCGATGTCGTCCTTCGGCGAGACCTTGCCGTCGACGTGGACGACGTTCTCGTCCTTGAAGGCGCGGATGACCTGGCAGATCGCGTCGGACTCGCGGATGTTGGCCAGGAACTTGTTGCCCAGGCCCTCGCCCTCGCTCGCGCCGCGCACGATGCCCGCGATGTCCACGAAGTCGACCGTCGCCGGGAGGACCTTCTCGGAGGAGAAGATCTCGGCCAGTTTCGCCAGGCGGGGGTCGGGGACGCCCACGACGCCGACGTTGGGCTCGATCGTGGCGAACGGGTAGTTGGCCGCGAGCACGTCGTTCTTGGTCAGGGCGTTGAACAGGGTCGACTTGCCGACATTCGGCAGACCGACGATTCCGATCGTGAGCGACACGTTGCGACTTCCCGTACGTGAGGATGCGGAGGGCGGGGCAGGCCAGACTGGGCCGATCCACCAGTCTACGGGGTGTCCGGTAACGGCCACGCCGGGCGTCGAACGCCTGGCCGGGCCTCGCCCCACGGCGTGTCTGTCGGGCTATTCGGCACATTAACCGACCTAAGTTGGTCCAGTGGAGCAACACAGGACGCGACCTGCGCAGTACGGACCGCGACGAGACCGGACGCCGTTGCCCCCGCAGGGGCGGGGTGCCGGGGGCGGGGCGGTGAGACCGCCGGCCGGGTCCGCCGGTCCGGGCGGGGGAGGTGGGCCGCGTCGTCCGCCGGCGGTGGCCGGGCCCCGGCCCGGGGCGCCGGTGCCGCCCGCGCTGCGGGTCCTGCGGCGGGTGCGCGCGACGCCCAACCCCCGGCTCACCGGGCTGGGCAGCGGCCTGTTCTGCGCGGCGGTGATGGTCGCGCTCGGGTTCCTCGACCGGCTGCTGTTCGGCGGGTCCCCCACCGTCTACGGCGTGCTGTTCCTGCCGGTGTGCGTGCTGACGGCGTTCTGGGTGCGCAGGGGCGACCTGCTGACCGCGCCCGTCGTGCTGCCGATCGCGTTCGCCTCGGGCCTGGTGACGGTCGCCGAGCGCGGGGACGGGATCGGCGGGCGGCTGATGGGGCTCGTGACCGCGCTGGCCACCGAGGCCGGCTGGCTCTACGGCGGCACGCTGCTCGCCGGGTCCATCGTGCTCGTCCGGCGGATCAGACTGGTGCGCCGCCGCGCCGCCACCGCCCGGACCCGCCCGCCGGCGTGACGCTCCGGGCCGGGGCGCCGTGACCCTCGGCCGGTGCGACAGCCGGGCCATGCGCCGGGCCGGGCCGCGGGGCGGCGTGCGGCCCGGCGCACGGACGGCCGGGGCGCGGGACCGACCGCAGGGCACGGCCCCGGCACGAGGGCGGGGAGGTGACCGGCGCGCCATGGCGGCCGGACCGGAACACCGGCGGGCGGCCGGGGCCGCGCCCGTGCCTGCCGGTCAGCCGGCCGCGCGCATCGCCGCGCCCACGATGCCCGCGTTGTTCTGCAGCTGCGCCGGCACGATCTCCGCCTGGATGCCCTCGAGGTAGTGCAGGAACTTGTGGGACTTGCGGCTGACCCCGCCGCCGAGGATGAACAGCTCGGGCGAGAACAGCATCTCGACGTGGGCGAGGTACTTCCGGACCCGGTGGGCCCACTGCTCCCACGACAGGTCGCGGTCGTCCTTGACCTTGCTGGAGGCCCGCTTCTCCGCGTCGTGCCCGTCCAGCTCGAGGTGGCCCAGCTCGCTGTTGGGCACGAGGACGCCGTCGGTGAAGACGGCGCTGCCGATGCCCGTGCCGAAGGTGAGCAGGACGACCGTCCCCTTCCGGCCGCGGCCGGCACCGAAGTGCATCTCGGCGACGCCCGCCGCGTCCGCGTCGTTGACGACCGTGACGTCCAGCCCGCCGAGCCGCTCGCTGAAGAGGGCACGCGCGTCCGTGTCGACCCAGCTCTTGTCGACGTTGGCCGCCGTACGGACCGTGGCGCCGCCGGTGACGACGCCGGGGAAGGTCAGTCCGACCGGGCCGGTCCAGCCGAAGTGGTCGACGACCTGCTTCACCCCGTCGGCCACCCCGTCGGGGGTCGCCGGGTGCGGGGTGAGCACCTTGTGGCGCTCCTGGGCCAGGTCGCCCCTGTCGAGGTCCACAGGGGCGCCCTTGATCCCGGATCCGCCGATGTCCACGCCGAAGATCTCCATGGCTCCACGTTACGACGGGCCACCGACCGTCACGCGGGCGGTGCGGGGACGGTCAGGCCCCCGTACCGGAACCGCCCCGTCCGGCCACCAGTGCGGCGGCCTCCTCGCGCAGGTCGCGGCGGAGTTCCTTGGGCAGCGAGAAGGTGATCGACTCCTCGGCGGCCTTGACGATCTCCACGTCCTCGAAGCCGCGCGGCGCCAGCCACTCCAGGACCTGCTCGACCAGGACGTCGGGGACGGACGCGCCGGAGGTGACGCCGACCGTGGTCACGCCCTCCAGCCAGGCCTCGTCGATCTCGTCGGCGAAGTCCACCAGGTGGGCGTCCCGCGCGCCGGCCTGCTTGGCGACCTCGACCAGCCGCTTGGAGTTGGAGGAGTTGCGCGAGCCGACGACGATCACCAGGTCGGCCTCGGCGCCCATCTGCTTCACCGCGAGCTGACGGTTCTGCGTGGCGTAGCAGATGTCGTCGCTCGGCGGCGAGAGGAGCTGCGGGAACTTGTCCTTGAGCGCGTCGACGGTCTCCATGGTCTCGTCGACGGAGAGGGTGGTCTGCGACAGCCACACCACCTTCGACGGGTCGCGGACCTCGACCTTCGCCACGTCCTCGGGGCCGTCGACGAGCTGGATGTGGTCGGGGGCCTCGCCCGAGGTGCCGATGACCTCTTCGTGGCCCTCGTGGCCGATCAGGAGGATGTCGTAGTCGTCGTTCGCGAAGCGGACGGCTTCCTTGTGCACCTTGGTGACGAGCGGGCAGGTGGCGTCGATGGTGGCGAGCCGGCCGCGTTCGGCCTCCTCGTGGACGACGGGGGCCACGCCGTGCGCGGAGAACATGACGATGTTCCCCGGCGGGACCTCCTCCGTCCGCTCGACGAAGATCGCGCCCTTCTTCTCGAGGGTCTGCACGACGTACTTGTTGTGGACGATCTCGTGCCGGACGTAGACGGGGGCCCCGTACTGCTCCAGGGCCTTCTCGACGGCGATCACGGCGCGGTCCACACCCGCGCAGTAACCACGGGGGGCGGCGAGCAGGACACGGCGGCCAGGCGAAGCGGTCATGGGACCCATCGTAAGGCCGCGTTCGGCGGGTCAGGGATCGCGTGGACGCGGCCCCGCCGGGGACACTGGCGGGGACGTTCCGAGCCACACCCCGATGCGCTGGCGGAGGCACGATGTCCGAGTCCGGTACCACGGCCCCCGGGGCCGGTGCGGAACACGAGCTGAGGCGCACCCTGGGCTTCAGGGACCTGGTGGTCTACGGACTGCTGTTCATCGCGCCCATGGCACCGGTCGGCGTCTTCGGCACGCTGGACGCCAAGTCGCACGGCGCGGTGGCACTCGTCTACGTCGTCGCCACGGTCGCGATGGCGTTCACCGCCTTCAGCTACGCCCAGATGGTGCGGGTCGTCCCCCAGGCGGGGTCGGTGTTCGCCTACGCGCGCGTGGGGCTCGGCGACGGGGCCGGTTTCGTCGCCGGGTGGATGGCGATGCTGGACTACGTCCTCATCCCGGCGGTGGCCTACCTGTTCTCCGGAATCGCCATGGAGGCGCTGGTCCCGGAGGTGTCCCGGTGGGTGTGGACGGCGCTCGCGGTGGTCGTGACGACGGCGCTGAACCTGTGGGGGGTGCGGGCGGCGGCCCGGGTGGGCTTCCTGGTCCTCGCCCTGGAGATCGCGGTGCTGCTGGTGTTCGTGGCGTCGGCGATCGTGGTCCTCGCGCGCGACGGCGCCGAGCGGGACTGGTTGTCGCCGCTGTCCGGGGACGGCACGCAGGGCGCGTTCGCGCTGTCGGCGGTGGTCGGCGCGGTGTCGGTGGCGGTGCTGTCGTACCTGGGCTTCGACGCGATCGCGACGTTCGCGGAGGAGGTCACGGGCGGTTCGGCGAAGGTGGCGCGGGCGCTGTTGTTCTGCCTGGCGCTGGCGGGTGTGCTGTTCGTGGCGCAGACGTATCTCGTGGCGCTGCTGGAGCCGGTGTCGTCGGCGGAGCTGGCGGCGGATCCGGCGCGGCAGGGGTCGGCGTTCTACGACGCGGTGGACTCGTCCGTGGGGACGTGGCTGCACGACCTGGTGGCGGTGAGCAAGGCGATCGGTGCGGCGTTCGCCGCGCTGGCCGGGCAGGCGGCGGCCGGGCGGCTGCTGTTCGCGATGGGCCGCGACCGGCGGCTGCCGGGGGCGCTTGCGCGCACGGACGCCGGGGTGCCGCGGGTGGCACTGCTGGTCGCTGCGGTGATCACGATGGTGGCGGCGGTGTGGGCGGCACGGCGGGACGACGGCCTCGACCAGCTGGTGTCGGTGGTCGACGTCGGCGCGCTCACCGCGTTCACGCTGCTGCACGCCAGCGTGGTCGGCTGGTTCGCGGTGCGGCGCCGCGGGGGCCGGGTGAGCTGGTGGCGCCACGTGCTGGTGCCGGTGCTCGGCGCGGCCATCACGATCGCGGTGATCGTGGAGGCCTCGGGGACCGCGCAGGTGGTCGGGGCGATCTGGCTGGCGGTCGGACTGGTGGTCCTGGTGGCGCAGTCCCGCCGGAGGGGCCCGGCGGGGGCGTGAGGCCGCCGGCGCGGGGGGCGGTCGGACGGGCACGGTCGGCGTGTCAGGGCGGGGAGCGTTGTCGTACCTGGCCGTTACGCTCGACCGCATGGCTGCGAACACGTCCCCCGAAGCTCCCCTGCCCGTCGGCGAGGTGTCACGGCTGATCGGGGGCTGGATCGACCGGCTCGGCGCGGTGTGGGTCGAGGGGCAGATCACGCAGCTGTCGCGGCGGCCGGGCGCCGGGGTCGTGTTCCTGACCCTGCGCGACCCGTCGTACGACATCTCCGTGAGCGTGACCTGCTACCGCCAGGTGTTCGACGCGGTTGCGGACGTGGTCGGCGAGGGTGCCCGCGTGGTCGTGCACGCCAAGCCGGAGTGGTACGCGCCGCGCGGGCAGCTTTCGCTGCGGGCGGCCGAGATCAAGCCGGTGGGGGTCGGGGAGCTGCTCGCGCGGCTGGAGCAGCTGAAGAAGTCCCTGGCGCGCGAGGGGCTGTTCGCGGCGGAGCGGAAGAAGGCACTGCCCTTCCTGCCGCAGCTGATCGGCCTGGTCTGCGGGCGGGCCTCCGCGGCCGAGCGGGACGTGCTGGAGAACGCCCGGCACCGCTGGCCCGCCGTCCGCTTCGAGGTGCGCAACGTCCCGGTGCAGGGCGTGCACGCGGTGCCGCAGGTGGTGCAGGCGGTGAAGGAGCTCGACGCGATGGACGCCGTGGACGTGATCGTCGTCGCGCGCGGCGGTGGCAGCGTGGAGGACCTGCTGCCGTTCTCCGACGAGCAGCTCGTCCGGGCGGTCGCCGCCTGCCGTACGCCGGTCGTCTCGGCGATCGGGCACGAGCCGGACAGTCCCCTGCTGGACCTCGTCGCCGACCTGCGCGCCTCCACGCCGACCGACGCCGCGAAGAAGGTCGTGCCGGACGTCGGCGAGGAGTACGAGCGGGTACGGCAGCTGCGGGACCGGGCACGGCGGTGCGTCGCGGCGTTCGTCGACCGCGAGGAGCGGGGGCTGGCCCACGCGCTGGCCCGGCCGTCGATACAGGACCCGCACCGGATGATCGGCGAGCGGGCCGAGCAGGTGACGGCCCTGCTGGAGCGGGGCCGCCGCTCGCTGCGGCACCAGCTCGACCGGGCCGAGTCCGAGCTGACGCACACGCACGCGCGCGTGGTGGCCCTCTCCCCCGCCGCGACCCTGGAGCGCGGGTACGCCGTACTGCAGCGGGCCGACGGCCAGGCGGTGCGCGGCCCGGGCGAGGTGGAGCCGGGCGAGACGCTGCGCGCCCGCGTCTTCGAAGGTGATTTCTCCGTACGAGTCGACGCATAGGGTGAGTGGATGACCAGCGAGGTGGAACAGCCGGAGGCCGTGTCCGAGGCGCTCGGGTACGAGCAGGCGCGGGACGAGCTGATCGAGGTCGTACGGCGGCTGGAGGCCGGCGGTACGACTCTGGAGGAGTCCCTGGCCCTGTGGGAGCGGGGCGAGGAGCTGGCGAAGGTGTGCCGGCGGTGGCTGGAGGGCGCCCGGGCCCGCCTGGACGCGGCGCTGGCCGAGGAGGCCGGGCCCGAGGACGCGGACGGGGACGCCTAGACGAGCAGGCCCGGCTCGTCGTCCGGCCGGCATGTCCGCGGGTGCTCCGACGACACCCGACGGCCGGCACCGGCACCGGCACCGTGGTGGACAACCTCCCCGACGCGCTGAAGGACCTGTTCGGGCCGGTCACGGTGGCAAGCGTCGCGCTCACCACCTTCCGTGACGGCCTTCGCGCCCGACTGCGCGAGGCCGGTCCGACCGGCATTCCACCGGCTGTGCAAGGCACCGCCGCGAGCGCCGAACACCTCACCGCCGAGCGGGTGTCGGGGCGCCTGGCCGGCGACGCCGACATCGACACGCTCGCCCCCACCCTCGTCGGGGCCGGGCACCTGCTGTTCGCCGACCGGGCCAGCACCCCGCCGCAGATCGCCACGGTCCGCAGAATGGTGACCACTGTCGTCGCCGGCGCCTTGCGACCACTTCAGTCGTGACCGCAGCGCTCAGGTCGCACGTCGCGCCGGTCCTGCCCCTCGGGTTCGGGCAGTCCAACACCATCGAGGCCGAGTGACCCGGGCCACTCGGCACGGCTCGTGACCACGCTCCGGCAGACCAGCGGTAGGGATGCTGCGAACCGATGCCGGCGGGCGTGCAACCTGCCGTGAGCGTTCGGGAGTACCTACGGGCGAACGTCCAAGCCGCGACCACCGCTCCTGGTGGTCGCAGCGGGTCGGCACGCGGGTCCAGCGCGTCGGCCGTCGAGGACCGCCCGACGTCGCGTCGGGCGGCAGCTTTGAAGGAGATGTGCTCCGTGGCTCTCAGTTCTGCCAGGAAGACAGCTATAGCGGTCGTCGCGGTCGCCGCGGTCGGAGGGATCTCGTTCGGTGCCTCCGCGATAGCGGCGACGTCGGGTCCGGCCGTCCACCCGGCGTCCGAACCCGCACCTGGCTCCGTCGTTGCCAAGCCGTCCGCTTCCGCTCACCGACAGGTGCCCCAGGTGGTCACGCAGGCGATCGGCACGGGCCGGGTGGACGGCCAGCGTTGGTCGGTGGCGCTGGAGTTCCACGAGACGCTGCCCACGGGCTACACCCTGCCGACGCTGCCCGACGGGTCCGTGGCGCCGGGCACGTCTCTGCTGTGCCAGCGCATGTTCATCGGCGGCGTCCGCATCGACCACCAAGGCGGACCCTGGACCGACTGCCAGCCCGTCACCGGTACGGACGACCCCAGCGCCTCCGGAGGAATGGGACTGTGGGGCCTGCACGACAAGGGCCTCACCGGCAGCCGACTGATGGTGTCCAACCCGGAGGCCGACGTCGCCTACGGCGTGGTCTCCCTCTCGGACGGCACCCGCATGAAGGCCACCACGGTCACCGTCCCCGGCACCGCCTACCGGGCCTGGGCGGCAGCCATCCCGAACGGAAGGACCATCACCACGGTCGACCAGTACGACGCCCACCACCACCGCCTCAGCCACGACACCAACTGGCGCTGACCACCCAGACGAAGGACGGGCACCTCCTGCCGTGCAGCCAAGTGATCGCAGGGCCGCGCACAGCGGACCGGAATCGGACTTCACCCGGTTCGTCGCCGCCCGTTGGCGGGCCCTGACCCACACCGCGTACCTGCTCACCGGCGACTTCCACGAAGCGGAAGACCTGGTGCAGGTGACGCTGGCAAAGGTGTACCCGCACTGGCAGCGACTGGAGCCGGAACGCGCCGAACACTACGTTCGGCGCGCACTGGTCAACACCAACCGCAGCCGGCATCGCCGCCGCAGGATCTCCCACCTCCTTCTCCCGTCGCTGCCCGACACCCGCCCCATCCATGACGACGGGACGGGGATCGGGAGCGTGGACGTGTACGACGCTCTGGCCCGTGAGCTCGCCGACCTGCCCGAGCGGCAGCGGGCGGTCGTGGTGCTGCGCTACTGCGAGGACTTGTCCGCCGAGGAAGTGGCCGACCTCCTCGGCTGTTCAGTCGGCACCGTGAAGAGCCAGGCGTCCCGGGCCTTGGCCAAACTGCGCAGCCGTTCGACTCTCGCCTGCCACTACTTGCCCAGCCGCCCTGCAGAGGCACGATGACTCCCGATCACGACCAGGAAGACTGGCTGCGCGTCGTCTTCGCCCAGTCACGCGACGCCTACCCCTCGTCCCAGGCCCCCATCGACCAGATCCTGACCACAGTGCGCGCCCGCCGGAAGATCCGCCGGGCCGCGGCTGCCGTGGCCAGTGCCGCCTGCGTCCTCGTCCTCGGCCTGGCGGTCCCGTTCCCGAAGCCGCCGCACAGTGCCGTCGGCCCTGCGCGTCATCCCTCGCCCGCAGCGAGTCCCACCTTCACCCCGACTACCAGCACGGTCAGTGTCCGGGTGGCCGAGGGGACCACGGACAGCCGTCGTTGGTCGGTGATTCTGGAGTTCCACCGGACGCTGCCCCGTGGTTACCCGCTGCCCGACGGGGCGCCGGGCACGTCTCTGCTGTGCCAGCGCATGTTCATCGGCGGCGTCCGCATCGACCACCAAGGCGGACCCTGGACCGACTGCCAGCCCGTCACCGGTACGGACGACCCCAGCGCCTCCGGAGGAATGGGACTGTGGGGCCTGCACGACAAGGGCCTCACCGGCAGCCGACTGATGGTGTCCAACCCGGAGGCCGACGTCGCCTACGGCGTGGTCTCCCTCTCGGACGGCACCCGCATGAAGGCCACCACGGTCACCGTCCCCGGCACCGCCTACCGGGCCTGGGCGGCAGCCATCCCGAACGGAAAGACCATCACCACGGTCGACCAGTACGACGCCCACCACCACCGCCTCAGCCACGACACCAACTGGCGCTGACCACCCGGACGAAGGACGGGATCCCGGACGGGGCGTCACGTCACGCGACGGCGGTGCCCTCGAGCTCGATCATCTGACCGGGGATCGCCAGCCGTGTCACACCGAGCATGGTGGTGGTCGGCGCGACGCCGGCGGCTCCCAGGCGGCCGGCCAGCACACCGTAGTGCTGGAAGAGCAGATCGACGTCGGTCGTGTAGACGTTCAGCCGGACGAGATCCGAGAGGGTCATTCCCGCCTCGGCGAGCCACCGCCTCGGTGTTGTCGACGGCCAGCGCGAGCTGCGCCGCCATGTCACCGTCGTGCTGGGGCTCGCCTTCCTCGCTCATCGCCGTCTGACCCGAGATGTACAGGGTGCGCGAGTGCCCGGAGACGACCTCACCCTGGTTGAAGCCCATCCCGACCGACCACGACACCGGGTTGACCGCGTTACGTTCCATCACCGCATCCGCTCCATTCGGTTCATGACAGTGCGCACGCCTGTCGCTTCGGCAACCGCCGCGCTCTGACGTCGTGTGATGAACCCTGTCAGGAATACGTGACACCCTCGGTCATGTATTTAGCTAGGGTTTTCCCATGCGTGCCGACCGGTTGGTCTCCCTGGTCCTGCTGCTTCGTCAGCGGGGCCGGATGACCGCGGAGGCACTCGCCCGTGAGCTGGAGGTGTCGACCCGGACGGTGCTGCGCGACATCGAGGCACTTTCCACGGCGGGGGTCCCGGTCTACGCGGAGCGGGGGCGGCACGGCGGGTTCGTGCTGCTGCCGGACTTCCAGACGGCGCTCACCGGCCTGAACCACGATGAGGCGCTCGCCCTCGTGGTAGCCGGGTCACGACGGGGCGCGCAGCTGTTCGGTCTGGGATCGGCGCTCGCCTCAGCCGTGCTGAAAGTGGTCGACGCGCTGCCCGAGGCGCTGCGGGACACAGCCGCCGGAGCGGCTCAGCGGCTGCTCATCGACCCGGAGACCGACCTCCTCTCGCGTCGGGTGGCGCCCGAGGAGGTTCCCGACTCCATCGCCGCGGAGGTCCGCCGCGCGGTGTTCACCGGGCACAGACTGCGCATCTACTACGAGGCCGTGGGCCGGCTCCCGAAGTGGCGCACGGTGGACCCGATCGGTCTGGTCACCGTCAGGGACCAGGGCTACCTGCTGGCCAAGCGGGGCACCGAGGACCGCACCTACCGGTTGAGCCGGGTCCTGGCGGCCGAGGAACTCGACCAACCCGCGCAGCGTCCGGACACGGTCGACCTGGACCGGGCCTGGCACGAACGCAACGTGCGGTTCCGGACCGGCGGCGACACCACCGCCGTGGTGGTCCGCCTGGACCCCGCGCGCCGCGAGCACCTGGTCGCCACCGCCCTGGCGGTCCGCTCCGAGGAGACCGGCGAGGACGGTCGGCTGCGGCTGCACGTCGTCTTTCAGGACGCACGGCACGCGGAATGGGCACTGTGGCAGCACGCCCTGGACGCGGAGGTGGAGGCCCCGCAGTGGCTGCGCACCGCTCTGCACCACCACGCGACGGTGATCGCCGCCCGCTACGCGCCACCGACCTGAGAAAATACGTCGAGGCCGCTTGGCGGCTGTCGGGCGGACGGACACCGTCCCACTCCGCTCTCCCTACTTGCCCTCGTCCTCGGCGCGCGTGTGGGCGACGAGCGCGTTGGCGTGTCCGTGACCGAGGCCGTGCTCGGTCTTGAGCCAGGCGACGAGTTCCATGTGCCGGGTGAGCGGCGAGGCGCGGATCAGGTCCTTCCACTCCGCGATCGGCCGCCCGTACTTCTTCTCGATCGAGGGGAAGTAGGAGGCGGGTCCCTTGACGGTGCTGGTCATGTCGGCGCGGTCCCATCCGTGCGAGCGGCGGTCTGTACCGGGTAGGACCGCGGCCGGCGCGCGAAGTGATCGGCGGCCGAACGTGATCCGTGTCACTCCCTGTTCGCGTGAAGCGGATCACTACGCTCCCCCTTTGGTTGAACATTGAACTTCCTTGCCGTAGCGTCGTCCCCGTCAACGGCTCCCGTGCGAACCGCGGGGCCGACGCACATCGCCAGAAAGTTCACGCATGTCTCTCGTTCTTGACCCCGCCGCCCAGGACCTGCTGTTCCGTGAGGCCCGCACCGCCAACACCTTCACCGACGAGCCGGTGACCGACGAGCAGGTCCAGGCGATCTACGACCTGGTCAAGTACGGCCCCACCGCCTTCAACCAGTCGCCGCTGCGCATCACGCTGGTCCGCTCCCCCGAGGCCCGCGAGCGTCTGGTCCAGCACATGGCCGAGGGCAACCGGCCCAAGACCGCCTCCGCCCCGCTGGTCGCGATCCTGTCCGCCGACAACGAGTTCCACGAGGAGCTGCCGCAGCTCTTCCCGCACTTCCCCGCGGCGAAGGACGCCTTCTTCAGCGAGCGCCCCGTGCGTGAGGGTGCCGCCACGCTGAACGCCGCGCTCCAGGCCGCCTACTTCATCGTCGGCGTCCGCGCCGCCGGTCTGGCCGCCGGCCCGATGACCGGCCTCGACTTCGAGGGCGTCCGCAAGGAGTTCCTGGACGACGACCACACCCCGCTGATGGTCGTCAACATCGGCCGCCCGGGCCCGGACGCCTGGTTCCCGCGCTCCCCGCGCCTGTCGTACGAGCAGGTCGTCACCACCGTCTGAGGCGACGTCCGCGACGCGGTGCGCCCACCCACCGCACGAAGGCCCCCGGCATGACGCCGGGGGCCTTCGCCGTACGGTCGGGACCGGCGCTCAGCCCGTCCTCAGTGCCGCCGCCATGTCGGCCAGCTGCTCGAACGACCCGGTGCCCGCCACGACGGTCGTCGCACCCCCGGCGCCGTCCGTGTTCTCGAGCACCAGGGCGTCGTACCGGCCGCCCTCGTACCGGATCCACGTGCGGCCGGCGATCTGCTCGGTGGCGTCGGTCCGCCGCCCGCCCTGGCTGGCCTCCTCGATGAAGGTGACCGGCTTCTCCGCGGACTGCTCGACCGCCACGTACTCGCCGTCGGGGGCGCGGAAGCCCAGGTGCCAGGCGTCGAAGTCGTCACCGCGGAACCGGACGGAGGTCGGCTTCCAGTCCCGGGAGAGCCCCTCGGGCGCCGCGACCGGGTACGACGCGGCGCGGCGCGCGGTGAGCAGCTCGACCCGGTAGTCGACCCGCCTGATGTCCGGCTCACCCTCGTTGTGCGGGATGAAGAGCCACATCCCCAGCCCCACGAGCACGATGACCCCCAGGGAGAGGATCATGTCCCGGGCCGTCTTCTGCTTGCGATTCGTCCCTGCCACGCCCCTATCGTCGCAGGTCCCCGATCCGCTCATCCGTGGGGTCCCCTGCTCATTTTGTCGGACTGGCGATAGAGTGCGAGTCATACCCTCATCCGGCCGTCGTCGTATCAGAAAGGTGCGCTCCGATGACCGAGAATCATCATCTGCCGTCCGAGCTGGACGTCCCCTCAGAGGCTCCCGACCGCAACCTCGCCCTGGAGCTCGTCCGGGTCACCGAGGCCGCGGCGATGGCCGCCGGCCGCTGGGTCGGGCGCGGTGACAAGAACGGCGCCGACGGTGCCGCGGTGCGCGCCATGCGCACCCTCGTCTCCACCGTCTCGATGAACGGCGTCGTCGTCATCGGCGAGGGCGAGAAGGACGAGGCCCCGATGCTCTTCAACGGAGAGCGGGTCGGGGACGGGACCGGGGCCGAGGTCGACATCGCCGTCGACCCGATCGACGGGACCACGCTGACCGCCAAGGGCATGACCAACGCGATCGCCGTGCTGGCCGCCGCCGAGCGCGGCTCCATGTTCGACCCGTCGGCCGTGTTCTACATGGACAAGCTGGTCACCGGTCCGGAGGCCGCCGACTTCGTCGACATCAACGCCCCCGTGTCCGTGAACATCCGGCGGGTCGCCAAGGCCAAGCGGCGCACCCCCGAGGACGTCACGGTCGTCATCCTCGACCGGCCCCGCCACGACGGTCTGATCAAGGAGGTCCGGGAGACCGGCGCCCGGATCAAGCTGATCTCCGACGGCGACGTGGCCGGCTCCATCCTCGCGCTGCGCGAGGGCACCGGCATCGACCTGCTGCTGGGCATCGGCGGCACGCCGGAGGGCATCATCTCGGCCTGTGCCGTGAAGTGCCTGGGCGGCACCATCCAGGGCAAGCTGTGGCCCAAGGACGACGAGGAGCGGCAGCGCGCGATCGACGCCGGGCACGACCTGGACCGGGTGCTGACCACCGACGACCTGGTCTCCGGCGACAACGTCTTCTTCGTCGCGACCGGCATCACCGACGGCGAGCTGCTGCGCGGGGTGCGGTACCGGTCCGAGACGGCCACGACCGACTCGATCGTGATGCGGTCGAAGTCGGGCACGGTGCGGCGGATCGACTCCGAGCACCGGCTGAGCAAGCTGCGGGCCTACAGCGCGATCGACTTCGACCGGGCGAAGTGACTCCGTCGGAGCCGCGGGGCGCCCGCTGACCCGACGGCACCGCCCGCGACGGCGCGAGAAGGGCACCCTCTGTGCGGAGAGGGTGCCCTTTCGCGCGCGTGCACTAGCCCGCCGCGGCTATGCGGCCCGTCGCGGTGCGGGCCGCCTTCTTCAGTTCGACGTCGCGGCGGCGGCGCCGGGCCAGGACCACGCGGCGCTCGGCGGCGGTGAGGCCGCCCCAGACGCCGTACGGCTCGGGCTGGAGGAGCGCGTGCTCGCGGCACTCGACCATGACCGGACAGCGGGCGCACACGCGCTTGGCCGCCTCCTCCCGGGAGAGCCGGGCGGCCGTGGGCTCCTTGGAGGGGGCGAAGAACAGTCCGGCCTCGTCGCGCCGGCACACCGCCTCGGTGTGCCACGGAGCGTCTTGGTCCCTGTCCCGCACGGGTGCCCGCTGTGCCGGAACGGCGGCTACCTGCAGGGACGAATGCGGCGGTTGCAGCACGGGTCTACTCCTGACGACGGCTTCGCGAGCGAGAGACGATGCGTCAGGCTTACCCGCTGTGCGCGCGCCTATGCACTGGGTTTCCCACCGCGGCGGGCGCCGCGCTACGCGTGCTTGCGCAAACCCCTGTCGACCTTGCGCTGGACCCGGTCGAGGATGTCGGCGACCAGCCGGCCCCGCTTGGGGCGCGCCTCGACGCTGCCCAGCACGGCCCAGCCGTCCACGTAGATGACGGGGGCCTCGGCCTCGGCCGAGTCGAGGGAGTCCACGTCGAAGGTGCCGAGCACGCCGCCGCCCGCGCCGCGCAGCGACACGTTCTCCGGGACGCGGACCTCGACGCTGCCCAGGACCGCGAACGCCTTGATCACGACCTGCTGGTGCTCGAAGAGCGCCTCGCTGAGGTCGATCTCGACGCTCCCGAGGATCGCGTACGCGTGGATACGGCGGCTCGCGCGCCGGCGGCCCCGGCGGACGGCGCTGCTGAGCACCGCCACCACGTTCTCCTCGGGGTCCGCCGGGATCGCGCCGAGGGTGGGACGGTCGGGGGCCGGGGCCGCGGCCGTCCGTCCGGCGTGCCCGGCGGGCAGGTCGCGCACGAACACGTCCAGCTCGGCGACCGTCCTGGCGGCCAGCACGCCCTCCACGCGCTCGGCGTGCTCCTCGGCGGTCAGACGCCCCTCGGCCAGGGCGTCGCGCAGCATGTCGGCGATGCGGTCGCGGTCGGCGTCCGAGGCGCGCAGCTCCGCGACGTGCGGCGCCGGGCCCGCGTGCGGCTGTCGGTCGTGCTTGTGAAGGTCCACGGCAGCAGCGTACCGAAACGCGATAGATCGCGACCAGGGGTGTGGACGGCCTTGTCGCACCTTTGTCCCGCGGTCCACTGAGCCTTACCTCACAAGCTCGTCGCCGACGGCAGGTTTTACGCTGGTGGACGCTGCCAATGGAGGCCAGCCGTCGTTGCTGAGGAATCCAGCCGCGCGTGATGTCGAGTGAGGAATGGGCGAGATGCCTGAGTTCGCGTACACCGATCTGCTCCCCCAGGGCGAGGACACCACTCCGTACCGGCTGGTGACCGCCGAGGGCGTCTCCACCTTCGAGGCCGACGGGCGGACCTTCCTCAAGGTGGAGCCGGAGGCGCTGCGCAAGCTGGCCGAGGAGGCCGTCCACGACATCCAGCACTACCTGCGCCCGGCCCACCTGGCGCAGCTGCGCCGCATCATCGACGACCCCGAGGCGTCGGGCAACGACAAGTTCGTGGCGCTGGACCTGCTGAAGAACGCGAACATCGCCGCGGCGGGCGTCCTGCCCATGTGCCAGGACACCGGTACGGCGATCGTCATGGGCAAGCGCGGCCAGAACGTCCTGACGGCGGGCGGCGACGAGGAGGCCCTGAGCCGGGGCATCTACGACGCCTACAGGAACCTGAACCTGCGCTACTCGCAGATGGCCCCGCTCACCATGTGGGAGGAGAAGAACACCGGCTCCAACCTCCCGGCCCAGATCGAGCTGTACGCGACCGACGGCGGCGCCTACAAGTTCCTGTTCATGGCCAAGGGCGGCGGCTCGGCGAACAAGTCGTTCCTGTACCAGGAGACGAAGGCCGTGCTGAACGAGGCCTCCATGATGAAGTTCCTGGAGGAGAAGATCCGCTCGCTGGGCACGGCCGCCTGCCCGCCGTACCACCTGGCGATCGTGGTCGGCGGCACGTCGGCCGAGTACGCGCTGAAGACCGCCAAGTACGCCTCCGCGCACTACCTGGACGAGATCCCCTCCGAGGGTTCGGAGCTCGGGCACGGCTTCCGGGACAAGGAGCTGGAGGAGAAGGTCTTCGAGCTGACGCAGAAGATCGGCATCGGCGCGCAGTTCGGCGGCAAGTACTTCTGCCACGACGTGCGCGTGGTGCGGCTCCCCCGGCACGGGGCGTCCTGCCCGGTCGCCATCGCCGTGTCCTGCTCGGCGGACCGGCAGGCCGTCGCGAAGATCACCGCCGAGGGCGTCTTCCTGGAGCAGCTGGAGACCGACCCGGCGCGGTTCCTGCCGGAGACGACGGACGAGCAGCTCGACGAGAGCGGTGACGTCGTCCGGATCGACCTGAACCAGCCGATGGAGACGATCCTCGCCGAGCTGACCAAGTACCCGGTCAAGACCCGGCTGTCGCTGACCGGCCCGCTGGTCGTGGCGCGCGACATCGCGCACGCCAAGATCAAGGAGCGGCTGGACGCGGGCGAGGAGATGCCGCAGTACCTGAAGGACCACCCGGTGTACTACGCGGGTCCGGCGAAGACGCCCGAGGGCTACGCGTCCGGGTCCTTCGGGCCGACCACGGCCGGGCGGATGGACTCCTACGTGGAGCAGTTCCAGGCGGCGGGCGGCTCCAGGGTGATGCTGGCCAAGGGCAACCGGAGCAAGCAGGTCACCGACGCGTGCGCGGCGCACGGCGGCTTCTACCTCGGGTCCATCGGCGGACCGGCGGCGCGGCTCGCGCAGGACTGCATCAAGAAGGTCGAGGTCGTCGAGTACGAGGAGCTCGGCATGGAGGCGGTCTGGAAGATCGAGGTCGAGGACTTCCCGGCGTTCGTCGTGGTGGACGACAAGGGCAACGACTTCTTCCAGGACCCGGCGCCGGCGCCGACGTTCACGACGATCCCCGTGCGGGGTCCCGGGCTCGCCTGAGCCCGGCCGGTGACGGCTCGCCTCCACGGGGAACAGTGGTCGCGTCGGGGACGCTGTGACACGTGGAGGTGATCGTCGATGGCCGACGAGCAGGACAGGACCGAGTACCGCACCGAGCACGACTCCATGGGCGAGGTGCGGGTGCCCGCCCACGCCAAGTGGCGGGCACAGACCCAGCGGGCGGTGGAGAACTTCCCCGTCTCCGGACAGCGCATCGAACGCGCGCACATCGAGGCGCTGGCCCGGATC
Source organism: Streptomyces sp. NPDC127100 (assembly GCF_042724095.1). NCBI lineage: Bacteria > Bacillati > Actinomycetota > Actinomycetes > Kitasatosporales > Streptomycetaceae > Streptomyces > Streptomyces sp. NPDC127100. The sequence continues at coordinate 106,890 of NZ_JBHXFL010000014.1, forward strand.
AAGAGCGCGGCGGCCGAGGTCAACGCCCGGCTGGGCGTCCTGGACCGGGAGACCGCCGACGCGATCCGGGAGGCGGCCGACGAGGTCGCCGAGGGGAAGTGGGACGAGCACTTCCCCGTGGACGTGTTCCAGACGGGGTCGGGGACCTCGTCCAACATGAACACCAACGAGGTCGTCGCCACCCTGGCCAGTGAGCGGCTCGGCCGGGACGTGCACCCCAACGACCACGTCAACGCCTCCCAGTCGTCCAACGACGTCTTCCCCTCGTCGATCCACATCGCCGCCACCGCCGCCGTGAGCCGGGACCTCGTCCCCGCGCTGGACCACCTCGCCGCCGCCCTGGAGCGCAAGGCCGAGGAGTTCGCCGACGTCGTGAAGTCCGGGCGCACGCACCTCATGGACGCCACGCCCGTCACCCTGGGCCAGGAGTTCGGCGGGTACGCGGCCCAGGTGCGGTACGGCATCGAGCGGCTGAACGCGTCGCTCCCCCGGCTCGCCGAGCTGCCGCTGGGCGGCACCGCGGTCGGCACCGGCATCAACACCCCGCCCGGCTTCGCCGCCGCCGTCATCGAGGAGGTCGCCCGCACGACCGGGCTGCCGCTGACCGAGGCGCGCGACCACTTCGAGGCGCAGGGCGCGCGGGACGGCATCGTCGAGACGAGCGGGCAGCTGCGGACGATCGCCGTCGGGCTGACCAAGATCGCCAACGACCTGCGGTGGATGTCCTCCGGCCCGCGGACCGGCCTCGCGGAGATCTCGCTGCCCGACCTCCAGCCCGGTTCGTCCATCATGCCGGGCAAGGTGAACCCGGTCGTCCCGGAGGCCGTGCTCATGGTCGCCGCCCAGGTCACCGGCAACGACGCCACCGTCGCCGCGGCCGGGGCGGCCGGCAACTTCGAGCTCAACGTCATGCTGCCGGTCATCGCCAAGAACGTGCTGGAGTCGGTGCGGCTGCTCGCCAACGTCTCGCGGCTGCTGGCCGACCGGACCGTCGACGGCATCGTCGCCCACCGCGACCGGGCCCGCGAGTACGCCGAGTCCTCGCCCTCCGTGGTCACGCCGCTGAACAAGTACATCGGGTACGAGGAGGCCGCCAGGGTCGCCAAGAAGGCGCTGGCCGAACGGAAGACGATCCGTCAGGTGGTGCTGGAGGGCGGGTACGTCGAGCGCGGCGACCTCACGAACGAGCAGCTCGACGAGGCGCTGGACGTGCTGCGGATGACCCACCCGTGACCGGACGTCCGTCGCGGGCAAGGGCGCTCCTCGCGATCACCGCCGCATCGGATGGCCGGGGCACCTAATATCTGTCCATGGCAGACGGTGAAGCGGTGAGCGCGGCGGCACAGGCGGGCGGTCCGGCCGCCCCGGCGGGGTTCTGGGCACCCGGCAGTCACATCCTGTGGCGGTACCGGGAGAACGGCGGCCGGCACTTCCACATCGCCCGCCCCGTGACCGTCGTACGCGACGACGCCGACCTGCTCGCCGTGTGGATGGCGCCCGGCACCGAGTGCGTGAAGCCGGTGCTCGCCGACGGCACCCCCGTGCACCTGGAGCCGCTGGCGACGCGCTACACCAAGCCGCGCACCGTGCAGCGCGACCACTGGTTCGGCACCGGGGTGCTGAAGCTGGCCCGGCCCGGCGACCCCTGGTCGGTGTGGCTGTTCTGGGATCCGGGCTGGCGGTTCAAGAACTGGTACGTGAACCTGGAGGAGCCGCTCACCCGTTGGGAGGGCGGCGTCGACTCCGAGGACCACTTCCTGGACATCACCGTGCAGCCGGACCGAAGCTGGCACTGGCGGGACGAGGACGAGTTCGCCCAGGCCCAGCGGGACCGGCTGGTGAGCGCCGCACTGGCCGAGCGGGTGCGCGGGGCGGGACGCGCGGCGGTGGAGGTGATCCGGGACTGGGGGCCGCCGTTCTCGGACGGCTGGGAGCAGTGGCGGCCTGATCCGTCCTGGACGGTACCGTCGCTGCCCGGCGACTGGGATCGTACCTCCGCGCACGTGTCCCCATGAGACCCTTGATGCGCCCCCGGGCAAGAAACGTAGGATCGTCCTCCGCAAGGGTCGCAGCGGCAACCGGCGGAGCGTGCACGGTGCTTGACCGATCGTCACCGAGGGGCGGCAGGACGTGAGCGAGGGGTACGAGGGCAAGGCCGGCACGGGCCGCGGACGGCCCGCCGGTGGCACAGGAACAGCCTCTGACCACGCGGGAATTCCGTTCCTGGGGCACGTCTTCCGGGTATCGGGATTTCTGCGGGACGAACTGCACGCGCCGCGCGCAGTCCCGGACGGATGGATTCGACACGCGTGACGGAGCACCCGACCTCCTTCGAACGCCCCCCGACGGGCGACGACCCCACGGACTCCCGCGGGGCGTTCCTGCGTTCCTCCGTGCCGCCGCGGGCACCCGAGGCCGCCTTACCGGCGCAGGGGCGCGACGGGGAGACGCCGCCCGTGCCCGGCGCGGCCGCCTTCGAGCACTCCCAGCCGGGCGCCGAGCACGCCGCCGAGCCCGGCACCCACCGTCCGCGGCCCGCGGCCGAGGGCGTCCCGGTCCAGCCGGACGGGACGGGCGCGCCGGCGGGGCAGGACGGCCGTGACCCGGCCCCGGCGCCGGACCGGCGTACCGGGCAGCCCACCGCGCCCGGACGGCCCACGCCCATGCGGCGGGACGGGGACCGGCTGCGGTTCGTCGGCGCCGCGACCCGGCGGATCGCCCGGGGCATGGACCTGGACGAGATCGTGATGGGGCTGTGCCGGGCCACCGTGCCGACCTTCGCGGACGCCATCCTCGTCTATCTGCGCGAGCCGCTGCCGGTCGGCGACGAGCGGCCCACCGGCCCGCTGGTGCTGCGGCTGCGCCGGACCGACCGGATACCGGCCGAGCGGGACACCGAGGGCGGCTTCCCGCTCGCGCAGTCCGAGCCCTCCGATTTGGAGGCCGTCGGCTCCGAGCTGTGCGAGGTGCGGCCCGGCAGCGCGCTCGCCGAGGTGCTGCGCGGGGTGCGCCCGGTCTTCACGGACACCGCCGCGGCCCGCGCCGCCCTGCCCGACCTGCTCGGCGACGGTGGCGAGTTCGCCGTGCCCGGCGGCCGGCGCGCGATCCTGGCGCCGCTGCGCGGCCGGCGCCGGGTGATCGGGGCGGCCCTGTTCCTGCGCGGCCCGGAGCGCATCGCCTTCGAGGGCGACGACCTGCTGGTCGCCGCCCAGCTCGCGACGCACAGCGCGCTCGGCATCGACAAGGCGGTGCTGTACGGGCGCGAGGCGTACATCGCCGACGAGCTCCAGCGCACGATGCTCCCGGAGAACCTGCCGCGCTGCACCGGCGTGCGGCTGGCCTCCCGCTATCTGCCGGCCGCCGAGACGGCACGGGTCGGCGGCGACTGGTACGACGCGATCCCGCTGCCCGGCAGCCGGGTCGCGCTGGTCGTCGGGGACGTCATGGGCCACTCGATGACGTCGGCGGCCATCATGGGCCAGCTGCGGACCACCGCGCAGACCCTGGCCGGCCTCGACCTGCCCCCGCAGGAGGTGCTGCACCACCTGGACGAGCAGGCGCAGCGCCTCGGCACCGACCGCATGGCGACCTGCCTGTACGCCGTGTACGACCCGGTCGCGCACCGCATCACCGTCGCCAACGCCGGCCACCCGCCGCCCGTCCTGCTGCACCTGGGCGGACGGGCCGAGGTGCTGCGGGTGCCCGCGGGCGCCCCGATCGGCGTCGGCGGCGTGGACTTCGAGGCCGTGGAGCTGGAGGCCCCGGCCGGCGCCACCCTGCTGCTCTACACGGACGGCCTCGTCGAGTCCCGCCTGCGGGACGTGTGGACCGGCATAGAGCAGCTGCGGGAGCGCCTCGCGGCGACCGCGCAGCTCACCGGCCCCGACCACCCGCCGCCCCTGGAGGCCCTGTGCGACGAGGTGCTGGACATGCTCGGGCCGGGCGACCGGGACGACGACATCGCGCTGCTCGCCGCCCGCTTCGACGGCATCGCGCCCAGTGACGTGGCGTACTGGACCCTGGAGCCGGAGGACGCGGCACCCGGCCGGGCCCGCCGGCTGGCCCGGCGCGCCCTGGCCCGCTGGGGCATGGAGGACCTCACGGACTCGGTGGAGCTGCTGGTGAGCGAGGTCGTGACCAACGCGGTGCGGTACGCGACCAAGCCGGTCTCCCTGCGGCTGCTGCGCACCGACGTGCTGCGCTGCGAGGTCGGCGACGAGGTACCGCAGCTGCCGCGGCTGCGGCAGGCGCGCGCCACGGACGAGGGCGGGCGCGGGCTGTACCTGGTGAACCGGCTGGCCCGGCGCTGGGGCGCGACCCGGCTGAGCACCGGGAAGGTGGTCTGGTTCGAGCTGAACCGGGGCTGAGGGGAACCGGCGGGAACACGGAAGGGCGCCCGGTGAGCACCGGGCGCCCTTTCACGTACCTGCCGGCGGTCCGCCGGCTACTGCTCGCGCCGGCCGTTGCCGTTGCCCGGGAACAGCGGGTCCTCCGGGTCCGTGGACGCCCCGCCCGTCGGCGGTTCGGTCGAGGGGCTGTTCGACGGGGACATCGACGGCGACTCCTCCGGCTCCTCGGTCGTGGGCTCCTCCGTCGGCTCCTCGGTCGTCGGCTCCTCGGTCGGCGTCTCCTCGGCCGTCTCCTCCTCCGAGGGCGACTCGGACGGCGACTCGGTGACCGTGGGCGAGGTGCTGGGCTGCACGGCGGCGCCCTGCTTGGTCTCGAGGTCGAACTCGGTGACGTCCTTCATCACGCCGAAGGTGTACGCGGCCCAGATCTGCGCCGGGAAGCCACCGCCGTTGACGCGGGGCTCGCCGCCCGCCTTGTACATCGGGACCTGGGCGAAGGTCTTGGAGTCCTCGCCGAACAGGCCGACGGAGGTGACCAGACCGGGCGTGAAGCCGGTGAACCAGGCCGACTTGTTGTTGTCGGACGTACCCGTCTTGCCGGCCACCTGCTGGCCGTTGCGCATCGGGTTGTCGCGCACGGACCTCTTGGCCGTACCGTCGTCGACCACTCCGGTCAGCACGGACGTCACCGTGTCGGCGGCCTCGCGGCTGATGACCTGGTCACCGATCGGGTCGGGGAAGTCGACCGTGCGGGAGTTGTGCTCGACCGACTTCACGACGGCGGGGGTGACCTTCTTGCCGTGGTTGTCGAGGGTGGCGTAGACGCCGGCCATCTCCAGCGGGCTCGCGCCCATACTGCCCAGGGTCTGCGCGGGGACGGCCTCCATGCCCTCGGTCTCCATGCCGAGCTTGCCGGCGACCTTCACGACCTCGGACATGCCGACGTCGACACCCATCTGCGCGAAGACGGAGTTGACCGACTTGTTCATCGCCTCCTGGACGTCGATGTCGCCGTAGTCGGCGTCGTCCTCGTTCTCGGGGGCGAAGCCGACCTCCCGGCCGCCGTCCACCACGGGGCGCTTGCTCGTGCCGTCGTAGCCGGTGCTCGCCGTGATCGGCACGCCGTCCTGCGTCTCGGCGTCCTCGTCCACGGCGGCGGCGAGGATGACCGGCTTGAAGGTGGAGGCGGGCTGGTAGTCGTCACGGGTGGCGTTGTTGCGGAAGTGCTTGACGTAGTCCACACCGCCGTACATCGCCACGACCGCGCCCGTCTTCGGGTCCACGGACACGGCGCCGGCCTGGACGTCGGCGTCGACGTCGCGCTTCGACGGGTCCAGCTTGCTGGTCAGCTGCTCCTTGACGGACTTCTCGAGCGCCACCTGCTTCTTCTTGTCGACGTTGAGCGTGACGGTCCAGCCGCCGGCCTCGACCAGCGCGTCGGCCTGCTTCATGTCCTCGGCGCTGCCGCCGGCGACGAGCTGCTTCTTGAGCGCGGTGTTGGCCGCCTCGACCAGGTAGCCGGTCTGGCCCTCCATCCCGGGTGCGGGCTTGGGCTCCATGGGGACCGGGAACTTCATGGCCTGGCGGTCGGTGGCGCTCAGCCACTTCTGCTCGACCATGTTGTCCAGGACGTAGTTCCAGCGCTCCTGGACGAGCCGCTTGCCGGTGTCGCTGGCGATGGCCCAGTCGTACTGGTTGGGCGCCTGGAGCAGCGCGGCGAGGTACGCGCCCTGCTCGACCGTGAGGTCCTCGGCGTCGACGCGGTAGTAGGCCTGGGCGGCGGCCTGGATGCCGTAGGCGCCGCGGCCGTAGAAGCTGGTGTTGATGTACCCGGCGAGGATGTAGTCCTTGGGCTTCTCCCGGTCCAGCTTCAGGGAGATGACCAGCTCCTTGAGCTTGCGGGAGACGGTCTGGTCCTGGGTCAGGTAGTAGTTCTTGACGTACTGCTGGGTGATCGTCGAGCCGCCCTGCGCGCCCTTGCCGGAGAGCGTGTTGAGCACACCGCGCGCGGTGCCCTTGAGGTCGACGCCGGAGTCCTTGTAGAAGGTCTTGTTCTCGGCGGCGACGAAGGTGTGCTGGACGTCCTTGGGGACCTTGGCCAGGTCGACGATCTCGCGGTTGTAGCCCTTGCGGGCCATGATCGAGCCGTCGCTGTACTTGTAGACGTTGCCCTGCCGCTGGGCGTCGGGGTTCCCCTCGGGTATGTCGATCACCATGTACAGCACGATGAAGGCGCCCATGCCGAGCAGGATCACGCCGAAGAACGTGCCGAGGATCTTCTTCCAGGTGAACAGCCGGCGTATGAGGCTCCGGTCGTCCTTCTGCGACGAGCGGCGTCGGCTCGGCGCCGCGCGGCGGCCACCGCGCTGACGCGCTCTTCTCTCTTCCGCTCGTCCCATGGGTCCGATCCGCTCCGATTCGGTCGTGTGTGCTCACCCGTCGCACAGGTTCGCCGCTCAGGTCAGCTCAGAAAGCTAACACCGGGAGATGTGGCGTACGGCCGCGGATCCCGTCTCCTGCGGACGTGAGAATCAGCACCCGTTCCAAGGGAACCGACGTGCGAACGGGGTTCAAGGTTGCCATGACCTGTTAAAGTGATATCACTTAGCTAAATCGAGGCAATCACCGAGTGCGTGCGAGCGCGCTCCGCGAGAACGGGGGGACCACTCATGTCCGTACAGGAGAAGCCGCAGGTCGGGGCCGACGTGCCAGAGATGCCGGCCCCGCGGGTGCGGGAGACCCAGGCGCCCAGCATCGGCGGCGGGCTCGCGCTGCTGCTGGGGCTGGTCGGGCTGCTGGCCGGCGTCGGGATGATCGTCACCGCCACGGCGGTGTCGGCGACCGGTGCGAAGGCCGGGCTGATCGCCGGAGGCATCGTGATCGCCCTGGCCGCGTTCCTGGCGATGTGCGGGCTGAACATGGTGGCGCCGGGCGAGGCGCGGGTGGTGCAGCTCTTCGGCCGGTACCGGGGGACGATCCGGCAGGACGGGCTGCGCTGGGTGAACCCCTTCACCTCGCGCACCAAGATCTCGACGCGGGTGCGCAACCACGAGACGGCCGTCCTGAAGGTGAACGACGCGTACGGCAACCCGATCGAGCTGGCCGCGGTCGTGGTGTGGCGGGTGGAGGACACCGCGCAGGCCACCTTCGAGGTGGACGACTACATAGAGTTCGTCTCCACCCAGACCGAGGCCGCCGTGCGGCACATCGCCATCGAGTACCCGTACGACGCCCACGAGGAGGACGGCCTCTCCCTGCGCGGTAACGCCGAGGAGATCACCGAGAAGCTCGCCGTCGAGCTGCACGCGCGCGTGGAGGCGGCCGGCGTGCAGATCATCGAGTCCCGCTTCACGCACCTCGCCTACGCGCCGGAGATCGCCTCGGCCATGCTCCAGCGGCAGCAGGCCGGCGCGGTGGTCGCGGCACGGCGGCAGATCGTGGACGGCGCGGTCGGGATGGTCGAGGCGGCGCTGGCCCGCATCAGCGAGCAGGACATCGTGGAGCTGGACGACGAGCGCAAGGCGGCGATGGTGTCCAACCTGATGGTCGTGCTGTGCGGCGACCGCGCCGCCCAGCCGGTCCTGAACACGGGGACGCTCTACCAGTGACGACCCCGTCCGAGGGCCCGGCCCCCAAGCGCCGGCCGCAGCAGCGCAAGCAGGTGCTGCTGCGGCTGGACCCGCAGGTGTACGAGGCACTGGCCCGCTGGGCGGGCGACGAGCTGCGCTCGGCCAACGCCCAGATCGAGTTTCTGCTGCGCAGGGCGCTCGCGGAGGCGGGCCGCCTGCCCGGGGACACCGGACCGCTGCCCCGCCGGGGGCGTCCCCCGAGGAGCGGCCCGGACGGGACGCCCCCGTCGTGACCGCCCTCGGACCGGCCGCGTCGTCGCACCTCGCGACGGCGCGGCCTCCGTCGTAGCGGAACCGTGACAAACGCTTCCGACCTGCGGACCCGCACCCCGCGCCACGGTCTCTCCACTCGGCGTATACATGGTGCGTATACACCGTGTGTAGAGTGCTGCACATGTCCATCGGTCACACCCTCCTGGGACTCCTGGAGTCCGGGCCGCGCCACGGTTACGACCTGAAGCGTGCCTTCGACGAGAAGTTCGGTCACGACCGGCCGCTGCACTACGGCCAGGTCTACTCGACGATGTCCCGCCTGCTGAAGAACGGCCTCGTCGTCGTCGACGGCATAGAGACGGGCGGCGGTCCCGAGCGCAAGCGGTACGCGATCACCGACGCCGGGATCACCGACGTCCAGCACTGGCTCGCCACGCCCGAGAAGCCCGAGCCGTACCTGCAGTCCACGCTCTACACCAAGGTCGTCCTCGCGCTGCTCACCCACCGCGACGCGGCCGACGTCCTCGACACCCAGCGCTCGGAGCACCTGCGCAGCATGCGCATCCTCACCGACCGCAAGCGCAGGGGCGATCTCGCCGACCAGCTCATCTGCGACCACGCCCTGTTCCACCTCGAGGCCGACCTGCGCTGGCTGGAGCTCACCGCCGCGCGCCTCGACAAGCTCCGTGAGGCGGTGGCCCGATGACCGTTCCCGCGGGTTCCCTGCTCTCGGCCGAGAAGCTGACCAAGGCCTACGGTCCGACGCTCGCCCTCGACGGCGCCGAGTTCTCCATCCACCCGGGCGAGGTCGTCGCCGTGATGGGCCCCTCCGGGTCCGGCAAGTCGACGCTGCTGCACTGCCTCGCCGGCATCGTGACCCCCGACTCGGGCACGATCACGTACGACGGGCGGGAGCTGTCCGCCATGTCCGACGCCCAGCGCAGCGCGCTGCGCCGCTCGGAGTTCGGCTTCGTGTTCCAGTTCGGGCAGCTCGTGCCCGAGCTGACCTGCGTCGAGAACGTCGCCCTGCCGCTGCGCCTGAACGGTACCTCCCGCAAGGAGGCCGAGCGGGCCGCGCTGACCTGGATGGAGCGGCTGGAGGTCGACGACCTGCGAAAGAAGCGGCCCGGCGAGGTCTCCGGCGGTCAGGGGCAGCGCGTCGCCGTGGCACGCTCGCTCGTCACCAACCCCCGCGTGCTGTTCGCCGACGAGCCGACCGGCGCCCTGGACTCCCTCAACGGCGAGCGGGTCATGGAGCTGCTCACGGACGCCGCCCGGTCCACCAACGCCGCCGTCGTGCTGGTCACGCACGAGGCGCGGGTGGCGGCGTACTCCGACCGCGAGGTCGTCGTACGGGACGGCAGGTCGCGGGACATGGAGCGCGCCGTATGAACGTCGGCCAGTGGGCCCGCGACCTGGCCCTGGGCGTGCGCTTCACCGTCACCGGCGGGCGCGAGGGCTGGACCCGGGCGCTGCTGACGGCCGTCGGCGTCGGGCTGGGCGTGGCACTGCTGCTGCTCACGACGGCCCTGCCGAACGCCCTCGCCGTCCGCCACGAGCGGGAGGCCGCGCGCACCGACATCACCTTCACCGACGACGTGCCCGCCAAGGCCGACGACACCCTGATCGTCGCCAACGTCGACACCGACTTCCGGGACGACACCGTCCGGGGCCGCGCCCTGGACGTCGAGGGGCCGAAGGCCCCGCTGCCGCCGGGGGTGGCGAAGTTCCCGGCCGTGGGCGAGATGGTGGTGTCCCCCGCGCTGAAGGAGCTGCTGGAGTCGGACTCCGGCGCACTGCTGCGGGAGCGGCTCCCGGAGCGGATCAGCGGCACGATCGGGGAGAGCGGGCTGATCGGCTCGCACGAACTCGCCTTCTTCCGGGGCGCCGACGGGCTCGAGCCGTACCTCGAAGGCGGCCGGATCGTCCGCATCGACCACTTCGGCGACCCCGATCCGGGGACCGAGCAGGCCGACCCCGTGCTCCTCCTCCTCGTCCTCGTCGTCTTCGTGGTGCTGCTGATGCCCGTCGCGGTATTCATCGCCGCCGCCGTGCGGTTCGGCGGCGAGCGGCGCGACCGGCGGCTCGCCGCGCTGCGGCTGGTCGGCTCCGACAGCCGCATGACCCGGCGCATCGCGGCCGGCGAGGCGCTGGCCGGCGCGGTGCTCGGACTCCTCTTCGGGGCCGTGTTCTTCCTGATCGGGCGCCAGCTCGCGGGGACGGCCGAGGTGTTCCGCATCAGCGTGTTCCCCAGCTACCTCAACCCGTCCCCGCTGCTGGCGCTGCTGGTCGCGGTGGCGGTGCCGGCGGCGGCCGTCATGGTGACGCTGCTGGCGCTGCGCGGGGTGGTCATCGAGCCGCTCGGCGTGGTGCGCACGGCCAGGCCCGCGCGCCGGCGCCTGTGGTGGCGGCTGCTGCTGCCGGTGGCCGGCCTGGCGATGCTGTACCCGATGGTCGGCCAGGGCCGCGACAACGGGGACTTCAACCAGTACCTGGTGAGCGGCGGCGTCGTCCTGCTGCTCGTCGGCGTCACCGCGCTGCTGCCGTGGATCGTGGAGACGGTCGTCGCCCGGCTCGGCCCGGGTGCCGTGTCCTGGCAGCTGGCCGTGCGCCGGCTGCAACTGAGCAGCGGCACGGCGGCCCGCATGGTCAACGGCATCGCCGTGGCCGTCGCCGGGGCGATCGCCCTGCAGATGCTGTTCGCGGGCGTGGACGACGACTACACCCGGAGCACCGGGAAGGACCCCACGCAGGCGCAGATGGAGGTGGCCCTGCCGAGCGAGGCACCGGTGGCCGCGGCCGCGGGCAGGTTCCGGGCCACCCGGGGGGTCGACGAGGTCTTCTCCTATTCCGAGGGCTACCTCGGCGACCGGCGCAGTGACCCGGAGAACACGACGACGGTCACCGTGGGCGACTGCGTCGCGCTGCGCGAGATCGCGACGCTGACCTCCTGCCGCGACGGTGACGTCTTCGCCGTGCGCGGAGCCGAGTGGGACACCGATGTCGACGTGATGGCGCTGGCGAAGCCCGGCCGGACGATGTACCTCGACCCGACGTACGAGGGCAACCCTAAGAGGAGCCTGGAGCTCCCCTGGAAGGTGCCGTCGGGTGTCCACGAGGCGGCGCCGCGCAGGGGCCTGCTCGCCGGGATCGACCGGGGCGGATTCCTGATCACGCCGAAGGCGCTGCCCGAGTCGCTCACCCCGGCGCTGACCGGGCACGCCTACCTCAGGCTCGACGAGTCCGTGCCGGACGTGTACGACCGGGTGCGGAACACCGCGGCGGCCCTGGATCCGCTGGCGTACCCGATGGTCTGGTCGGCCACGGAGCGCACCGGCCGGTTCGACGCCATCCGCACCGGTCTGTTCGTCGGCGCCGCGTGCGTGCTGGCGCTGATCGGCGCGAGTCTGCTGGTCTCGCAGCTGGAGCAGTTGCGCGAGCGCAGGAAGCTGCTGTCGTCCCTGGTCGCCTTCGGCACCCGGCGCCGCACGCTGAGCCTGTCGGTGCTGTGGCAGACCGCGATACCGATCGCGCTGGGACTGGTGCTGGCCACGGTGGTCGGCCTGACACTGGGCACGGTGCTGCTGAAGATGACGGCCACCCCGGTCGCCGTCGACTGGGCCGGCGTCCTGTCGATGACCGGCATCGGCGCCGCGGTCGTCCTGGTGGTGACCCTGGCCAGCCTGCCGCCGCTGCTGCGCCTGATGCGGCCGGAGGGCCTGCGGACGGAGTAGCCCCCCGGCCTGCCCGGGCCCGGACGCGGCGCGCATCCCGTGCCCGTCCGGGCCTCCGCGCGCCCGCGGGCGCCGGCGGTCCCGGCGCGGTGCCCGTCAGCCGCGGACCGTGCGCACCGGGAGGTCCTCCATGGCCTCCCGGAGCGCCACCGCCAGCTCCTCGTACTCGGCGGAGCGGGCCGCGCCCGTGCGCATGGCGAGGGCGACGCGGCGGCTGGGTGCCGGGTCGGCGAAGGAACCGGTGAGGAGCTGGCTGGAGCGGGACGTCTCCACGCGGACCGCCGTGCGCGGCAGCAGCGTCACGCCGAGGCCGCCCGCCACCAGTTGCACCAGCGTCGACAGGCCCGCCGCCGTGGTGGTCGCCGGGACGTCCGCGCGGCCGGCCTCCCGGCAGATGTCGAGGGCCTGGTCGCGCAGGCAGTGGCCCTCGTCGAGCAGCAGCAGGTTCAGCTCGCGCAGCACGCCCCGTCCGATGCCCTCCCGGCCGCCGAGCCGGTGGTCGAGCGGGGTGACGAGCACGAAGTCCTCGTCGAACAGCGGCAGTTCGGTGATGCCGGGAACACCGAGCGGGACCGCCAGCAGCAGCAGGTCGAGGCGGCCGGACGCGAGACCGTCGAGCAGGCTCGCCGTCTGCTCCTCGTGGACCTGGAGATCGAGGTCGGGATAGCGGTCGTGGACCAGCCGCAGGACCGTCGGGAGCAGGTACGGCGCCACGGTCGGGATGACGCCGAGCCGGAGCGCCCCGGTGAACGGCGCGCGCACCGCCTCCGCCTCCTCCAGCAGCGCCCCGACCTCGGCCAGCACCGCCTTCGCCCGCACGGCGAGCCGCTCCCCTGCCGGAGAGAGCAGCACCTTGCGCGTCGTACGCTCCAGGAGGGTGACACCGAGTGTCTCCTCCAGCGTGGAGACGGCGCCGGAGAGCGCCGGCTGGCTCATGCCGATCGCGGCGGCGGCATCGCGGAAGTGCAGATGCTCGGCGACCGCGGCGAAAGCCCGCAGCTGGGCGAGGCTGGGCTGCCTCTTCTTCCCTGTCACTAATAGCCACCTCCGATCAACTCGACCGAGTGTAGCTATTTCACTAATCAATGCACTCTGTGCCAACATCACTAACGTCCAACCCATGGGAAACACTTGCAAACTGGGTGTTTCTTCGCTGCACTTTTGGAGAGCGCGTGCTCACTGTCGGTGACAAGTTCCCCGAGTTCGATCTGACCGCCTGCGTCTCGCTGGAGAAGGGCAAGGAGTTCGAGCAGATCAACCACAAGACCTACGAGGGTCAGTGGAAGGTCGTCTTCGCGTGGCCCAAGGACTTCACCTTCGTGTGCCCGACCGAGATCGCCGCCTTCGGCAAGCTGAACGACGAGTTCGCCGACCGTGACGCCCAGGTCCTCGGCTTCTCCGGCGACTCCGAGTTCGTGCACCACGCCTGGCGCAAGGACCACCCGGACCTGACCGACCTGCCGTTCCCGATGATGGCGGACTCCAAGCACGAGCTGATGCGCGACCTCGGCATCGAGGGCGAGGACGGCTTCGCCAAGCGCGCCGTGTTCATCGTGGACCAGAACAACGAGATCCAGTTCTCCATGGTGACCGCCGGCTCGGTCGGCCGTAACCCCAAGGAGGTCCTGCGGGTCCTCGACGCCCTGCAGACCGACGAGCTCTGCCCGTGCAACTGGAGCAAGGGCGACGAGACCCTCGACCCGGTCGCGCTGCTGGCCGGGGAGTGACCGACATGTCCCTCGACTCCCTGAAGTCCGCCATACCGGACTACGCCAAGGACCTGAAGCTCAACCTGGGCTCGGTCATCGGCAACTCCGACCTCCCGGCGCAGCAGCTGTGGGGCACCGTGCTGGCGACCGCCATCGCCTCGCGCTCCCCGATCGTGCTGCGCGAGCTGGAGCCGGAGGCGAAGGCGAACCTCTCGCCCGAGGCGTACACGGCCGCCAAGTCGGCCGCCGCCATCATGGCGATGAACAACGTTTTCTACCGCACCCGGCACCTGCTGTCGGACCACGAGTACGGCACCCTGCGCGCCGGTCTGCGGATGAACGTCATCGGCAACCCGGGCGTCGACAAGGTCGACTTCGAGCTGTGGTCCTTCGCGGTGTCCGCCATCAACGGCTGCGGCATGTGCCTGGACTCTCACGAGCAGGTGCTGCGCAAGGCCGGGATCGACCGCGAGGTCATCCAGGAGGCCTTCAAGATCGCCGCCGTGGTCGAGGCCGTCGGCGCCACGCTGGACGCCGAGGCGGTCCTCGCCCAGTAGTCCCGCCGGACCCGGCAGAAAGGGGCCCCGCTCACCGTCCTGGTGAGCGGGGCCCTTTCGCGTCCCTAGGGGGTGTCTGACACATGAGCGCGGCGACGCCGCGGGCATGTGGCAGACACCCCCCTAGGCCGGGGGCGTCTCGGGCGCCGGCTCGGCCCCGTCGGGACCGGGCCGCTGTTCCGCCGCCGGGGACGCGTCGGTCGGGGTCGCGCCGCGCGGCCTGGGCGTCTGCCGGACGGCGGTCTCGCGGGAGTAGGCCCGCAGATAGCCCACGACGGTGTTGGTCACCGCCACCAGCGGTACGGCGACCACCGCGCCGCCGATGCCGGCCACCATGCCGCCGGCGGCCACCGACAGCACCACCGCGAGCGGGTGGACCCGCACCGCGCGCCCGAGGATGAACGGCTGGAGGATGTGGCCCTCGATCTGCTGGACCACCAGCACGACGACGAGCGTCATGACCGCCGCGAACATGCCCTGCGTCACCAGCGCCACGACGACCGCGAGGGCGCCCGAGACCACCGCGCCGACGAGCGGGATGAAGGCGAACAGGAAGATGAACACGGCCAGCGGCACGGCCATCGGCACGTCGAGGAAGTAGATGCCGAGGCCGATGAAGATGGCGTCGATCAGTGCCACCACGACCGTGCCGCGCACGTACGCGGTGAGCGTCCGCCAGGCGCGCGGGCCGGCACCGGCGACACCCGGCCGGGCCGCGGCGGGCACCAGCTTGAGCGTCCACTGCCAGATGCGCCGGCCGTCGTAGAGCAGGAACAGCGTGGAGAAGGCGGCCAGCAGGATGCCGGTGAGCGCCTCGACCACGACCGTGACGCCCTCGAGTCCCGCGGAGGTTATCTGGTCGGTGTTGGCGCCGACCGCGTCGCGCAGGCTCTTGGCGATCTCGTTGATCTGCTTGTCGGTGACGTGGAAGGGGCTGTTCAGCAGCCAGTTGCGCAGCTCGTCGATGCCGTCCTGGACCTGGTCGGAGAGGTTGTCGATGTTCTCCATGACCTGCCAGGTGACGAACCAGCCGATCAGGCCCATCACCACGAATCCGAGGATGGCGGTGAGGGCCGTGGCCGGTCCGCGGGGCACCCCGTGCCGCCGCAGCCACGCCACCGACGGCTGGAGCAGGGCCGTGATCAGCAGTGCGGCGACGAACGCCAGTACCACCAGCTGCACGGCGCTGATCACCTTCATCAGCACCCAGAGGGTGCCCGCAAGGACCAGCAGCCGCCATCCGGCCTCGGCCGCGACCCGCATGCCCCACGGCACCGCATGGGCGGGGTCGGGCCGGTCCCGGACGACGGGCGTGTGGTCCACGAACGTGTGCCCGTGCCCGGCGGACGCGTGGTCCGTGTCCGGCGCGGACATGTGCACCGGGACGTGCCCCGGTACGACGCCGTCGGTCTCGGGGTCCTCGCTCTCCGCCTCGGCCCGACGCTGGTCCAACTGCCTGCTCATCCGGGTCAGTCCGGCGCCGAGCCGGCCGAGCCACCCTGGCACTCGCGACATGATCCGTCCTCTTCCCCCGTCCGTCCCCACCACTCCCCCCCAGGAGTCGTTCCCGTCCGACCGTACACGGCGGGAGCGCGAAAGCCCCTCACCGTAGGACGGTGAGGGGCTGCGCAAGGTTGAGCGGCGGGCCGTGCCGGGCCGGCTCAGTACCAGTGGTTGTTCTGCCAGAAGGCCCAGGCGTCGCACGGGCTGCCGTAGCGGCTGTCCATGTAGTTGAGGCCCCACTTGATCTGGGTGGCCGGGTTGGTCTGCCAGTCGGAGCCGACCGAGGACATCTTGGATCCGGGCAGGGCCTGGAAGAGGCCGTAGGCGCCGGAGGACGCGTTGACGGCCCGGTAGTTCCAGCTGGACTCGTGGTCCACGATGTTGCTGAAGCACTGGAACTGGCCGCTGGGGACCATCTGGCGCGCCATCGCCTGGATCTGGCCGACGCTGTAGGAGCTCTGGACGGCGAAGCTGACGGACTCGCGCTCGGCGTCGCGGCTGGCGGCTTCCTGCTCCGCCTTGCGCTCCTTGGCCTCCTCGGCCGCCTGCTTCGCCTTCGCCTGCTTGGCGACGGCGGTCTCGGCGGCTGCCTTGCGGGCCGCTGCCTCGGCGTCCTTCTTGGCGCTCACGTCCGCGGCGATGGCCTGTACGTCGGCCTGCTGCGTCAGGGACGCGGTCTGCACCTGCGCCTGCTCGCCCATGGGGATGTCCGCGAGCAGCGTCGTGCCTGCTGCCGTCGCCTCCGCGTCGTGGTTCTGCGCGGTGCTGCCCGAGGCAACGCCGACGACGCTTCCGACTGCGGTGACCGCCGTGGCCGAGGCCACTGCGAATCCCCGGACCGAGATCCGGCTCACACGGTTTCCTTCCAGCATCGCCCGCTTCGGTGACCCTCGCGGACGCAATCGTGCCCCTGGCACTGGCCTCCCCAACTACGGGTCACGGAAGGCACGGGCCCGGTGGACAACTCCCTGACGGGAGCGCCGCGTGGTGCTCGGGCGGCATACGACGCTGCTATGGAGTTGGATCTGGTGCTTCTGTGGTGCCGTACCGCTGGGGGTACAGATGTGTCGTATGCGGGGCCTGACAGGAATGAGACTCTGCCGTAACCCGCCGGGGTGAGGCAATTCTGTGCTGCGTGTGAAAGCTCACATCCCGTTTGGCCCTGGGGATTTCGAGAAACCTCCCCGCGCGAAGACGCCGCCCGGCTAGGCTCTTCGCCTTTCCGGACGGCGTCGACCGTCGGGACAACCGACCCGTGTCGGGTCGGAGTTCTCAGATGTGCCCGTCCTCCAGCATTTCGGTGACAAGCGCCGCGATCTGCGACCTCTCGGACCTGGTCAGCGTGACGTGGGCGAAGAGCGGATGGCCCTTCAGTTTCTCGACGACGGCGACGACTCCGTCGTACCGCCCCACCCGCAGGTTGTCCCGCTGCGCCACGTCGTGGGTCAGGACGACCCTCGAGTTGGCGCCGATGCGGGACAGGACGGTCAGCAGGACGTTCCGCTCCAGCGACTGGGCCTCGTCCACGATCACGAACGCGTCGTGCAGCGAGCGGCCGCGGATGTGGGTGAGCGGCAGGACCTCCAGCATGCCGCGGGCGGTGACCTCCTCGATGACCTCGCGGCTGGTGACCGCCGACAGCGTGTCGAAGACCGCCTGGGCCCAGGGGCTCATCTTCTCCGCCTCGGAGCCGGGCAGGTAGCCGAGCTCCTGTCCGCCGACCGCGTACAGCGGGCGGAAGACCATCACCTTCTGGTGCTGCCGGCGTTCCAGCACGGCCTCCAGTCCCGCGCACAGCGCCAGCGCCGACTTGCCGGTGCCGGCCCGGCCGCCCATCGACACGATGCCGACGTCCGGGTCGAGGAGCAGGTCGAGCGCGATGCGCTGCTCGGCGCTGCGGCCCTTGATGCCGAACGCCTCCCGGTCGCCGCGCACCAGCCTGACGTTCCCGTCGGGCGTGACGCGGCCGAGCGCCTTGCCGCGCTCCGACTGGATGGTCAGACCCGTGTGTACGGGCAGCTCGGCGGCCTCGGGGACGTGGACCCGGCCCTCCTCGAAGAGCACGTCCACCTGTTCACCCGGCAGGGTGAGTTCGGACATGCCGGTCCAGCCGGAGGCGTCCGTGATGGCGAGCTCGGCGCGGTACTCCTCGGCGAGCAGGCCGACGGAGGACGCCTTGATCCTGAGCGGGAGGTCCTTCGACACGACGGTGACGTCGAACCCCTCGGCCTGCAGGTTGCGGGCGACCGCGAGGATGCGGGAGTCGTTGTCCCCCAGGCGGTAGCCGGTGGGCAGCACGCTGGGGTCCGAGTGGTTGAGCTCGACACGCACGGTCCCGCCGAGATCCCCGATCGGGATGGGGGCGTCCAGGCGGCCGTGCCGCACGCGGAACTCGTCGAGCAGGCGCAGTGCCTGCCTGGCGAAGTAGCCGAGTTCGGGATGGTGCCGCTTGGCCTCCAGCTCCGTGACCACGACGATCGGGAGCACGACCTCGTGCTCGTCGAAGCGGTTCAGGGCGCCTGGGTCGGCCAGCAGGACGCTGGTGTCGAGAACGTAGGTGCGCCGATCTGGCTTGTGGCGCTTTGTGCTGGTCACCACGGAAGGACGTACCCCCTCGGAAGAGGTCGGGGAGCGACGAAGTGGACGCTGGGCCGGGAGGGCGGGAAAGAGCCGGCCGGTCGTCGGCCGCCCTGCACGGGCGCGGGCCGCGAACCGGCCCTCCGCCACTTCTTCCGCGCCGTGACCGCACGGTAGGGCTGGTGCAAAGGGCCTCCCGGGCGGACGGGCTACGTGCCGTCCGCTGAGATCCGATGCCCGTGGTTCGGGCGTCGACCTGCTTGCCTTATGCCCGGGAACGAGCTTCGCCATGCAACGGCGCAGGACGACGCACCGGTGAACTCCTCATGACAGGCGCCCCTCGGGGCACCCGGGCGGGTCGGGGTGCGGGCGGGCCCGGCGGCGGCGGTGCAGCGGGAGCCGGGCGGGCGGGGCGTCACCGAGGGCAGAAAAAACGGGCCGGTCCGTGGGGGGGGAGACGGACCGGCCCGAGGGGGGGTTTCCACCATAACCCTTCGTAAGTGAAGTCGCGCGCATCGGCGTGCCACAACTACTCTCCGGAATCGTCCGGCGACGCCCGGGTGGTCACGGAATAGCCCATTCCGCCCTGAATCATGGCCAGAACGCGGCCATTCCCTTGGAATTCCACGGGAGACGGGTGACAGGCGGGTGACGGGAGTGTCCACGCGGGGCTTCACCTCCGCGCCGGGCCTCGTACGACGGAACGCCTCCGCGTCCCACCACCGGGTGACACCACCGGCGAACGCCCGCTTGACCCGGCACCGCGCAGCCCCCTCCACTGCACGGTGCCGCACGCGCAGCTTTGCTCACGCGAATTACCTGCTCTGAATCTACGTGATCACGGCGGGCGGTTGCGACCCGTGCGGCTCAGTGGTGGATAACGATGTGGAAACCCTGTGAGGATCGCGGGGTGATTCCGCACGCTCCCTCCGGAGCACGGATATTTGCGAAGGTATGTCACGAACACCCGGAATGATCCACCCAGCCGGGCACACTTCCCCGTCTTCGAGGACGGCCGCCGGCCCGCGTCGGTCCTGACGTCCCCTCATGACGAGGACCGCGGGAATCACTCGACCGGCGGCGGGCGCGCGGCGGATCGAACGGCAGTTCCTGGCCATGTCCGCCCGCGCGGGCACCTGCGGGCGGCCGGGGGCTACGCGTCCGGCTTGCGGGCCTCGAAGAGCTGGCGCGCGCTGTGGGCCACGAAGGCCCCGTCGGCCTCGATGCGGTCGTGCAGCTCGCGGAGGCGGGGCCGGTACTCCTCGACGGTGAACCCGGGGACCATCCACACGACCTTGCGCAGGAAATGGACGACGGCGCCGATGTCGTGGAACTCCATCCGCAGCCGCTCCGCCCGCACGCCGACGACCTCCAGCCCGGCGGCCTCCGCGTCGGCACGCTCCAGGTCGGGGTGGCGGGCGGTGCGGTTCTCCTCGGGCAGGGGGCCGAGGAAGAACTCGACGAGCTCGAAGACGCTGGCGGGCCCGACGTGCTGGGCGAAGTACGTACCGCCGGGCCGGAGCACGCGGGCGATCTCCGTCCAGTGCGGCCGGACGGGGTGCCGGCTGACGACGAGGTCGAAGGCGCCGTCCGCGAAGGGGAGCGGCGCGTCGTCGGGCGCGGCAACCACGGCGACGCCGCGCCGGCGGAGCAGTCCGGTGGCCTTGGCGACGTTCGGCGCCCACCCCTCGGTGGCGACGACGAGCAGGGGCCGGTCGGGGGCGGCGAGGCCGAGGGCGAGGTCCAGGACCTCGCCGCCGCCGGTCTGTACGTCCAGTACGGCGCCGGCCCCGGCCAGCCGCCCGGCCATGGACCGCGCGTACCCCCAGGACGGCCGTTCCTCGGTGGCCCGCCCCTCGAACCAGGAGAAGTTCCACCCTTCGGTGGGGACGGCAGCGCCCTCGGCCACGAGTTCGTCGAAGGAGCGGGCGGCGGCGGGGGTCATGGGGCGCTGGATCCGATCTGTGGGTCGTGCCGGTCGGTACGGCCGGTGGGCCGGTGGCGGTCGGCGGTCGGCGGTCGGCGGTCGGCGGTTCTAGTCCAGGAGGGGCCGGACCTGCTGGGCGGCGAACCGTACGAAGCCCTCGGGGTCGGGCTCGTCCCCGGTCGGCTGGAGGACGACGGTGTCGGCGCCGGCCTCGGCGAGCCGCCGGACGGCCTTGGCGACGGCGTCGGCGTCCCCGGCGACACCCAGCTCCGGCACCGCCGCGAGGCCCTCGGCCCGCTGCTCGGCCCGCAGCCGTTCGGCGGCGCCGGGTCCGGTGGCCGCGAGGAGGTACACGACCACCTGGTGCGGCTCCGTCCGCCCGGCGGCCGTCCGCCCCTCGTCAACGAGCCGGCGGGCCCGCCGCACGGCGTCGGGCGGGTTGGCCGCGGTGAGGACGGTGCCGTCGGCGGCCTC
This sequence comes from Streptomyces sp. NPDC127100, assembly GCF_042724095.1. Lineage (NCBI taxonomy): Bacteria > Bacillati > Actinomycetota > Actinomycetes > Kitasatosporales > Streptomycetaceae > Streptomyces > Streptomyces sp. NPDC127100. Next base: position 127,562 of record NZ_JBHXFL010000014.1, read on the forward strand.
CCCGGCGAGCCGCAGGGAACGGGGTCCGGTGACCCCGGCGAGCACCTCGGCCCGCTGGGCGGGCGGCCAGTCGAGGGCGACGTCGTCGAGCCGGACGTACCGGCCCCCGGTCGTCACCCGCTCCCCGCGCAGCAGGGCCCGCAGGGCGAGGAGGTACTCCCGCAGCAGGGTCAAGGGCGACTCCGCCCGCGCCCCGACCTGGCCCATCCAGTCCTGCACGCCGTGCCCGACGGCGAGGACCGCGCGGCCGGGGAACATCCGGTGCAGGGTGGCGGCCTCCATGGCGGTGACGGCCACGTTCCGCAACGGCACGGGGAGCAGCCCGACGCCGACCCGGAGCCGTTCGGTCCACGCGAGGGCGGCGGCGGCCGTGGCGATACCTCCTTCGAGGAAGCAGTCCTCCCACAGCCACAGCTCCTCCAGTCCGGAGTCCTCCGCGACGCGGGCCACGGCACGCAGCCGTTCGGGGGCGAGCTGGGGACGGAACACGACGCCGAGTGCGGTCATTGGCCCTTCCTACACTTGGCCCGGACCGCGGGACAACGGCATTTCGCGGTCCGGCGGGGCGCCGGGGCGCGGCGCGGGGAGGGAGTCGGCATGGGGCGGCGCTGGCGGGACGGGCGGGGATGCCTGGTCGTGGCGGGCGGACCGGACGGGAGGGCGGTCACCGTGCCGCTGGAGATCGCCGCGTCCTACCGGGCCCGTACGCGGGGGCTGCTGGGGCGGGACTCGGTCGACGGGGCGCTGCTGCTGACGCCCGCCAGCAGCGTGCACACCTTCCGGATGCGGTTCCCCATCGACGTGGCCTATCTGGACCGGCGGCTCACCGTCATCGCGGTGCGCACCATGCGCCCGGGCCGGCTGGGGCTGCCGCGGCCGCGTGCCCGGCACGTGCTGGAGGCCGAGGCGGGGGCGATGGCCGGGTGGGGTGTGCGGGCCGGGGTGCGGGTGGAGGCGGTGCGGACCCCGGGGGCGGAGGAGGAGTAGGGGCGGCGAGCGGCGTCGCGGGGGCGACGCCGGCCGGTGGTCGGCTGCCGGAGCGTCACGAGGTGCGCGGGAAGGAGACCTCGACCCGGCGGTTCTTCTTGCGGCCCGCCTCCGTCGAGTTGTCGGCGATGGGGTAGTCCTCGCCGTAGCCGCGGACCTCGTAGGTGATGCCGGCGTCGCTCAGGGTCTGGGCGAGGAGGTCCTGCACGGCGTTGGCGCGCTGCTTGGACAGGACGTCGCCGTGGGCGTCGGAGCCGAGGTTGTCGGTGAAGCCGAAGACGCGGATCTTGTTCGCCTTCTGGTTCCTGATCTCCTCGGCGATGCCCGCGACCCGGGACCTGGCCTCGCCGCCGAGTTTCGCGCTGTCCTTGCCGAACAGCACCTCGGCCTGGAGCGCGAAGGTCACGTCGGTGTTGGTGTCCTCGCGTCGCTCGTCACCGCTCTGGTCCTCGACGACCGACTTGATGTCCAGCACCTTGGCCTGCGCGAGCGTGGCCCCGTCGGGGAGCTTCAGGTCGGGGTCGTTGGGATCGACGTCGACGGGAGCGGAGGCGGAGGCCCCGGTGCCCGGGGGGTCGACGGGGTCGTCGTCGGCGTGTGCGGTGGCGGCGCCGTAAAGGTTCGTGGCGAACAGAAGGGTGACGGTGGTGAGAGCCAGGGTGAGGCGGGGGGTCGGGGTCATGGTGGGCCTCACCCGGAGATCGAGATGGTCGCGCTGGCGAAGGTGGGCAGCTGGAACGTGACCTCGGTCGTGTCCGCGGGCGGGGCGGGGAACTGCATGAAGACCGCCAGGCGGTCACCGGCCTTGATGGTCGAGAAGCCCGTGGTCGTCAAGGGACGGCCCTCTGTGTCACGCAGTACGTAGTACCGCTTCTTGCCCTTGCCGTCGACGAGTGTGGCGCCGCCGAGCGACCTGCCGTTTCTGATGATCTCCGTCTCGTTGCCGCTCAGCGCGGACGGGATTGCGGCGCTCTTGTCACCGTCGTTCTTCAGCTCGCCGTTCACCGTCACGAAGCCTCCGGAGTCACGCTCGGCGGAGGTGATCTGCAGGAGAAGGCCGTTGCTCCCCTTCAGTTCGGCCTGGGGGTCCTCCGCGTCGTTCTCCTGAGCACTCGGGCCGGCGCCGCGCTCCTCGGAAGCGGAAGCCGAGGCCCTTGGCTTCTCGTCATCCCCGCCACCACCGCACCCGACGGCGCCGAAGGCCAGACTGACCAGTACGGCCAAGGTGAGCGTCCCCCGACGTGTCGGCGTCGCGATCCGAATGCTCATGTCGTGAATTCCTTCGTCACTCGTCATTGCCTTGGTCAGTCGGCCAGGTGGACGTCGAACAGGTCCTCCGGCTTCGGCAGGTCCAGGAGGTCGTCCGGATCCAGATCCCACTCCTCGCCCTTGCACGAGAGCCCGGGCAGCACGTCGTCCCCGGCGTCCTCACCGGGCAGGTCGAACGTGCAGCGGGGTTCGATGACGGCAGTCGCGGACTCCGTGGCCCTCTGCCGCTCCGTTCCGGGAACGATGGTGTCTCCCACGGTTCCGTTGGTCTCCGCGACGACGGAGTAGCCCAGGGGGCCGTCCGGCTGACAGCTCACGCTCGCGTCGTTGCTTGCCGCCAGTTCCTGGGCGCGCCAACACGCGCTGGACACGACTGCCTTGCCGTCGAAGATGTCCTGCCAGGTGTCCGGCTTCGTCACGTTCTCGAGCCACTGCGCGGCGAGTTGGTCCCTCGTCTCCAGGGCCGCCGCGAGCGCGGCAGCGTCTGCCGCCGTCTGCGCCTCGCTACGAGTCGCCGCGGCTTGGCCGACCGCGAAGTACGCGAGCGCCAGAAAGAGCAGGCCTCCCACCACCGTGATGTAGATGGGGAAAGCCTGCCCTGCGTCCCTGCCGGTACGGAGCGGGTTCAGCCACCGGTGACTTCGCCGATTTTCGCCGTGATCGCATCGAAGATCGTCTGCCCGATGTCCGTGCCCGTGATCGCCAGTACGATCGCCACCACCACCGCGATGATCCCCAGGTACTCCACCGCCGTCTGGCCCCTGTCGTTCCGCGCGGCGCGGGACGTGAGGTGTGCGACGGTCGTGTGCAGCCAGTTGCTCATGGTGTTGCCCTCCAGGGTGGCCGGTGCCGCGCTCGACGTCGGGAACGTAAGGCGGGTTCGCCCGGCCCGCCGAGGGCCCCAGGGCCCAAACGCGGGCCCAATCGCGCACCGTGGGACGGTCCATCGCGCTCACCCCAGGCCCAGCCACTTGGCGGTGGCTTCGGAGCGGCTGGTGCTGTGGAGCTTGGCGAAGATGCGGTTGATGTGGTTCTTGACCGTCTTCTCGCTGATGAAGCACGTGGCGGCGATCTGCTGGTTGTTCATGCCGGATGCGATGTGGTCCATGATCTCCACCTCCCTCGTGCTCAGCTGGAACCGCGACCTGTCGGGAGTACTTGACGACGACTGTCCCATATGCGGTTGCAGTTGCGAAAGTCCTTGTGCGGAAATCGGCCTACTTGAGCGAAGTACGGCGGAGTTGGGCCGTCTTTCTTCGTGTGCACTCGCACTTCCACGCCCCTCTTCGCGCAGCTGGGCCAGCAGCGCGTCCGCCGCCGTCGGCGTGAAGTGGGCCCGGCCGCGCCGGACGTCCCGTACCGCCGCCACCAACTGGTCGGCGGTGAACTCGCCGTGGACCAGGTATCCCCCCGCACCGCGTCGCAGGGCCTCCCGGACGGTCTCCGACTCCCCGCTGTACGTCAGCATCATGACCGAGGCGATGCCCACCAGGTACGGAAGGGCGGAGATGCCGTCCACGCCGGGCATGCGGACGTCCAGGAGGACCACGTCGGGGCGGTGACGCTGCGCGGCCTCGCAGGCCTGGCGGCCGTCGGCGGCCTCGGCGACGACCGTGATGTCCGGCCGGCCGGAGAGCAGCGCGGTGAGACCGGCGCGGACGACCGGGTTGTCGTCGGCCACGACGACCCGCAGGGCGGCGGCCGGCGCGGGCGGCGGGAAGGGGTGGAGCGGGTGGCCGTTCCCGTTCGTGTCGTCGTCCGGCATCGGGTGCGTCCTTTCCTGTCGTGGGGTCGTCGGGTACGCCGTGCTCATGCCCGCGTGCTCGCGCCGGGAGCGGGCGTCAGGGCGGACAGCGGCAGGTCCACGCGGACCTCGGTCCCCCGGGCGTGGCCGCCCCGGCCGATGCGGATGCGGGCACCCACCGAGGCCGCCCGCTCGACCATGCCGACCAGGCCGAAGTGGCCCGATCCGCTCAGGCGTTCGAGGTCGGTGTCCGCGGGGAGGCCGGTGCCGTCGTCGTGGACGCTGATGCGCAGGCAGTCGTCCCGCACGGCCGCGCGCACGTGGACGTGGGCCGGTGCGGCATGGCGGTGGGCATTCTCCAGGGCCTCGGAGACGATGGTGAGGAGCTGCCGGGCCACCGCCGGGGGCACCGGGGGGACCGGCGCGTCCGCCGCGGGCGGACGGCAGCTGGCGGGCACCCCGGTGCGGGCGGTGAACTCCCGGACCCTCTGGCCCAGTTCGGCCGCGATGTCCGTGCCCTGCGCCGGATCCGTCTCGCGGCGCAGATCGGTCAGGAGTTCGCGGGACTCGGCCGCGGCTCTGCGGGCCGAGCGGGCCACCAGTTCCGCCTGGCGCCTGGCCAGGGCCGGGTCCATGCGCCCGCTGCCCGCCGTGGCGGCCAGGCCCTCGGCCGCCAGGGCCACGCCGTGCAGGGTCTTGGCGACGGAGTCGTGCAGTTCACGGGCGAGGCGGGCGCGTTCGGCGCTCACCGCCTCGGTGACGGCCAGCCGGGCCCGGACCGCCGTCAGGGCCTCGGTGGCCGAGCCGAAACGCAGCAGCAGCCCGCGCAGGCTGGAACCCGCCGCCCCGGCGATCACGCACAGGCCCGGCAGGAGCGACGCCTCCGCCACGCCCGGGTGCGGGTCCAGCGTCGCGTGGACCAGCAGCAGGATCAGCGACTGGAGGGAGGCGAAGACGGCCGCGCCGCGCCAGCCGTAGACGAGTCCGGCGAGGAGCGGGGTGCAGACGCTGACGTAGGCGAGGGTCGTGTCGGGGCCGGCCGAGATCAGGAGCAGGGAGCCGAACAGCGTGTCCACCGCCAGGAGCGTGGGGTGGCGCAGCAGGAGGGGGCCGAAGCGCTCCCAGTCGCGGACGAGGACGTACGAGGCCATGAAGGTGACGACCACGGCGGCGCCGACCAGGCGGGCGCCCAGGCCCGGGCTGGCGTTGAGGAGGGCGGCGGGGGCGGCCAGCGCGATCATGGCCAGGCGGAAGCCGAAGACCTGGCGGCACAGGGCCTGCAGCGCGTTGACCTGGAGGGTGAGCGCGGGTGCCGCCGTCGCCTCCCCGGGGCCGGGGGACGGCCCCTCCGCGGCCGGCGCGGCGTCCGGGCGTACGGCGCTGTCGACGGCCGGCCGGTCCGGTGCCGGGCGCCCAGGGGTTACCGGCGGCGGCCCCGAGGATGCCCGGCCCGGCGGCAGCACGGGCGTCGCCGGGGCGTCCGGGGCGGGGCCGTGGGCGGTGCGGGCGGGCGGGGGCGCGGGCAGGGCGGCGAGCGGCGGGGCCGGCCGCGGCGGACGGCGGCGGCGCGGCGTGCGGGCGGGCCGGTCGTCCGGCTGCCGTGCCGTCAGGTCCCTCGCCGGTGGGTTGGTCGTGGCCATGCCGTCCGTCCTCCCCTACTCACCCGTGATCGTTCCGAAGTCCGTGCCGGAGCCGAGGATCAGTCCGGCGCCGAGCAGGATCATCGTGGCCGGGACCATGAACGTCGTGATCATCATCGTGGCCTTGGGGACGGCCCGGGCAGCCTTGCGGCGGGCGTTCTGGGCGTCCGTGCGGCGCATGTCCTTGGCCAGGGACACCAGGGTGTCCACGATGGGGGCGCCCAGTTCCTCGCCCTGCTGGAGTGCCGTCACGAACATCGCCACCTGTTCGGAGTCGTTGCGCCGGCGCAGTTCCGCGAAGGCCTGGCGGCGGCTCATGCCGAGGTCCATCTGGCGCAGGGTGATGCGCAGTTCGTCGGCCCAGGGGCCCTCGTAGCGCATCGAGACGCGGTCCAGGGCCTGGCGGAAGCCGAGGCCGGCGCTGACCACGACGGCCAGGACGTCGAGGAAGTCGGGGAGCGTGCGCTCGATGACGTCCTTGCGGATGCGGATCGCCGACCAGATGCCCACCTCGGTCCAGAACGCCCCGAAGGCCAGCAGCAGCAGCGCGACGAGGAGCTGGCCGCGCAGGAGGAAGACCAGGAAGCCGACGGCGCCCAGGAAGCCGTAGACGGCGCGGCGTGCGGCGTAGCGGTCGATGGTCAGGCCGCCGGGGTTGCCGGCCAGGTCGATGCGGCGGCGGTACCTGGCGACCAGGGCCGGGCCCATCAGGCGCTGGACGGCGGGGGCGTAGCGCATGCCCAGGCGGTCGACCAGGGAGTCGACGGCGCCGGTGCGGGTGGAGCCGACCTCCAGGGCGAGGGCGAGGTCGCCGGGGAGCTTGGCGTCGGCCCGGTACATGCGGATGCCGGCGAAGGCGCCCCAGACGCTCAGGCCCATGACCAGTGCGAGCAGCAGTCCCATGGCTCCTCCTTCCTCAGACGTCGATGCGGGACAGGCGGCGGATGAGGACGAAGCCGACGGCGTAGAGGCCGAAGGCGACGATCACCGCGCCCTGGCCGACCGGGGAGCCCGTCATGCGCTCCAGGGCGCCGTCCTTCACCCCGTTCATCAGGAACAACGAGCCGACGCCCAGCACCGGCACGGCGTACGACGTCATGCTGACCTGGGAGAGCTGGGTGCGGACCTCGCGCCGGGTCTCCTTGCGTTCCTCCAGCGTCTCCGTCAGGTTGCGCAGCGCGCTGACCACCTGGCCGCCCGCCCGGTTGGACAGGACGAGGGTGGTGACCAGGACGACGAGCTCGCGGGAGGGGAGGCGTTCGGCGAGTTCGCCGAGGGCGTCGTCCATCGAGGAGCCGATGGCCAGCTGGTCGGCCACCTTGCCGAGTTCCTCGCCGGCCGGGGCCTCCAGCTCCTCCGCCGCCATGCCGATGGCGGTGCGCAGGGCGAGGCCGGCCTGGGTGGCGTTGGCGAGGATGCGGGCGAGTTCGGGAAGCTGGTTGATGAACTTCTCGATGCGCTTCTGGCGTTGCCAGGTGAGGAACTGGAGCGCCGCCCAGATGCCCAGCAGGCCCGCGAGCGGGCCGAAGAACGGCGCCAGGGCGGCCTGCCCGACCAGCCACAGGCCCGCGACCGCGGCGACCATGCAGGCGAAGAACTCGCCGGGGGTGATGTCCAGGCCGGTCGCCGCCAGGCGCAGTTCCAGTCTCCGGCCCGCTTTCGTGCGGCGCAGGCGGCGGTCCAGGGTGCGGAAGCGGCGCCTGCGCCCGGCGGAGGGGAGCTGCCCGGTGGCGGAGAGACGGTCGACCAGGGCCTCGCGCTGGGCCTTGCCCGCGGCGTAGGAGTGCAGGCCGACGACCGCCAGGACGCAGGTCAGCAGCGTGATGCCGGTGGTGAGCGTGACGAGCGTGTGCAGTTCCATCGGGCGGTCCTACCTGGCTTCTCGGGTGGCGAGCTGTTCCGCGGAGTGGGCCACGCCGAAGGCCTGCGGGATGGGCTGGCTCGCCATGTACAGGCGTTCGGCGGTGCGGCGCGGGAGGGGGTAGTACTCGAAGGCGCCGTAGATCCGGCCGTCGGCGGTCATCGGCCGGGCGTTGAAGCGGGCGACCGTGGCCAGGCGGTAGGGCTCGCCGCCGTGGCTGGTTAGCAGGGCGACCTCGGTGATGCGGCGGGCTCCGTCGGCGAACCGGGTGAGCTGCACGATGACGTCGACGGAGCTGTTGATCTGGTCGTGCAGGGCGACGAAGGGGATCTCGACGTCCGACATGGAGGCCAGGGTCTGGAGCCGCATCAGGGCGTCCTCGGCGCTGTTGGCGTGGACGGTGGCGAGCGATCCGTCGTGGCCGGTGGACATGGCCTGGAGCATGTCCAGGGACTCGCCGCCGCGGACCTCGCCGACGACGATGCGGTCGGGGCGCATGCGCAGCGAGTTGCGGACCAGGTCGCGGATGGTGACCCGGCCCTTGCCCTCGACGTTGGGCGGGCGGGACTCCAGGCGGATCACGTGGGCCTGCTGGAGCTGGAGTTCGGCGGAGTCCTCGATGGTGATGATGCGTTCGGTCTCGGGGATCAGGCCGGAGAGGGCGTTGAGCAGGGTCGTCTTCCCGGTGCCCGTCGCGCCCGAGACGATGATGTTGAAGCGGGCCTGCACCAGTCCGGCCAGCAGGTACAGCATGTGCTCGTCGAGCGAGCCGAGGCCGATCAGTTCCTGCAGGGTGAAGGAGCGCGGGAAGCGGCGGATGGTGAGCGTGGCGCCGGTCAGGGACAGCGGCGGGATGATGACGTTGACGCGCTCGCCGGAGGGGAGGCGGGCGTCGACCATCGGATTGGACTCGTCCACGCGGCGGTTGACGGTGGAGACGATCCGCTCGATGGTCTGCATCAGCTGGTCCTCGGAGGCGAAGCGCAGCGGGAGCTGTTCCACGCGGCCACCGCGCTCGACGAAGATCGAGTCCGGCCCGTTGACCATGATCTCGGTGATCGAGGCGTCCTCCAGCAGGGGTTCGAGGATGCCGAGACCGAGGGCCTCGTCCACGACCCGGCGGATCAGCTGGGAGCGCTCGACCGTGGACAGGACCGGGCCCTCGCGGCTGATGATGTGCCCGAGGACGCGCTCCAGCCGGGCCCGGCGCTCGGCCATGGCGAGCGAGCTCATCTCCGCGAGGTCGATCTCCTCCAGGAGCTTGGCCCGGTAGGAGGCGACGAGGTGTCCGTCCTCGCCCCGGCCGCCGTGCTCCTCGGGTGCGTGGATGCGTGCGCGCAGGCTCATGCGTCCGGTGCTCCTTGCTCCTCGTTCACGCCGTCACTCGTCCGCTCGGTGGTCGAGCGGCATGGTCGCCGTCCTGGTCGCGTCGCCGAAGTCCCAGCCCGGCACGACGGAGGGGATGGCGACGGAGGCGGTGACCGTCACCTCGTCGCCGCCGTACGAGGGCGGGCAGTCGGTGCCGTCGGCCAGCCAGTCGCTGACCGCCGTGGTGCAGGCCTCCTGGGCGCTCTCCTGGAGCGAGGCCCCCCGCGCGCCGGCGCGGGCCGCCGTGCCGGCCTGCTGGGCGGTGTAGGCGATGAGGCCCAGCTGTACGGCGGCCAGGGCCACGATGATCAGGATCGGGAGGAAGCCGAGGTACTCGATGGCGACCTGACCGCGGTCGCCGGCCCGTCGCTTCCGGTGGGGGTACGGCATGTCAGTCGTCCTCCTCCTCGACCGCCCCCGCGTGCCCGTGCACGGTGAAGGGGAAGCCGACGGTGCCCGGGAAGAGGATGGGGACCTCGAGCCGCACGTCGGCCGTGACGTATCCGTTCGCGGTGCCGCACTCCACTCCGGCGCCCCCCTCCCAGGCCCCCGGCAGCTTGTCCCGGCCGGCGTCCTGGCAGGCTCCCTGCCGCTCCCCCGGGCCGGCCGCCGTCGCCGCGCGTACCGCCTCGTCCGCAGCATTACCCGCGAGGGTGAACGTGTATCCCACGAGGACGAGCTGCCACAGCACCACCAGCGTGACGATGATCGTCGGCGTCATGCCGAGGAACTCGATGGTGACCTGCCCGCGGTCGCGGTGGCGGCCGCCGGGGCCGAGTAAGCCGTGCGTCCTCATCCCCCACCGTCCTTCCGGCGCCGGAGGCTCACCGACCCGCGGTCGCTGCGGAACCGGCCGCCCTTGCGGTCGCCCCCGGCCGCCCCGACCAGCTCCAGCTCGCCCGCGAGGGCCCACAGGGCCTGCTTCACGGTGCTCTTGCCGTCGAGTTCGTGGATGCGCCCGGAGTCCACGGCGCCCTGGAGTTCCTTGAAGGCCGCGGGGACGGTGGTGGCGGCGACCGCCGTGCCGGTGATCCTGCGGATCAGCGGGGGCTGGATCTCGGTACCGCGCGTGTGCCGGTTGACGACCACGGTCGTCTCCTCGGCCTTGCGGATCTGGAGCCGGTCCCACATCCGCACGGCCCGCTTGGCGCCCCGGACGGCGATCACGTCCGGGGTGGTGACCAGCAGCGCCGTGTCGGCCATCTCCACGGCGGCCGCGCCCGCTCCGCCGAGCTGGGCGCCGCAGTCGATGACGACGACCTCGTAGCGGGAGCGCAGGGCGCTGACGACCTGGCGGGCGGCGCGGTCGGTGACCTCCTCGCCGCGTTCGCCCTCGCCGGGGGCGAGCAGCAGGGCGAGGCCGGTGTCGTGGCGGAAGACCGCGTCGGCCAGGACGCGCGGCGAGATGTCGTTGATGGCGGCCAGGTCGACCACGGAGCGGCGGAACTGGACGTCCAGGTAGGAGGCGACGTCGCCGGACTGGAGGTCCAGGTCGACCAGGGCGGTGGCGCGGCCCGACGCCTGGGCGGCGAGCGCCAGCTGGACGGCGGTCAGGGTCGCCCCGACCCCGCCCTTGGCTCCGCTGACCGTGACGACGGTGCCGCCGGCGCCGGTGAACACGTCGCCGCCGCTGCCGAGGTGCCGGCGGACGCCCACCGACCACTGGGCCACGGCCTGGACGCGGCTGGCGAGTTCCTCGTAGCCGAGCGGCAGGGCGACCAGGCCGCGGGCGCCGTAGTCCATGGCGGCCTGGAAGAGGCCGGGGCTCGCGTCGGAGGTGACGAGGATGACGCCGACGGCCGGGAAGCGCAGCGCCACCTCGCGGATCAGCTCCAGCGCCGGGACGGGGCCGATGCGCTCGTGGACCACGACGACCTCGGGCAGTTCGTCGACCGACTCGGCGGCCAGCCGGGCGAGGGTGTCGACGAGCTGGGTGGAGTCGGCCACGGGGGCCACGGGTTCGGCGTCCGGGAGCTGGCTGAGCAGGGTCGTGATGGACCGTACGGCGTCCGCGTCGCCGCCTGCCGGCAGGATCCTCGTGGGCATGCGGGCCTCTCACTTGTCCTTCGCGAGTTCGTACGTACGGTCCTTGTCCGGGACCGTGGTGCCGCTGCCCGGCGCCACGAGCGCGAGCCGGACCCGCTGGGCGAACGACTCGGCGTAGGTGATGCGCTGGGCGTCGATGGTGGACAGGGCGAAGGTGATGGGGACCGCGTCGGTGGGCCGGCGGTCGCTGCTCTTGTCGCCGGGCTGGAGCGAGGTGAGTTCGCCGACGTCGATGACCCTGGCGTTCGTCACGATGATCCTGGAGAGGTCGGGGGCGCCCTCGCGTTCCCCCTCGAAGGTGGCGTAGACGTTCACGGTGGCGCCCGGCGTGATCTTGCCGGCGACTCCGGTCGCGGCGTCGATCATGATGGCGACCTCCTGCTGCCCCGGCTGGAGGGCGGGCTGGTCGACGATCATGTCGCTCTGGAGCAGCGAGCCCTTCTTGAGGGTCGTCACGGCGATCTTGCCGCGGATCCGGGAGAGGTCCGTGACCGCGTTGTCCGACAGCCAGCGCTCGGGCATCTCGATCTTCTCGAACTGGTCCGCGCTGAGGGACGTGTAGGGCGCCACGTCGCCCTTGACCTGGTAGGCGGTGACCTCGGGGCCGACCTTGGACTTCGCGTCGTCGATGACGGACAGCACGCCGGCGAAGGCACCGAGGGCGCAGAGGACCGACAGGATCAGCAGGATGATGCCGCGGCGCTGGCGGGAGTTCATGGGCCGTGCAACCTCATTGGGGGAATCGGTCGAGCCGGAACGGAGGACGGGACGAGCTGAACGGGGCGGGCCTACCCGGTGAGCGCGCGTCTGCCGCGTCGGAGCTCACGGCGGGGTCCGGGGTCGGGGGCGGGGCGGGCGTCGTCGGCGGGCGGGGTCGCGGAGCAGAAGACGCAGCGGTCGCCGATGACGTCGATGCCGCACCAGTGGCAGCTGCTGCGCCGCACCGAGGTGACGAGCTGGTAGAGCACCGACAGGTCGGGCAGGTAGGCGCAGAACTCGGTGAGCCTGCCGGTCCCCCACCAGGCGGAGGACTCCGCGGGGAGCGGGGCCTCGTGCAGCCCCTGGACCTTCCAGGACGGGGCCAGGGTGCCGGTGACCCAGTCGGACGCGAGCTGTCCCTTGGCGTGCAGCAGCCAGGTCCCGAACTCGGGTCCGGCGAGGGCCGCGTCCGGGCCGATCCGCACCAGCTGCGGCTCGGGGTGGGCCACGACGCCGAACTGGCTGCCCGGCATCCACGACTTGGCGTGCGACTTCAGCGTCACGGGGACGCGGTCGAGCCGGGCGACGGAGCCGAGCAGCGCGCCGGAGTGGAGGTAGTGGGTGAGGAGCCGGCCGGCCGAGGCGAGGACGCCGGGGCCGAGGTCGCAGGAGGCGAGCTGCCGTAACTGGCGGGCCAGTACGGCGATTCCGAGCGGCGGCAGGGCCGGACGGAACAGGGCGATCCGGTCGGTCTCCAGCAGGGACCGGACGGTGTGCAGCCGCCGCTCCACCTCCGGTGAGACGCCCTGCGAGCCGACCACGATCACGTGCCCGTGCTGCTCGACCAGCGTCTGCATCTCGCCCAGCACCTGCTCCAGCGGCCGCCGGCCTACGTCCTGGAGCACGGCCGCGGGCACGGTCCGTTCGTCCTGCGGCGGCAGTGCCATGTCGGCACTGGTCACGGCAATGGCAGTTGGCACGCGCGGCTCCCCGTCTCCCCATGCCCCCGGGCCGGCCGGTATCGCTTCGGCCCACCCGGACGACTTCACTGCGTGACTACGTGAGCACTGTAACCACGCGTCTGTGACCGGAGAACAGCGTTTCTGTACCTCATGGGGGAACTTACGGCGCACAAGAGACGGCAAACCGGGACAGTCCGAGCAATCCGCCACCGGCACGGGCTCCCAAGGGCGGGCCGCCCGGCCATCCGTCGGCGCCGCGGCCATCTTCCGCGCTCGCCGCGCGAGTTGGTCCGTACCTACCTCTTGACACCTTCAATTGGTCTGGACCACCTTGTACGTCAGCGGTGGCCACCGTGCGTTCCTCCCCCTTCCTCCCCACTCCCCACCGGAGGCCCCAGTGGAGCCCGTACACAGACGGCGCGGACATCGACGGATACGGGTCGGGTCCGTGGTCGGCGCCGTGACCGCCGCTCTCGCGCTCACCGTCAGCGCCGTCGGCCAGGCGTCCGCCGCGGACGTCAACAACGCCAGGAACGCCGGCTTCGAGGCCGGCCTCGGCAACTGGACCTGCTCCGCGAACAGCGGTACGACCGTCGCCTCCCCCACGCACTCCGGCACCGCCGCGCTCAGGGCGACGCCCGGCGGGCAGGACAACGCCCGCTGCGCGCAAACGGTCAAGGTGCAGCCCAACTCCACGTACACGCTGAGCGCGTGGGTCCAGGGCGGTTACTCCTACCTGGGCGTGACCGGCACCGGGACGACGGACGTGTCGACCTGGACCCCGGACTCGGCCTCCTGGAAGCAGCTCTCGACGAGCTTCCGGACCGGCGCCTCGACGACCTCGGTGTCCGTGTACACGCACGGCTGGTACGGGCAGGCGGCGTACTACGTCGACGACGTGTCCGTGTACGGCCCCGACGGGGGCGGCGGCGGCCAGGAGCCCGAGCCGACCGTTCCGGCCGCCCCGGCCGGGCTGAGCGTCTCCGGCACGACCCCCTCCTCCGCCTCGCTGGCCTGGAACGCGGTGTCCGGCGCCACCGGCTACAGCGTCTACCGCGACGGCACCAAGGTGACGGCCGTGACCGGCACCTCGGCCACCGTGACCGGCCTCGCGGCCTCGACGTCGTACTCCTTCCAGGTCACGGCGACGAACGCGGCCGGCGAGTCCGCCCGGTCGGCGGCCGTGACGGCCCGTACGGCGGACCCCGGCAACGGCGGTGGCGGCGGTGACGTGCCCAAGCACGCCGTCACCGGGTACTGGCAGAACTTCAACAACGGTGCCGCCGTCCAGAAGATCTCGGACGTCTCCGCCCAGTACGACATCATCGCCGTGTCCTTCGCGGACGCGACGGCGACGCCGGGCGCCGTGACCTTCAACCTCGACTCGGCCGGGCTGAACGGCTACACCGTCGACCAGTTCAAGGCGGACATCCGCGCCAAGCAGGCGGCCGGGAAGAAGGTCATCATCTCGATCGGCGGCGAGAAGGGCACCGTCTCGGTCAACGACTCCGCCTCCGCGACCAACTTCGCGAACTCCGTCTACTCCCTGATGCAGACGTACGGCTTCGACGGCGTCGACATCGACCTGGAGAACGGGCTCAACCCGACGTACATGACGCAGGCCCTGCGCGCCCTGTCGGCCAAGGCCGGTCCGGACATGGTCCTCACCATGGCTCCGCAGACCATCGACATGCAGTCGACGTCCGGCGGGTACTTCAGGACGGCGCTGAACGTGAAGGACATCCTCACCGTCGTCAACATGCAGTACTACAACAGCGGTTCCATGCTGGGCTGCGACGGCAAGGTGTACTCCCAGGGCACCGTCGACTTCCTCACCGCCCTGGCCTGCATCCAGCTGGAGGGCGGCCTCGACCCGTCCCAGGTCGGGCTGGGCCTGCCGGCCTCCACCCGCGCCGCCGGCGGCGGCTACGTGGCACCGAGCGTCGTGAACAACGCCCTCGACTGCCTGACCAAGGGCACGAACTGCGGCACCTTCAAGCCGTCCAGGACGTACCCGTCGCTGCGGGGCGCCATGACCTGGTCCACGAACTGGGACGCGACGTCCGGCAACGCCTGGTCGAACGCGGTGGGAGCGCACGTGCACGCGCTGCCGTAGCCCGTACGGATCCGCGCCCGCCCCTGCCCACGGCGACGTGGGCGGGGGCGGTGTCGTCTCCGGCGCCGGAACGCCCCGCGCACCGCATAAAACATTTTCCGTGCCCCGCCGCATCGATGAGGTGAAGGCAGTACCGGACGAGCGCAGGGGGACGTGTCGCATGGGGCAGGGGCGGGCGGACGACTACGCCGAGTTCGCGGGGGCGCGGGCCGGGCATCTGTACCGGTCCGCGTGTCTGCTCACCGCCGGGGACACGCATCTGGCCGAGGACCTCGTGCAGGAGGCCCTCGGCCGGCTGTACGTCCGCTGGGGGCGCGTGTCCCGGGCCGAGAACCCCGCCGCGTACGCGCAGACCGTGCTCACCCGGGCGTTCCTCGCCCACCAGCGGCGGCGCAGCAGCGGCGAGCGGGCCACGGACGTGTTCCCCGACCTGCCCGGCACCGCCGACGGGGACGCGCCGCTGCGGCTGACCCTGCTGGCCGCGCTCGCCCGGCTGCCCGCCAAGGACCGGGCCGTCATCGTCCTGCGGTACTGGGAGGACCGCTCCGTGGAACAGACCGCCGACGTGCTCAACGTCAGCTCGGCGGCCGTGCGGACCCGGTACTCGCGCGCGCTCGGCCGGCTGCGGGAGCTGCTGGGCGAGGACCTCGCGGAGTACGCCAGACCCTGACGCGCCCCTTCCGCCCCGCCTCTCTCCTCTCACCTTGCCGAAAGGGTGGTTCGCCATGCCCGGAACCCAGCACCAGGATCCCTTCGAGGACCGGCTCACCGCCGCCCTGCGCGAGGCCGGCGACGGCTTCGACACCGACCGGACGGCGCTGGCCGCCGGTGGCCGGGCCCGCGGGCGCCGCGCCCGGCTGCGGCGGCGGGCCGGTGTGCTCGGCGGGGCGGCCGGCATCGCCCTGATCGGCGTCGGCGGGGCGCTGCTCCTGCCGGACGGCGGTGACCCCGCCGGGGCGCGGGGGGCGACCCCGGCGGCAGCGCCGAAGGCCACCGCCGCGAGCCCCGCGCCCACCGCGTCATTCTCAGGGGACGATCTCATCCGGGCCCTCACGGAGCTGCTGCCCGAGGGCGAGGTCAGCGGGGAGCAGGCCCAGGGCACCGGCCCGGGGCTGCCCCCGTACGCCCACCTCGTGTTCGACGACGGCCGGGGCGCGGCGGCCGTCGGCATCAGCCTCGACCGGCTGGAGCCGGGCAGCCGGGACGTCCGGGAGCGGACGACCTGCCCGGACAAGGCCATGGTCCCGTACGACGCCTGCACCACCGACCGGCTGCCCGACGGCTCGGTGCTCATGGTCTACCAGGGCTATGAGTACCCCGACCGGCGCGTGGACACCAAGTGGTGGTCGGCGGAGCTGGTCACGGCCCGGGGACAGCACGTGTCGCTGAGCGAGTGGAACGCGCCGGCGGAGAAGGACGCCGCGATCACCCGGGACCGGCCGCCGCTGACGCCCGCACAGTTGCGGGAGATCGTCACCGCCGACGTGTGGCGCCGCGTCGTGGACGCGATCCCCGAGGACCCGAAGGCGGAGGCCAGGAAGAAGGCGGCGGCGTCCGCGGCACCGGCCCGCGAGCCCGAGGCGTCGGGCGCGGTGATCGGGAAGACTCTGGAGTCGCTGCTGCCCGACGGGGCGGACGTCGTCTCGCGCGGCGACCAGGAGACGGGGTACGGCTATCTCGTCCTCGACGACGGCGAGGGCCGTAGCCTCGTCCAGATCAACGTGCAGCCCGACATGCGGGACGTCGCCGACCAGCTCTACGGCTCCGCCGGGACCCGACCCGACGGCACCCGGGTCGCCACCTCGCAGGGGCCCGGCGAGAAGGGCGGCGCCGGGGTCGTGATGTGGACCGTCGACACCATGCGGCCCGGCGGCCTCCGCGTCGTGGTCAGCGCCTTCAACACCGGCGCCCAGCACGAGGACGCCACCCGTGACGCCCCCGCGCTGACCATGGAGCAGCTCGAGCGGATCGCGCTCAGCCCGAAGTGGGACCGGGTGCGCTGATCCCGCCCGCCCGGGTCAGAAGAACTCCGACCACGGCTGGTCCCAGACCTGCTTCACGCACAGCACCAGGAACAGCAGGCCGGCGACGGCGAGCATGCCGTTGCTCAGTGCGCCGTTGCGCCACGCCCGGGGCGTGCGGGAGGAGTTGAGGAGCCAGATCAGGGTGAGGGCGAGGAAGGGCATGAAGGCGGCGCCCAGGACGCCGTAGATGATGATCAGGCGGAAGGGCTGGCCCTGGAAGAGCAGGACGACGGGCGGGAAGGTGAGCCAGAGCAGGTAGGCGCGGAAGGCCCAGGAGCGTTCGCGGCGCCCCGAGGCCAGCTCGTCGCCGCGCGCCTCCCGCTCGCCCCGCTGCCGGGCCAGGAAGTCGGCGAACATCAGGCTCACGCCGTGCCAGACGCCGATCAGCGAGGTGAAGGAGGTGGCGAAGAAGCCGATCAGGAAGAGCTTGCCGGTCGCGGTGCCGTACTCGTCCTCCAGGACGTCCCCGAGCTGGATCAGGCCCTTGTCGCCGCTCGCGATGGCGATGTTCGCCGAGTGCAGCAGCTCGGCGCCGACGAACAGCATCGCGACGACGAAGATGCCGGTGGTGGCGTAGGCCACCCGGTTGTCGAGGCGCATGACCTTCATCCAGCCGGTGCCGGTCCAGCCCTTGGCGTTGACCCAGTAGCCGTAGGCGGCCAGCGTGATCGTGCCGCCGACACCGCCGATCAGGCCGAGGGTGTTGAGGACGGAGTCCTTCTCGTCCGGGAGGACGGGGAGGAGGCCGGCGAAGGCGTCGCCCAGATGGGGGGTGACCCGGACGGCCAGGTAGACCGTCACCACGAACATGACGCCCACCAGGACCGTCATGACCTTCTCGAAGACGGCGTACTTGTTGAACCAGACGAAGACCAGGCCGGTCAGTCCGCAGGCCACGCCCCACCACTCGAGGTCCATCACGTCGGGGAACAGGGCCTGGAGCGGCAGGGCGCTGGACGACATCGCCGCCGCGCCGTAGACGAAGCCCCAGATCACGGCGTAGACCGCGAAGAACCACATGGTCCAGCGGCCGAGGCTCGCCCAGCCGTCGAAGAGCGTGCGGCCGGTGGCCAGATGCCCCCGGCCCACACCCTCACCCACGGAGAACAAACCCAAACAACCACCAAAATCCCCCCAAACAACCGA